>JBKPTT010000307.1:0-9081 GCA_046735635.1 Acidobacteriota bacterium | reverse complement strand
TGAGCGCGGCGAAGAAGCGGCATGAATGCTCAATCGCTGCAGGATGAAAACCGCACCGATGGTATGGCCTATCCTGACGGCTTTCGTTTACCGCTCGATAAACAGACCGACACTCCGCAGCCCTCATTGGTATCATCGAACAGGACCCGTGTGAGACGACTCGGCGACTGGGCGGCAGGCGGCATTTGTCGCGTCGGCTATACTGCCGTGCGGCTGCGCGCCATTAGCATTAGGCGTGCGTATTCACTCTTCCTCCTCGCCCGCAAACTCCATCCACATGATGTCGTTGCGCTGCGGTTTTCGGCTTGGTGTCTCCGCGAAATGGGGGATCTCAACGGCGCGGTCGTCCATTACGAAGAGTTGCTCAAGATCGTCCCGTCATTTGTCGAAGGTCGTGTCGAGTTCGGTTTCGTGCTCAGCAGCCTTGAGCGCTATTCGGAAGCGCTTGAACAGTTCGAGCAAGCCCAGAGTCAGTCACCAGGACACACCGAAGCGCGAAGAGGCCTCGCCGCAATGCTGATTGTTCTGAATCACGGTGCGGAAGCGCTTCCTGTCTGCGAAGAACTGGTCCGCGATGATCCTTCTGATGCAGTGGCGTGGGGGTTTCTGGGTCGAGCACGCTTCGACAGCGGCCAGTGGAACGATGCTCTCGCTGCGTACGAGCGGACTCACGGCCTGCAATGGGATCCGCTCGTGGCTCTGGAGCACGCGAGTCTACTTTCAGCTGAGCTCAATCGCCATGCTGATGCCGAAGGGGTTCTGACAGCCGCGTTGGGAGCTTATCCGGATGACCGAATGCTGCGCATCCAACTCGCGTCACGTTGGTGGAAGAGCAGCGCTATCTCGACGCGGAGAAGTTGCTACACGAGATTCTCCAAGAGGATCCCGCAAACCCACAGGCGCGTTACACGGTGGGGTTTTTACTAGCGGACACCGGACGCACTCCGGAGGCGGCAGCGGTCGCCGAAGCCCTCGTGAAGGACGCTCCCGATGATCCACAAGCGCACTACCTGTCGGCATGGATTGCGCTCAAGGAACAGCGATGGGGTGACGCACTGGCGGCGTTCGAGAACGCCCTCCGTGTCCATCCCGGCGGCGGCCCCGGTCTTACCTCGCCTCTTACCGCTGAAGACTTGAAACAGCCAGAATTCCCGGCAGGGTGGGACTCGGAACGCGTGCGCCGCGTCCTCGAACATTACGAGCGGCAGTCCGACGACGAAGCCGTCGCCGAAGACGAAGCCGCCTACGAATCGACCACACACACGTCGATGGAAATCCCCGTGGATCTGGTTCCAGAAGTTCGCGAACTTCTCGCCAAGCGGCGCGCCGGCTAGATCCGCAAGATCCCGCTCGTTCTCCATATACAAACACCGACGTTGCCGGCAGCACACGCGCCGGGCACTCAGCGAACACGTTCGATCGCGGCGTGATCGCGCGAAGCGATTTGAGACCTGCGACGCGCATTTCAGATGATTAGCTCATGGGACCGCCAACGTCGACATGACGCTCAACGTGTACACGCAGGTGCTCGACGGAGCACTGAGGGCCGCCGTAGACAAAATCGGCGGCGAATTGTTCACTCGCCGGCGCGGGCGAGCGAGCGAGCCGCAGGCAACGCGAGCCACGCGACGGAGCGAGCCGGCGAGCGAGAGAGCGTGCAGGGGGGCCGGCGGGGCGAAGCCCCCCGGTCAAGTATGGCGCGCCCTGCAGGACTCGAACCTGCGACCTCCTGGTTCGTAGCCAGACGCTCTATCCAACTGAGCTAAGGGCGCGCAAACCTCGATTATAACAGAAGCTCATTGTGCCGGACCGCTGCGCGCCAGGCCAAATCCCATCGTCGCAACACCCGGAAGTGCGATCGGCAATCTGCCTCTGATTGGAATCTCCCCCGTGATCGCGCGCACGGCCGAAGTCTCCGCCAGATCATAGAAGTCATACGTCAGCAGCATCGCCGGCAGTTCGGGAAGAGACGTGGTCACATACGGGTTGCCGAAGAACGTCGTGACGAACGGCTTGTTCATGCGCGCGATGTCCTGCAGCAGTCGCGCCGGGCCTTGCGCGAGATCGAGACGTCCGCTGCCGGAGGCGCTGCGTACGAATACCGACGCGATCACCGCGTCGAAGCGCGGCACCATCGAGCGAACGAGCTCGAGCTCCGCGGGCGTCGACCGATCCGAGATCTCCACGGCCGTCACGTTCGGCCAGCGCTGGCGCAGCTCGGGGATGAACGTACGGCTCGGCGCCGCGATGCCCCAGCCCCCCGGGTAATCGAGCACCGACAAATACACCACCTGCGCATCGCGCGGCAGCTTCAGCGGAACCTCGTTACGCTCGTCTTTGATCAACGTGATCGATCGCTCGCTCACCTGCTGTGCGACCGCGAAGTTCGCGCGCGTGCCCACGATATTCGGGATCGCATCGAGGCTGACGAGCTTCGAGCGCTGCAGGCCCACGCGCGTTTTGGCGCGCAGGATGCGCTCCACCGACGCGTCGATCCGCGCCATCGGGATCGCGCCGGTCTTGGCGGCTTCGCGCAGCGCCGCAAACGCGCGCTCATCGTCCGGCGAGTGCAGGACGACGTCGTTCCCCGCCTTCACCGCACGCACCGCGGCCTCGCCGGGATCGAACAGCGCGGTTACGCCTGCCATTCCCATCGAGTCTGTGTAGACCAGCCCGTTGAATCCGAGTTCGTTGCGGAGCAACCCCGTGACAATTGGCTCGCTCAACGTCGTCGGCGTATTCGGCGTCGGATCCAGGGCCGGCATTTCGATGTGGCCGGTCATGACGGCGGCGGCACCCGCGGCAATCGCGGCGCGAAACGGCGCGAGCTCCAGCCGCTCGATTCTTTCGCGCGGCTGTTCGATGATCGGCAATCCAAGGTGCGAATCGGTTGCCGTATCGCCGTGGCCCGGGAAATGCTTCAACGTGGCGAGCATTCCTCCGGCTGCCATGCCTCGAACGAAGGCGGACGCAAGGCGGCCGACGAGGTCCGGATCCTCGCCGAACGACCGCGTGTTGATGACAGGGTTTCGCGGGTTGTTGTTGACGTCAACGACGGGTGCGAAGTTCACGTGGACGCCGATCGCGCGTGACTCCTCCGCGGCAATCCTGCCCGCGGCATACGCAAGCTCCTCGTCGCGCGCGGCGCCGAACGCCATCATGCGCGGAAAGTTCGTCGCTCCTGCCAGCCGAAACCCGGCGCCTGTCTCGAAGTCGGCGGAGTTGAGCAGCGGAACCGGCGAGATCGCCTGCAGACGATTCAGGATGGATGCGGCCTCGAGCGGCTGCCCCAGCGTCACGCTGCCGTAACCCGCATTCAATAGCACGTTGGGCACCGGCTCGGAGGCGCCGAACACGTGAAATCCTCCAACGTGATACGCGCGCACGGCGTTCGCCAGCTCGTCGAACGTTCTTGAATCGGTGCTGAGATAGCTGGATTGGAACGACGACACGAGCATCTGGCCGACCTTCTCGTCCACCGTCATGCTCCGCAATGTCGATCTCACCCACTTGTCGGAGTCGTCATGGAACGCGTTCGGCACCGCCGGCTGCTGAGCGATTAGCGTCATCGAGAGCGCAGCCGCGACGGCCATCGCGATAAGGGGGCGCATCGGAACAATCCTATCGGAAGGCCGCCCCCGACATGGGACTCTCCGGAGTCGGTTGCACGGCCTGGCCCAGCACGATCGCGACCTCGTGCATCCGGCCGTCGTCCTCGATCGGAACCGCGTTCGCGTTGACGGACACGCCATCGAGCGTTGCCGAGGCGATGCCGCGGCAGCGATGTTCGGGGTTGCTCACGACTATGTGGTAGCGGGTGCGGTTCACTCTCCACTCGAGCGAGTAGGTCTGCCACATTGCGGGAATCGACGGGTCGATACTGAACGTGGATCCGTACCGGCGTACCCCGAGCAAGGCCTCGATTGCCGCCTGATACATCCACCCGGACGACCCCGTATACCACGTCCATCCTCCGCGTCCGACGTGCATGGGGTGGGCATATACGTCGGCAGCCACGGCGTACGGCTCGACCTGATAGCGCTCGACGGCCTCCGGGGTCCGCATGTGGTTGATCGGGTTGATCATGTGAAAGAGCTCCATCGCTTCGTCGCCGAGGCCCAGCCTCGCGAGCGCGATGACGGCCCACAACGCCGCATGCGTGTACTGGCCACCGTTCTCCCGAATGCCCGGCAGATATCCTTTGATGTAGCCCGGATCGTGAGCCATGCGATCGAAAGGGGGCGTCAACAGCAGGACGAGCTGCGCGTCGCGCCGGACGAGATGGGCCCTCACCGCTTCGATGGCCTGCGCCGCGCGACGGGGCTGCGCCGCGCCCGAGAGGACCGCCCACGACTGAGTGAGCGAATCGATTTTGCACTCCTCGTTCTGAGCCGATCCAAGCGGCGTCCCGTCGTCGAAGTACGCGCGGCGATACCAGCCGCCGTCCCACGACAGCTCCAGCATCCCGGTGAGCCAGCTCGCGTCGCCGCGGTAGCGTTGAGCGAGATCGCTTCGCCCACGGCGATCGCAGATCGTGGCAAACTCGTTGAGAACGACGAGCAGGAACCAGCCGAGCCAGACGCTCTCGCCTCGTCCTTCGTGACCGACGCGATTCATCCCGTCGTTCCAATCGCCCGACCCAATCAGCGGCAGGCCGTGCTCGCCGTACCGCGTCCCCTTCGCGATGGCGCGCACGCAGTGCTCGAAGAGAGGTGCCGCCTCTCCGGACGTGCGGGGCAGGATGTATGCCTCCGACTGCCCCGCCTCGAGCGGCGGCGCCTCCAGGAACGGTACCACTTCGTCGAGGACGGATTGGTCGCCGGTCCGCGATACATACGCGGCAACGGCGTACGGCAGCCAGAGCAGGTCGTCCGAGCATCGCGTTCGCGTGCCGCGACCGCTCGGCGGATGCCACCAGTGCTGCACGTCGCCGTCGACGAACTGCCGCGACGCCGCGCGAAGCAGATGCTCCCGGCACAGATCCGGGCGCGCGTACACGAGGGCGAGCATGTCCTGCAGCTGGTCGCGGAACCCGAAGGCGCCACCCGGCTGATACGGACCGCTGCGAGCCCACGTGCGGCAGCTCAGCGTCTGATACGGAAGCCAGCGATTCACGATCAGATCGAACGAGTCATCCGGGGTGCGTACTTGAATCGCGCCCAGCACGTCGTCCCACAGCCGCTCGGACGAGACGAGCGCCGCATCGACGGCGGCGAGAGACGAGTATCGGGCGGCGATCTCGATTGCGTGGCTTCGGTCGCGGCCTTCGCCGAGCACAAATGCGACCCGTCGCACCTCCGCGGGCTCGAGCGTCACCGTCAGGTGCAGCGCCGCGCACGGATCGAGTCCCGCGCCGCTGCGCTCCGACAGCCGGTCGCGCAGAAGCGCTGCGGGGCGGCTGAGCGTGCGGTTGCGCCCGATGAACTCCGCGCGATCGCACGTGTACGACTCGAGCCGCTCGGTCGCGTGCCAGAGCGCCACACGATCGCGAAACTCCGCGTTGTAAGAATTGACCGCGAGCAGCGCACCTGTTGCAGTGTCCTGCTCCGTCCTGACGAAACGGCGCTCGCCTGCGCGTGGCGGGCCGAGACACCACTCTACGTACCCGAACACACTCAGCCGCTTCGGCTCCGGTGACGTGTTGGTGAGGGTGAGCACCGCCAGCTTCACGGGATCGTCAGGAGCCACGAAGACCGCCAGTTCGTGCTCCAGTCCTTCGACGGCATGTTGATAGCGCGTCACGCCCGCGGTGTGGCGGACGACCCATCGGGTCCCGGCACGCCGCGGCAGGGGTCCGGGCGTGGCGCCCCAGACGGCCCGCGAATCGTCGTCGCGCAGGTAGATCGCTTCACCCGTCGGATCGGAAACCGGATCGTTGGCAAACGGCGTCAGCCGGTTCTCGCGGCTGTTCTCAGCCCATGTGAACGCCGATCCTGCGGCGGTCACCATCGTTCCGAAGTTCGGATTCGCGAGCACGTTTGACCACGGCAGCGGCGTCTCGCGATCGCCCTCGAGCACGATGACGTACTGGCGTCCATCGGGCGTGAATCCGCCGATCCCGTTCTGCATGACGAGTGACGGCACCGGCACCGGTTCCGGCGGCAGCGCCGGGGCAGTGAGGGGCTCGGAGACCGGAAGATGATCGTCGGGGTCCAGCCAGGGCGCCGGCCGCTGCAGCTGCGCGGCGAGGTCGCCGAAGTCACCCTGCAGGACCACGCGGGCCACGGCTGACAGCAAACGCCGATCGGCTTCCGGCATGCCGTCGGCGCGCAGGAGAAACATGCCGCCCGGCCGGTTGTTCCACGTCGCCCACTGCGGCTCCTGCACGAGTGCCGTCAATGCCTGCTGGGTTTCGTCGAGGTACTCCGCCGGGTGATCGTTGAGAATGACGACGTCGGCGCGCAGTCCCTTGAGTCGCCAATATTGCTGGGCGAGCAGCAGCTGACGGACGAGCGACAACGACTCCGCTTCGGTGATGCGCGCGAGCGCGATTGGCAGATCGCCGGAGATGGCATAGCTCCACAGCGCCGGCTGGCCGAGCGTGTTCTGCGCCATGTCGCTGACGCTGATGCACGAGTCATCAGTGCCGAAAACTCGAGACGCAAGGCGGTCGAACAGCATCGCCTGGTCGTCGGTGATGCCGAGGTGCTGCAGGGTAATGTGCATCTGCGTGAACGCCATGGAGAAGGCCCGCGACGCCGCGCTGCCGTCCCGATACTTGCGCGCCACGGCCAGGGCGGCGGCGCGATCGGGTGCCACGCCGGTTGCGAACGTCACCCGTGCGACGCCGCCGGGAGGGAGCCGGACGCGATCGCGTACCGCGGCGATCGGGTCGAGAACGGCACCGGTCGTTCCCGAGAGGGCGCGGCCCTCGAGCGCGGCCGGGCGATCGGCAGAGCGCCCGCGCCCGATGAATCGTGCGCGGTCGGTTTCCCATTCGACGGCGCCGCCCAGCCGCGCTTCGACCCCCAGCACGTGAAACGCCCACGTCGCTTTCTCGTCGGACGCGCGCGGACGTCGACTGAACAGGACGCCCGCACTCTGGCCGTCGACCTCCGTTTCGAGGAAGAGCTTTGCGAATCCAGGATGTGCGAGGTCGTCCTCGGGCGGCGCCAGCACGATCTCGGCGTAGCTCGTCACCTCGATTTCGCGCGGTCGATCGCCGCGGTTCATGATGGACAGGCGCCGTACTTCCACGTCGTCTTCCGGCGACACCGCAACCTGCAGCTGCGTGTCGAAATCGCCGTTGCGCGCCCGGAACGTCGCCTTGTCGAGATCGAAGACGGCTTCGTAGCTGTCCGGCTCCTGGCAGACCGGCTGAAAGGTCGGCGACCAGACGTGTCGCGACCAGGGATCGCGTAGAAAGATGTAATGCGCTCCGGCATCCGACGTTCGATCGGTGCGACGTCGGGTGACCGACAGGCCGTTCCACATGCTGAAGCCCCCGCCGGCGTGCGTCAGGCCGACGGTGTAGCGGCCATTGGAGAGGAAGTGCGTGTGCGGACTCGTCGTGTGCGGCGACCGGAACCGTCGCGATGCAAGCACTGGGACAGCGGTCACGGCGGTGGCCCCTTCTGCCGGCCGCGGTTCCGAGAGGATCGCTTCGCGCGGGACCCGCTCTTGCAGGATGAGCTCCGTTGCCTGCACCCGCGGGTCGGCATGGAACCGGGTGACGAACGCATCACCGCAGATGACATTCGCGATCGCGACGAGCGACATCCCCTGATGGTGCGCGAAGAACGCACGCACGATGACCGGCCGCGTCTCGGCCGCGGGACCATCCAAGTCGCGCGCGCGCGGCCGGTAGTCGAGTGCCTCGTAGAATCCGAATCGCCCCGCCATACCCAGCCTGGCCAACCGCTCCAGATTCTCCGTCGCTGCCGCAGGATCCACCAGGCTGGCGAGCGCGGTCGCGTACGGCGCAATGACGAGATCATCGGCGAGCCCGCGTTTCAATCCGAGTCCCGGCACGCCGAACGAGCGGTACTGATAGTTGCCGAAGCGGTCGGTGAACGCGTACGCCGACTCCGAGACTCCCCAGGGCACGCCGCGATCGTGCGCATAATCCATCTGCCGCACGAGGCTGGCGCGACAGCTTTCGTCGAGCAACGTGCCCGGAAACGTGCGCATCAGCAGGAGGGGCATCAGATACTCGAACATCGTGCCGCCCCATGACATCAAGGTCGCGCGGCCGTGTACGTTCGTCACGAGCCGGCCAAGATGGAACCAGTGATGCTGCGGGACGTCCCCCTTCGCGATCGCGACAAAGCTCGCGAGACGCGCCTCCGAGGCGAGCAGGTCGTAGAACGAGCCGTCGAACCGTCCGGCCCCCTCCGCGTCCGCGAGCCGATAGCCGATGGAGAAGATGCGCTTGCGACGGTCGTAGAGGAAATCGAATTGCATCGCATCGGCCAGCGCCGTCGCGCGCCCGGCGAGCGCCCGGCATTGGTCAGCATGTGACGACGGCGGCGTGTCGAGGGCATCGGTGGCCTTGATCACGGCGTCACGCCAGAAGGACCGATCGTCTTCATCTGCCGATCGATCCGAGGACAGCGCGGCGAGAACGCCCTCCGTATCCGCGAGCCCCTGCAGCCGCTGGGTGCGCGTCTGCGGCCGGACTTCAAGCGCGAGGAGTCCCTGCGCGAGCGCGCCGAGCGCGCCGGCCAGGTTGCCGCTATCGACGGTCGACACGTAGCGCGGCGGGAGGGGCGCCAGCGTGGACGTGTCGTACCAATTGAAGAAGTGCCCGCGGTATCGCTCGAGCCCTTCGAGTGTGGTCAACGTGCGATCGAGACGCTCGACGAGCGCTCCGGTCGTCAGGTATCCCAGATCATGCGCGGCTAGCGTCGACAGCAGCCCCATCGCGATGTTGGTGGGGGTTGTGGGGGGGGGGTGTGGGGGGGTGGCGGGGTGGTCCTGATTGTTGTCGGGCGGCAGCCTTGCATCGGCTTCGGTCACGAACGTCTCGAAATACCGCCACGTCTTGCGCGCGGTCCTGCGCAGCATCGCCCGGTCGTCGTCGGTGAGCGGACGGACGCGCGCGCCGGCCGGTACGCTCAGCCGGAAAGCGATTGCGGGCGC
>JBKPTT010000306.1:0-5928 GCA_046735635.1 Acidobacteriota bacterium | reverse complement strand
GACCGACGCCGGCCGCGACCCGCATCGCGTTCTTGCTCCCGCGGACGCCGCGTGGAAAAGCGCGCCCTCCCGTGAAATTCGGCGACCCGCGCTGGCCGCGTTCCACTGTCCGGCGCAGCGCGGCCCTCTGGCTCCGAGCGCGCTTTACTTCTGATCGCGTGTCACGCGGGTCCGAGGTCGCTGCGAACGTGACGCGGGTCGCGGCCGGCGTCACTGCTCGCAACGAGTGTAGCGGCGAGGTCGCGCCCAGGTGTGCAGCGCGACGCGGCTAGCCCGCAGCGGCCTCACCACCGCGTCAGCCGGGCGTTCATCCCTTATAATGAACAGCGAGCGCGCGGGACGCTCGCAGTTCGCGCAAAGGGTTGTACCCCCCCGCCTTCGCTCGCTTTCTTCGCTCTCGAGTCTCCGGCGGGCAAGCTTGCGAAGTGATAGTCGTTCAATAGCTACGAATTTCCTTGCCTGATCAGTGCGAACTCCAGGCGTATGAGAGGAGATTCGTATGTCAGACGCCCACCCGCTTCCCATCCACCCGAATCTCGAACAGTACAGGACGCTCGCGAAAGACTTTCAGCGTGCGTGTCGATCGAAAGACGCTGCGGAGTTTCAGAAGTGCGCCGGGCGCTGGCTGGAGTCGCTGGCGCGCGCACGAGGCCTGGAGATCACGGATCGCGTCCGCGAGCAGATCGAGCGCGAGTCGGGGCGGGTGGAGCAACGGTGGTTGAAGCTGCAGCCGGCGGACAGGCGGCAGCGCTGCTTGCTCGCCGATGCGCAATTGTTCGTCGCCCGCGAGCATGGCTTCGCGAGTTGGCCGAAGTTCGCCAATCACATCGAGCAGCTGAATACACCAGCGTCGGCGGTCGCCAGATTCGAGATGGCGGCCGACGCAATCATCTCCGGTGACACGGTGACACTATCGAGACTCCTGCGCGAGGATCCCGATCTCGTCCGCGCGCGGTCGACGCGCGAGCACCGGTCAACGCTGCTGCACTACGTATCGGCGAACGGGATCGAGGACTACCGGCAGAAAACACCGCCGAACATCGTCGCGATCACCCGGCTGCTTCTCGAGGCGGGAGCCGACGTCAACGCAACGTCGGAAGCATACGGCGGTGGAAGTACCACGCTCGGCCTCGTCGCGACCAGCGTTCACCCGGAGGCTGCGGGGGCGCAGATCGAACTGCTGCAGCTGCTCCTCGATCGTGGCGCCCTCATTCACGCGCAGGGCGCGGCCGGGAACGGACATCCGGCCGTGAAAGGTTCGCTGGCGAACGGCCAGGGCGCCGCAGCGCGTTTCCTCGCGAGCCGCGGCGCACCGCTGGACCTCGAAGAAGCGGCTGGTGTCGGACGTCTCGATCTCGTGAAGAAGTATTTTGGAGATGACGGAACGCTGACCCACGGCGGCACACGAGAACAACTGGAATCCGGATTCCTGTATGCCTGCGGGTACGGACGTGTAGAAGTCGTCAGATTCCTCCTCGAGAGAGGAGTCGATCCGAACATCACCACGAGACAGGACGAGACAGCCCTCCACTGGGTCGCCTACGGCCCGCACGTCGAGGTGGCGCAGCTGCTTCTCCGGCATGGCGCGAACATCAATGTCAAGGATCAACTCGGACGAACCCCGCTCGATTGGGCGGAGCAGTCGCTCGCCAGCGCGACGGATCGCGAAGACGTCACGCGCGCCAGGCAACTGGTGGAGCTTCTCCATGGTAATGCCCGCCTGTAGGCCGGCCATGGCCTGCCCGCCGTAGCCTCGTCAGCGAAGAAAGCGAGCGAAGGTGGCTTACTCGCTTCGCAACGCGACGAGCGGGTCGACGCGCGACGCGCGAGCGGCGGGCAGATAGGCGGCCGTCGCCGCCGCGGCAACGAGCACCACGACGGCGAGCGCCATCGTGATCGGATCGGTGGCGCGAAGCCCGAAGAGAAGACCGGCCACTCTGCTGGCCGCCAGCCGGCCCACGATCAAAGCGGCTGGAACTCCGAGGACGAGTCCGGCGGCGACGAGGAGGAGCGCTTCGCTCATCACGAGACGCACGACGCGAGCGCGTGCGGCGCCAAGCGCCATGCGAATCCCCATCTCGCTCGTTCGTCGGACCACGCTGTATGCCATGAGACCGTAGAGACCGACGACGGCAAGGACGAGCGCGAGCAGGCCGAAGAGCGTCGAGAGCGTCGCGACGAGGCGCTCCCGGCTGAGCGCCGCGTCCATCTGGGCGGCAAGCGTCTCGAGAGGAAACAGCGGCATCGTGGGATCGAGCCGCTGCACCTCCTCGCGGATTCGCGCAGCGATCGCGCCGTCTTCGCGACTCGCTCGCACATGAAGCGTCATCTGCCCGCGTCCGGTCTGGGTTTGAAGAAACGGTTGATAGATCACCGGCGCGGGGGCTTCGCGCAGGCTCGAGTACTTCGAATCGCTTGCGACGCCGACCACCTCGCGAAACCGCGGGATGCCGGCCGGATTTGCCGGCGTCCGCCGCGCGCGATAGGCAAACCGCCGACCGACGGGATTCTCGCCGTGCAGGATCTGCCGGACGAACGCGTCGTTCACGACAATCGCCTCCTGAGCGTCGGAAGCGAGGTCGCGGTCATCGAGATCGCGTCCGGCGAGGATCTGCAATCCCATCGTGTCGAAATAACGCGGATAGACCATCATCGTCGCAACGCGCACCGTCTCGCCGGATGGAACCTGGATCGGCTCGGCATAGTAGACCGGCGATGTCGGACCGAAATGCGCGAGGCTTGCGGACCGTACGCCGTCGATCGCGCGGACGCGCCCGAGCAGCTCGCGGTACGTCGCGTCCAACCTCGCCGACGCGCCCGGCAGGTTTCGCTGATCGCTACCGCGCGGTTCCACGCGCATGACGTACACGCGGTCGCGAGCGAATCCGCCGTCCTGTGCATCCACGTTCTGGAGGCTGCGCACGAACAACCCCGAGGCAAATAGCAAGAGCACGCACACCGCGATCTGAGAAACCACGAGGAGCCTGCCGGGCCGGGTCCAACTTGCGGCGCCCGTGTGTTGACGGCCGTGGTGCCGCAAACCGGCGATCACGTCGACCCGCGTGGCGCGCAGCGCAGGGATCGCGCCGCAAAGCAAGCCGGTCGCGGCCGCGACGACGGCGGTGAATGCGAGCACGCGTGAGTCCGGCGACAGATCGAGCGTGACGGGAGTGCCGCCGCCCGATATCAATTTGACGAGCAGCGTCGTCCCCCATCTCGCGAGCAACAGCCCGAAGGCACCACCGACCAACGCGAGCAGCACGTGCTCGATGAGCAATTGCCGTACGAGTCGCCGGCGAGCCGCGCCGAGCGCAAGCCGCATCGAGAGCTCCGGCGAACGTGCCGCTCCGCGAGCGAGAAGCAGCGTTGCCACATTGGCGCACGCGATGAGCTGCACCAGTCCCACTACGACCAGCAGGATGAAGAGCGGCTGCGAGTATTGCTCGCGCAGTTCGGAAAGACCGGTCGCGGCCGACGTCAGGCCGAGCCGCTCCGGTACCTGCTGTGGAGTCTCGCCCGGCGCCCGCGGCTTCGTCACCAGCGGTTCGAGGACGTCCATCGTGGACAGCACGGCGGCTGCCTGCTGCGCGGTGATGCCGGGGCGAAGCCGACCGACGATCGTCAGCCATTCGGCGCGCGCGATGGATTCCTCGAGCCAGTTTTCAGTCGCCGGCATCACGACCGGCTGCATCATTACGGGCACGAAGATATCCGCGGCGTGTCCGACTTCCAGGCCGTAAAACTCGGGCGGCGTAACGCCGATCACGCTAAAAGGCTGTCCCGACACGGCGATCGTCCTGCCCACGACGGCGGGATCGCGCGCGAAGCGCGCCTTCCAGTACGCGTAGCTGAGCACCGCAACCGGGTGTCCGGCCGGCCGTTCATCGTCTTCAGGTCCGATCGTGCGTCCGACGATCGCGCGGACGCCGAGGACGCGAAAGAACGAGCCGGAAACGAGCTGCCCTTCCGTTGTCGGCTCAATGCCACCGTCGATGCTCACGTTGATGCGCGTGCCTGCGTACGCGGCGAGATCGGTGAACATCGTGTTGGCGGCTCTCAGCCTCCGGAATTCCGCGTAGGCATACCCGTAACTTGGACGGGGACCGAGCGTCGGTTGATACCTCGCGACGAACTCGAGGCGCGTCGGCTCCTCGACGGGTAACGACCGCAAGAGCACGGCATTGATGAGCGTGAAGATCGCGGTATTTGCGCCGATGCCAAGCGCGAGCGACAGGATCACGACCCCCGCGAAGCCAGGACGCTTGCGGAGCTGGCGCGCGCCGAACTGCACGTCGCGCAGCCACGACTCGAGGAGGGCAGTGCCTCGAGCATCGCGGCAATCTTCCTTGACCTGCTCGACGCCGCCCATCACCCATCGCGCTCGACGCTCCGCGTCCTCCCGCGGGAGGCCGCGCTCCATCAGTTTCGCGATCTGCCGGTCGCGATGAAACTGCAGCTCGTCGGACAGCTCGCGCTCCATATCGGCCCGACGGAAGATCGCGCGCAGGCGGTATCTGAGATCGCTCAGCATCTCTCTCTCCTCACCCGAGGCTGAGAATCGCGTCGATCGTGTGCGAGAGCGTCCGCCACGCCGCCGTTTCGGCTCCGAGCTGGCGACGCCCCCGAGGGGTCAGCTCGTAGTACTTGGCGTTCCGGTTGTTGTCGGAGGGACCCCACTCGGCCCGAATCAGACCGCGGCGCTCGAGCCGATGCAGCGCCGGATACAGCGACCCCTGCTGCACCTGGACGAGGCCGGTCGAGACCTGCTGAAGCCGCTCGGAAATCGCCCATCCGTGCTGAGGCCCGAGCGAAATCGTTTTCAGGATGAGCAGGTCGAGGGTGCCCTGCGGCAAGTCGATGCGTTTGTCGGCCATCACCCTCTCCCCTATTGCTTCGACAGGAAGGTTACTCGTTCTCTTGACGAAGCGCAAGGGGAACGAACATCCGTGCGATCGCGCTATCGCGCCAGCGTGCTGCTCCAATGCGTGACGATCGTGAAACTCTCGCTGCGCGGATCCTCGAACGGCAGAATCATCAGGAAGTGCTGCGCATCGGGCGCCACGCTGTATTCGGCGAACGGCCCGCTCGTCAGGGTGATGGCAGAGAAGAGTTCTTTGGGCTGCGCTGCCGCAAGCTTGGGCGTCAGGGTCATGGCGACGGACATGACTCTTCCATCCGGCGCGATATAGAACAGTTCCTTGCCGTCCTTGCGCCACCTCGGCTCTCGCCCGCCGCCGCTCGATACCTGGACGCGCGGCGAACCCTGCGGAAAGGGCGCGACATAGAGTTCCGAGTGGCCCGATTCCCCGAGGGTGTAGGCGACGAATCGGCCGTCGTGGTTAAACCGTCCGCAGGCGTTCAGCGACGCAGCCGCGAGAAACGGGCTGGCCTTCGATGCATCCGCCGTCGGGACAGTCGTGCACGACTGCCCCTCCTGCACGAGTAGGCGGCCATCGCTGGAAACGTCGGACAGCGCCCCGTTCGTCTTCCAGATCAGCTCCTCCGGTCCAGTGCCGTCGGCGCGCTTCCGATAGATTCCCGCCGCGCCCGCCCGGGCGGAATCGAAGAAGACGTACTGCCCGTCCCGCGACCACCGCGCATTCATGCTCAGCGCGTCCACGGTCAACTGCGAATTGATTCCGCGGGAGAGATCCACCTTCCACACGTCTCCAGCCGTTCCGACGTCCTTGCCGCGGATCTTCCCGAGCGCTTCGCGGCCGTCCGGTGACAGTTCGACCCCGCGGTACACGGCACGGGGGCTGAGCGTGTCGCCGAGGCTGCCTTGCCGTCGACCCATTTGAGCGCGCCGGGAGCCTCCGCGCGTGCGTACATCAGGAGCGAGCCATTTCGTGCGGCGGAGATCGCGGACCCGGCGTTCTCGAAATTGACGTTGACATGCTCGGCGACCGGCACCGGTTCTCCTTCGAG
>JBKPTT010000305.1:0-9597 GCA_046735635.1 Acidobacteriota bacterium | reverse complement strand
GTGTTGGTCCTGTGCGTGTACGGCATGACCCTGACGCAACCCTTCGCGCAGGTAAATGGCGGCGTGCCACCGAAGGACATTCGCGTCACCCTGCTGGGGACCGCGAGCGGACCTCGTGTGCATGTGGGCATCGCTGGAATCAGCACGCTCGTCGAAGCGGGCGGCGAACGCATCTTGTTCGACGCGGGCCGCGGATTCATGCAACGTCTGGTGCAGGCGGGCTTTCCAATGAACGCCGTGACGAAGCTGTTCCTGACGCACCTGCATTCGGACCACGTCGTCGATATCCCCGATCTGATGCTCATGCCATGGTCGGCCGCGCCAGAGCGGAAGGTACCTCTCGAAGTCTGGGGTCCCGCCGGCACGCGCGACATGATGCGTCACCTGGAGCACGCCTTCGCGTTTGACATTCATGTTCGCCGGGACGTGGACGAGAAGTTCTCTGCGGATGGCATCAGGGTGATCGCGCACGACATCCGCGAAGGAAAGGTGTATGAGAGAAACGGCGTCACCGTCACCGCATTTCTCGTAATCCACGGACCGGTGAGACCGTCATACGGATACCGAGTGGATTACGCCGGGCACTCGGTGGCGCTCTCAGGCGATACGCGTCCAAGCGACAACCTCGTCGCCTTCTGCAAGGGTGTGGACGTGTTGATTCACGAGGCGATCGATGTGGAGCTGCTGCAGAGCTTGGTGCCAAGCCAGCAACTCACGGAAACGATCGTCGCGCGGCACACGACGCCGGACCAGGCGGCGGGCATCTTCAGCCGAGTATCGCCGCGGCTGGCCGTGTTCTCGCACACTCCGGGAACGGCAGCAATCGTCGAGCAGACAAAGCGGTCGTATTCAGGACGCGTCGAGATGGGGGAGGATTTGATGGTTATCGACATCGGAGACGAGGTTCGCGTCCGACGGGCAACCGCTGAAGCACGACCGAGGTAGATCCGGCGCCCCCCGGGCCACTGACCGTTGCCGTCGGCGGCAATCAGCAGCGCGTCCTGAGCGCGGCGAATTCGCGCTGCAGCCAGGCATCGTTCTCCACAGGCGCTTTCGGAAGTGCGCGGCGCATCTCTTGCGCGCACGCCCAGACCAGGCTGTCGCCTGCGGGCAGCACATCGGGCCGTCGCTCGAACACATCGTCCTGGTACACGGCGCTTACGCGCGCGATCGACCAGCCATCTTCACGTAGCGCATCAAGCAGGTCGCCGAGATAGAGCGCGCTCACCAGATTGAAGTGGGTGAGCAAGGTGTGCGGAATGTCCCGGCCGAACACGCCGCGCGCCGCGTCGCGGAAGTATCTTGCGAACGCGAGCATGTGACGCAAATAGATGTCGCGGTAGGGCCTCGGATCGGTCCGCGGGTCCGCGATGAGGCGCGCGCGCAGCTCGTTGGCGATCAAAAAGTCTGAGTTGTCGATCGTGACATGCGCGTTGCGATAGCCGCCGGCCGCCAGCGCACGGCGCATGGCGTCGCGTTTCTCCGCCGTGTTGCCTTCACGCAGCATTGGAAAACGGAAAAACTTCTCGAAGCCGCGGCATCCGCGCAGCACCTCGTCGGCGCGCTCGAAGTCCGCGACATAGGCATTCGCCGTCGTGGAGGCGGCGTGGTAATCGAGATGGCTATAGGTGTGGTTGCCGATTACGTGGCCGGCGGCCGCCCAGCGGCCCAGGATCGTCTGCCCCACAGGGGTTTCGGCGTTCCGCCCGATGACGAGCGCCATCGCCTGCGTGCCGTGTCGCCGCAGCGCGGCGAGAATCCGCTCGCCGCGCTCCGCGCCGGTGAGGTGGACGTCCTCGAGCACGTTGAAGTCATCCATCGTCACGGCGAGCTGTGGGCTCGACCGTGTTCCGCGCGCGCCCAGTCCCGCGGCTGCCGCGCCGATCGTGATGAACTCGCGGCGGGTAAGCGGAGCCATCGTTCCCCGATGATACCGTTCAATCCATCGTTGGTGTGCGTTTGGCCAGGCCGCACGAATGCAGCCAAGAACGAATTGCGGAAAAGACCCCGATTTAAGAAGTGAGCGCCAATTGCTCTTCGCAGGCCCTGACAAGTGGACGGCAAACAGAAGTGCTGAATGGTGATTTATTGAGGAAGGTCAATGGTCGATATATCAATCGCCAATAGATCCGCATTCAGCACGTCGTCCGCCCTGTTGGTCGTTGCGCAGGACTAGACTTCCCGCCCTGCACGGTCGCGCTCTATCGAACGCCCCGGGGTTCGCCGTAGATGAAATCGTCCATGATCACGAGATCGCGTGCCGGTCCATGGTCGCGGTCCGACACGTCAGCCGCGTCAGGGCCGAGCGGTCCGTGTCCTGACCGGATGTCGATTGCGGCCACGAGCAACGACGGGAACTGGACGCCGATGAACGAGAATCCTCCGGCGCACGGCGGCGCATGGTAGACACCCAGGCTGTTGCCGTTCGCGCCGAGCAGCTTGATGGACGCTGACCCCATTTCATCCACGTCCGAAAACACGACGCCGAAGCCTGTCGAACGCGCGGGCGTCGTGGTCCCGGCGACGAAGAAGTCCACTCGTGTTTCGGCACTCCCGATCGCGCTGAATGTCCTGATCGGGCTGAACGCGTTGAACTGCGCGTCGTACGCCGAGTTGATGAATTTGAAATCGTTGTCGCTCACGCTGAGGCCGCTGCCGTCAGTTGAGAACACGACACCTCGTGCGCGGGGGCTGAAATTCTGATTGAAGAAGTCTCCAGGGAACGTCGACGTGTTGGTGAACGCTGGCGGCACGGCGTCCCAGTTGACTTCACGACGGCCCCCCTTCTCGCCGACCTCACCGGGCACGTTGGGATTGAGCGGCCCGAGCGCCGTTCGGAAGTCCGTCAACGCGCCAGTGATATCGCACGCCGCGGCAAACACCGATGGCTGGGCGCGCTCGCTGTCATTGGAGGACTCGGACGCATTAATGGCATCAGGCCTGTCGGCGGCTGTCCGGGCTTCATCAGGACTGACTGGGGAGCGTTGACTGCATGCCGCCGTGGCGCAGAGGCCAACGAGGCTCGCGATTGAGATCATCTGATTCATCACTCTTGTCACTGGATACTCCTCGGAACACAGGAAACATCACTTTGTTTATCGGAGAGGGATCTCGCAAAGACGTCAGCGAGGATTCTCGCCAGAGCCGCGCGCAAGCGGCCTGACGTTATGTCTAACTTCCGGGCTCGCTCGGATATTCCCTCTAGAGATAGGGCAGAGGGTCTGGCTGTCTTTCGAAAGGTCGTTCGTGCGGCTCGAGTGGCCTAGAAACCCACCACGAGGCCGGCGGTGAATTCCGCCTGCCACGCCACGTCCACGTGCAGCTGGAAGAGACATCCGCCGGAGCCGCACGCGAACGCGTGCACGTCACCGTCGGAGAAGGTCGTGATAACGCGCCCGTCGAGGCGGACGCCGAGGCGGCGCTGAACTGGCACCAGCACGCCGCCACCTGCGCTGACGCTGAACCGCACCTCGTGATCTCCCTCGACGCCGTAGAGTGTCATCCCGAGCAGCCCGGTGAGGAAGGTGCGTGCGCGTCCTGCCCTGAAGTCCTGACGGCCTCCGGCAAACCATTGATCGACGGTCACGCGCCAGTGGGCGGGAAGGCCCGACTGCGGACTCGCCGTCGTGATGCGCGCCTCCTGGTGGGTGAACATCCCTTCGAACCAGAGATCGTTGCCCATATCGACGTTCACGGCGCCGCCAATCGTCGGTGCGCCGTCCACGTCGACGGATCGGTTCGTCGCAAGCTCGAAAAGATCGTTGTTGAAGCGGTAGCCCGCGACAGGCGAGACCTGGACGGTCTGGGCCGAAGCCGCACCGGGAAGACACAGGAGGATTGCGACTGCGACCAACGCGCACGCATGTCCAGGGTATGCGAGTCGCCGCTGCGCCGGTCGAAGCGATACCGGACCGTTCGCCATGGTCCCTCAGGACAATCGCTCCTCCGCGTCCGCAACGGACGTGCCAACCGCGAGCACACGCCAGCATCGGAGTTCGATGTGGCTTCTTAGCGTGCGATCGCCGGTGCCTCCGGTATTCCGGAGCGTCCCATCCCGCGCGCGAGCTGGCAGGCGCCGCCTGCCCTGAGCGCGCCTGCGTGTAACCTTCCCCGCCGTTTCCTGAAGTACTACATGAGCGCAGACACACTGCGCCAACCCGCGAGTCACGAATCGTAAGGAGTGACTTTGCCCAACAGGAATTGAGGTTCCGATGAAGCCGTCATTGATTGGCGTCGTTTCTGCGGTTTCGCTCGCGATTGCCGCCTCGACATCCGCGCAGACCGTCTCCCGGGCGTACGTCCAGGCAGTCGCGGGTCCGACCTTCGGCACCGAAGCCTCCACGGTGTTCGCCGGCGGAGTCGGGCTCCGCGTCGGACGTTCGTTCCAAATCACAGGCGAAATCGGCCGCATGCAGAACGTGCTGCCGCAGTCGGTGCAAGGAGAGGCCGATGCCCTCGCGGCTGAATTGCAGGCCGAGACCGGTTCGTCCGTCTCGGTGAAGGCGCGCGCTCGTGCGCTGTACGGGGCAGGCGGCGTGCGGTGGCTGGTGCCGGCGCGTGGCCAGGTGCATCCGTATCTCGGACTGACCGCGGGCCTCGCGCATGTCATGCCGCGGGTGAGCGCCACCGTCGACGGCGTGTCGCTGGGCGTGGACGTCAGCGACGAGTCCATGACGAAGCCGCTTGTCGGCGTGGGAGGCGGCGTGACCGTTGACATGGGCAGCCGCGTCGCCGTGGAACTGGGATACCACTACAACCGAATCTTCACCCAGGACCCCGCCATCAACACCAGCCGGATCGTCGGCGCGTTCCTCCTCAGGTTCTGAACGCCTTCAATGGCGAATGGAGAGCTGGCCATGCGAATGGTACGACCGGCAACGGCGCTCGTGTGGCTGGCTCTCGCGACGAGTTCTCAGGGATGCGCATTGAAGCGAATGGCGATGAACACTGTCGCAGATTCGCTCGCCCGCAGCGGTGACACGTTTGCTGCCGACAACGATCCCGAGCTGATCCGCGCCGCGGTGCCGTTCTCGCTGAAACTCGTCGAGTCACTGCTCGCCGACCTGCCGCGGCATCGCGGGCTACTGCTCACGGCCTGCTCCGGCTTCACGCAGTACAGCTACGCATTCGTGGAAAGCGACGCCGAGTTCATCAAGGAAAGCGACTACCGCCGGTTCCAGCGGCTTCAGGATCGATCGCGCCGGATGTATCTCCGCGGACGCGATTACTGCCTGCGCAGCCTCGAGCTGAGATATCCGGGAATCGGGGCCGTTCTCGCGGCGGGACGTCCCGACGCGGCAAGCCGGGTCGGAAAGGCGGACGTGGCGCTGTTGTACTGGACCGGCGCCGCCTGGGGCAAAGCGGTGTCGCTCAGTCTCGATCGACCCGGGCTCGTGGGGGAGCTGCCGGCGATCCGGCTGCTCATCGCACGGGCGCTGGAGCTCGATGAATCCTTCGGTCACGGCGCGCTCCACGACGTGATGGTCTCGGTGGAATCGGCGCCCGAAGCCATGGGCGGATCGCCGGCACGCGCCCGCGAGCACTTCGACCGATCAGTCGCGCTGTCGAACGGCAGGTCGGCGGGGCCCTACGTCGCCTACGCCCGCGCCGTGCTGCTGCCGGCGCAGAAACGCGACGAGTTCGTACAAATGTTGACGCAGGCGCTGCGCATCGACGTCGATGGAGATCCATCGCTCCGCCTGGCGAATCTCCTCGCGCAGGACCAGGCGCGGTTTCTTCTCGACCACCTCGACGATCTGTTTCTCTCGAGCCCCGAAGGTAAGTAGGAGGAGGGTCACATGTCCACGTCACATCGCTCCTCGCGCGTCGCCGCTCTTGCGGGAGCCGTCCTTCTGGCCACATCGGTCCTGCGCGCCGACGCACCCATCAAGATTGGGACCCTGGCGCCCGAGAGTTCGATCTGGGCGAAGACTCTCCGCGAAATGGGCGACGGCTGGTCGCGGCGAACCGGCGGCCGCATCGCGCTCAGGTTGTTTCCTGGAACCGCCGGATCCGAAGAGCAGATGCTGCGCAGCCTGCGGATCACCCGGACGCTGCAGGCGGCGCAGCTGTCGGCGATCACGCTCGGCTCCCTCGATGACGCGTTCAACGTGTTCGGGCTGCCGCTGTTCTTCGAGTCGTACGACGAGCTCGATCGCGTCATGGACAAGCTTGGACCCACGCTCGAGCAACGGCTCGAGCGGCAGAATCTCAAGGTCATCAGCTGGGGTTACGCCGGGTGGGTGCACGTGTTCAGCCGCACGCCGGTGCGGAACGTCGCCGATCTGAAACGGCTCAAGCTCTTTACGTCAACCGGCGACGATCGGATGGCGCGGTGGTACCGGGACAACGGGTTCAACCCGGTTCCCGTGGACCCGTCACAGATGCTCGCCAGCCTGACGACCGGCATGATCGACGCCATCCCGACGACCCCGCTCAGCGCGCTGATGTTCCGATGGTTCGATCACGCGCCATACATGCTCGACGTCGGAATCGCCCCGCTCATGGGCGCAACGGTGATTTCGATCGACGTCTGGAATCGGATGACGCCCGGCGACCAGCAGATCGTGGCAGAGGAAGCGCGCAAGGCGGGCGCCCGGCTTCGCGCCGAGGTGCCGAAACTGGACGCAGAGGCGATCGCCACCATGAAGACCGCCAGGCTCACTGTGACTGCCGGCAATATCGCCGAGTGGCGGAGCGCGGCCGACCAGTTCGGATCGGCCATGCGCAACCGCCTGGTGCCACCCGATGTCTATGACCTCGCCCTCCGCGAGCGCGACGCTGCCCGTTCCAGCCGCGCGGCTACGCGGTAACTTACGGCGCGCGATCGCGGCCGCCGAGGAGCTCGTCGCGGGCGCCGCGCTCGCGGCGATTCTCTGCCTGCTCCTCACCGAGACGATCCTTCGCCCGTGGCTCGGATTCGCGATTCCCGGATCGCTGCAGATGATCCGGCAACTGACGCTGTGGGTGGCGCTGCTGGGGGCGGCACTGGCAGCCCGAGACGGCCGCCTCCTCGCGCTCGCGACGGGCACCTTCATTCCGGAGGGCCGCGCACGCGCCGTCGCCGAAGCCCTCGCTATCGCGGTGGCCGTGGCGGTGACGACGATCCTCTGCGCGGGCTCGGTTGCGCTCGTGCAGGGGGAGTTCGCATACCGGACCAGCGCCGCCCGCGTGCCAGTCTGGCTCTCGCAGACGGTGCTTCCGGTCGGGTTCCTTCTAATCGGTGTCCGCCTGGTTCTTCAGCTCGGTTCGCGCGCTGGCCGCGCGGTCGCCACGACGGGCGCCGCAATCGGCCTCGCCCTGGCGACGTGGCCGGACGCCATCGCGAGTCAACCTGCGTGGCCCTGGATCGTCGTGCTGGCCGCAGCGGGAATGATCGGGACGCCACTGTTCGCGGTGCTCGGCGGCCTGGCCACCGTGCTGTTCATGACGCACGGCACGCCTCCGGTTGCGGTCCTCAGCGCCGCCTACGAACTGGCGACCCATCCGACGCTCGCCGCCCTGCCGGTCTTCACGCTCGCGGGATTCGTTCTCGCCGAAGGCGACACCGCGCGGCGGCTGCTCAGAATCTTCAGAGCGTGGCTGGGGTGGTTGCCGGGCGGCACCGCGGTCGTCTGCGCGCTCGTATGCGCGTTCTTCACGGTCTTCACGGGTGGTTCCGGAGTCACGATTCTCGCGCTTGGCGGACTGCTCCTGCCGGCCCTTCTCGACGATGGCTACGAGGATGGATTCTCGGTGGGGCTGCTGACCGGCTCGTCGTCACTGGGGCTGCTCCTGCCTCCGGCCTTGCCCCTGATTCTCTACAGCATCGTCGCGCAAATCCCGCTGGCGGATCTGTTTCTCGGCGGTGTGATGCCGGGGGTGCTGATGATCGGCCTCGTCACTACCTACGCGATGAACGTGGCGCGGCGTCGAGCGATGCCGCGAATCTCTTTCGATGCCCGGGAAGGTGTCGCGGCGCTGTGGCATGGCAAGTGGGAAGTGCTGCTGCCGATCGTCGTGCTGGGAGTGTTCTTCGGAGGCTACGCCACGATTCTCGAGACTTCGGCGCTTGCCGCCGTGTACGCGCTCGTCGTGCAGGTATTCATACACCGCAACCTCCGCAGCGGCGAATCGCTCCGCCGTGTGTTTTCGGCGACGGTGGCGACGATCGGGGGTGTGCTGATTATCCTCGTCGTCGCGTACGGGCTCACGTCATATCTCATCGATGCGGATGTTCCCGCCACGATCACGGCGTGGACCCGTCAGCATGTCCACTCGCCGCTGATGTTCCTGTTGATGTTGAACCTGTTTCTCCTCGGCGTCGGGTGCGTCATGGACATGTTCAGCGCGATTCTCGTGGTGGCGCCTCTTGTCCTGCCGCTCGGCGCCGCGTTCGGCGTCCACCCGGTGCACCTCGGCATAATTTTCGTGGCCAACCTGGAGCTCGGATACATCACGCCTCCTGTTGGATTGAATCTCTTTCTGGCGTCACAACGATTCGATCGCCCGCTGCTGGGCGTCTGCCGCGCCTCGCTGCCCATGCTCGTGATTCTCGGCCTCGCGGTTCTCCTCATTACCTACTTGCCCTGGCTGACCACGGCATGGCTGACGCCGTAACTCAAGTGCATTTCGTGAACTACTTCGCCGCGCGTCCGTCGAGCAGGGCACTTTTCCACGCCCGGGCATGCCGATCGGCTCGTCGCGGAGAAAAGGTCGTCTGAGATGCTGTCGAATCGCTACCTGGGCACGATGATGCGGTCGCTGAGGATTCTCACAACCGTCATCCTTGAGAATACAAGTCGTGCGTTTCGTGCTCCTCGTGCCGCCGTATTGAAGGCAGGAAGGGGTGAAGCGCGCGATTAGAAACCCAGCACGAGACAGCGCGGAATCGGGGAGCGCCTCCGGTATTCCGGAGCGTCCCATCCCGCGCGCGAGCTGGCAGGCGCCGCCTGCCAGCCCACCACATGCCGCGGACCTGAAGGTCTAACGCTCGTCTGCCGATACGATGACGCTCTGCATGGCCGCCGCTGCCCGATCGACACGACGCTCGGCCGCAGCGCGTTCAGCCTTCGTTTCCGGCAGGTCGAGCCGGGCGCTTCCCTCCAGCCTCACCTCGCGGAGGAAGTACGCATCGCCGTAGCGGTGAAACACGAGCACTGGATGCGTCGCGCGGGACTGCTCGCGAACGTCCTCCCCACGAACCACGACGCCATGTCGGTCACCACGCACGAGCAGCATCTCGGGATGTCCGTTGAGGCTCGACAGCTGATACGTCTCGCTCGGCAATTCAGCGTTACCGATACTGAAAGCGAACGGCACGTGCGCGACCAGATCTACCGACTGCTGGGCACGGGCGGCAGCGGGCGTCAGTACGGCGACTGCGGCAAATGCCGCGGCAATTCTCGTCAGCATGCTCATATGAGCTCCTTTCACAAGGGTCATACGGAGCGGATGTGACGAAACTGTTCACAGGATGTGAAACTGCTGCGGCAGCGGTTCGATCGGCGACTCGCATTCGGCGCGCGACTCCGAATGCGCCGTCACTCTCGAAAGGACCCCCTCGAGCATCGGGGTCATGCGCGACAGCTGCTTCGCGCGAATCACCATGTCCCACAG
>JBKPTT010000304.1:0-8672 GCA_046735635.1 Acidobacteriota bacterium | reverse complement strand
CTCCCGCACCGCGATCTGCTTGTTCTTCGTGTGCAGCACCTTCGTGATCGCCGCCGTCAGCGTCGTCTTGCCGTGGTCGATGTGCCCGATCGTCCCCACGTTCACGTGCGGCTTCGTCCGCTCGTACTTGGCCTTGGCCATCTGTCAGCTCCTCGGTGTCTCTAGCGTGAACCGGCACGGGGTGCGGGCTTGCCCGCGACCTTGGCCATGATTTCCTCGCCGATCGCGGCCGGCACTTCCTCGTAACGCGCGAACTGCATCGTGTACGTCGCGCGCCCCTGCGTCATCGAGCGCATCTCGGTCGCGTAGCCGAACATCTGCCCCAGCGGGACGTTGGCGCGGATCACCTGTGAACTGCCGCGCGCCTCCATCGAGAGAATGCGGCCGCGTCGGCTGTTGAGATCGCCGACGATCGCGCCCATGTATTCCTCCGGCGTGACGACCTCGACGTCCATCACAGGCTCGAGCAGCACCGGCTTGGCCTTGCGACAGGCTTCCTTGAAGCCCATCGAGCCCGCGATCTTGAACGCCATCTCCGAGGAGTCGACCTCGTGGTAGGAGCCGTCGGTCAGCGCAACCTTGATATCGACCATGGGGTAGCCGGCGAGCACGCCCGTCTCCATGGCTTCCTTCACACCTTTTTCGACAGCCGGCACGTACTCGCGCGGCACGGCGCCGCCCACGATCTTGTTCTCGAACACGAAGCCGCCGCCCGCCTCGTTCGGCTCGACTTCGAGATAGACGTCGCCGTACTGACCTCGGCCACCGGTCTGGCGCACGAACTTTCCCGCCGCCTCCCCGTGCTTACGGATCGTCTCGCGATACGCCACCTGCGGCTTGCCGACATTCGCCTCGACTTTGAACTCGCGCAGCAGCCGGTCGACGATGATCTCCAGATGGAGCTCGCCCATGCCGTGGATCAGCGTCTGCGACGTCTCTTCCTCGGTCGTGACGCGGAACGTCGGATCCTCGAGGGCCAGCCGCGAGAGCGAGACACCGAGCTTCTCTTCGTCGGCGCGCGTCTTCGGCTCGATGGCGACCGCGATCACGGGCTCCGGGAACGTCATCGACTCGAGCACGATCGGCTTGTCCGGATCGCACAGCGTGTCACCGGTCGTGGTGAACTTCAGCCCGATGGCCGCCGCGATGTCGCCGGCCGCGATGGCTTGCACTTCCTCACGCTTGTTGGCGTGCATGCGCAACAGCCGTCCGACCCGCTCCTTCTTGTCCTTCGTCGAGTTGAGCACACCGCTCGACGCACTCAGCGCCCCCGAATACACGCGCAGGAAGACGAGCTGGCCGACGTGCTGGTCGTTCATGATCTTGAACGCCAGGGCACTGAACGGCGCGTCGTCCGCGGCCTTCCTCTCCTCCGTCTCCTTCGTCTCGGGATTGATGCCTTGCACGGGCGGGATGTCGAGCGGCGACGGCAGATAGTCGATGACGGCTTCGAGCAGCGCCTGCACGCCCTTGTTCTTGAACGAGGCGCCGCAGATCACCGGGAACAGCTTCATGGCGATCGTGCCCTTGCGCACGGCGCCCTTCAACTCGTCGACGGAGATCGCGTCGCCGCCGACGTACTTCTCCATCAGGTGATCGTCGACCTCCGCGAGCCCCTCGATCATCTTCTCGCGGTATTCTTTCACCTGCTCGGCCATGTCGGCGGGGATCGCGATCTTCTGGAACTCCTTACCGAGCGTCTCGTCGTTCTCGTCCCAGACGTAGGCGACCTGCTCGATCAGATCGACGAGGCCGTTGTAGTGCTCCTCGCGGCCGATCGGGAGCTGGATGGCGACCGGGTGCGCACCGAGACGGTCGCGCAGCATGGCCAGGCACCGGAAGAAGTCGGCGCCGACGCGGTCCATCTTGTTGGCGTAGACGATGCGCGGCACGCGGTACTTGTCGGCCTGGCGCCACACCGTCTCGGTCTGCGGCTCGACACCCGACACCGCGTCCAGCACGGCGACGGCGCCGTCCAGGACGCGGAGCGACCGCTCCACCTCGACGGTGAAGTCGACGTGGCCCGGCGTGTCGATGATGTTGATCCGGCAGTCGCGCCAGAAGCACGTCGTCGCGGCCGAGGTGATCGTGATGCCGCGCTCCTGCTCCTGCACCATCCAGTCCATCGTCGCGGTGCCTTCGTGGACTTCGCCGATCTTGTACGAGCGCCCGGTGTAATAGAGGATGCGCTCGGTCGTCGTCGTCTTGCCCGCGTCGATGTGGGCCATGATGCCGATGTTGCGCGTCTTCTCCAGCGAGTACTGCCGCTCCACGTCGTCCTCTGCTTTCCTGTCTGTCTCTACACGCGAAGAGGGGGACCAGGCTTCGGTCCCCCTCGTGGCGGGTGTTCGGCTACCAGCGGTAATGCGCGAATGCCTTGTTGGCCTCCGCCATCTTGTGTGTGTCTTCGCGCTTCTTCACGGCGGTCCCGCGATTGTTCGCGGCGTCCAGCAATTCCGCGGCGAGCTTCTCGGACATGCTGCGCTCGGCGCGCCGCCGCGCCGCGCCGATGACCCAGCGCATCGCGAGCGACGTGCGTCGATCGGGGCGGACCTCGACGGGCACCTGATACGTCGAGCCACCGACGCGCCGCGACTTCACCTCGACCGCGGGCTTGACGTTGTCGATGGCCGTCTTGAACATCTTCAGTGCTTCCTGCTTGCTGCGGTCCTCGATGGAGGTGAGGGCGTCGTACATGATGCGCTCCGCGGTCGACTTCTTGCCGCGGATCATCATGATGTTGACGAACTTCGCCACCAGCCGTGAGCCGTACTTCGGATCCGGCAGAACTTCACGCTTCGCCGCCCCCGCGCGCCGCATCGCTTAACTTCCGCCCTTCGGCGCTTTCGCGCCATATTTCGAGCGGCTCTGCTTCCGTCCCGTGACGCCCGCGGTGTCGAGCGAGCCACGGATGATGTGGTAGCGGATGCCCGGCAGGTCCTTCACGCGGCCCCCGCGAATCATCACGATGGAGTGCTCCTGCAGGTTGTGGCCCACGCCCGGAATGTACGAGGTGACCTCGAGCCCGTTCGTCAGCCGCACGCGCGCGACCTTGCGGAGCGCGGAGTTCGGCTTTTTCGGCGTCGTCGTGTACACACGGATGCAGACGCCGCGCTTCTGCGGACACGCCTGCATCGCGGGCGTCTTCGACTTCTTGCGCACCGCTTCCCGACCGTAGCGAACGAGCTGATTAATCGTCGGCATGGCTCTCCGTCGCCTCACACGGCGACAAAACCCTAACTTTATAACCGAGCGACCCCGGCATGTCAATCATGGAGCGCATTTAGCCAGCGGCCGCGACCGAGCCGTCGCCCTCCGGCGTCTCCGTCGGTGGCGGCTCGAAGGTCAGCACCTGGTCGAGCGGCTTCACGGCCTCGCCGCCCGGCGTGAGCACCTCGACGCGCGTGTAGTTGTTGAGGCCGGTGCCAGCCGGGATGAGCCGGCCGACGATGACGTTCTCTTTCAGACCGCGCAGATCGTCGGTCTTGCCGGAGATCGCGGCCTCCGTCAGCACGCGCGTCGTCTCCTGGAACGACGCCGCGGAGATGAAGCTGTCCGTCGACAGCGACGCCTTCGTGATGCCGAGCAGCACGGGCTTGGCCGTGGCGGGCCGCTTGCCCTGTGCGAGCACGCGGTCGTTCTCCTCCTGGAAGACGAACTTGTCGACGAGCTCGCCGACCACGAACTCGGTGTCGCCGACCTCCTCGATCCGCACGCGCCGCAGCATCTGGCGCACGATGATCTCGATGTGCTTGTCGTTGATCGTCACGCCTTGGAGTCGGTAGACCTCCTGCACCTCGTTGACGAGGTATCGCTGAAGCTCTCGATCTCCAAGAACGGCCAAGTAGTCATGCGGATTCGGCGATCCATCCATCAGCGCCTCACCGGCTTTGACTCTGTCGCCCTCGTGAACGCTGATGTGCTTGCCGCGCGGGATCAGGTACTCCTTGGTCTCGCCGTTGTCGGCACGGATGACGATCTTCCGCATGCCTTTGACGAAGCCGCCCATCTCGACGCGGCCGTCGATCTCGGTGATGACGGCCTGCTCCTTGGGCTTGCGCGCCTCGAACAGCTCCGCCACCCGCGGCAGACCGCCGGTGATGTCCTTCGTCTTCGTCGTCTCACGGGGAATCTTCGCGATGATGTCGGCCGCGAAGACGTCGGCGCCGTCGGTGACGCTGAGGTTCGCGCCCACCGGCAGCGGATAACGGTGCCGCTCGCTTGCCGGCGCCGCGCCGGCGGCCTCGCCCGAGCTGATGATGACACCCGGCTGCAGGCGACCTTCGGCGTCCTCGATGATGACCTTGCGCGCGAGGCCGGTGACCTCGTCGAACTCCTCGCGCACCGTGACGCCTTCTACGATGTCCTGGTACTGCACCTTGCCGGTGAACTCGGTGAGGATCGGGTTCGTGAACGGATCCCACTCGACCAGCACCGTGCGCTGCTTGATCTTCTGCTCGGGCTTGACCTTGAGCTTGGCGCCGTACACGACCGGATAGCGCTCGCGCTCTCGGCCCCGCTCGTCGGCCACCCCGATTTCGCCGTTGCGGTTGGTGGCGACCAGGTCACCGTCGCGGTTGACGACGGTGCGCAGATTGTGAAACTTCACGAGGCCCGCGCTCTTGGACTCGTGCTTCGATGCCTCGACGACGCGGCTGGCCGTGCCACCGATGTGGAACGTCCGCATCGTGAGCTGGGTCCCCGGCTCGCCGATCGACTGCGCGGCGATGATACCGACCGCCTCGCCCAGCTCGGCCAGCCGGCCCGAGCCGAGGTTGCGGCCGTAACACAGCACGCAGATGCCGCGCTTGGTGTCGCACGTGAGGCCAGAGCGGATCCGTACGCGCTCGAGCCCCGAGTCTTCGATCTTTTGCGACGTCTCCTCGATGATCTCGTTGTTGGCCTGGACGATGATTTCCTGCGACAGCGGGTCGCGGACGTCCTCCGCGGCCACACGACCCAGGATGCGATCCTTGAGCGACTGGATGATGTCACCGCCCTCGACGAGCGGCGTGGCGTCGATGTACTTCACCGTGCCGCAGTCGTACTCGCTGACGATGACGTCCTGTGAGACGTCGACCAGCCGGCGCGTCAGATAGCCGGAGTCGGCCGTCTTGAGGGCCGTGTCCGCCAAGCCTTTACGCGCACCGTGCGTCGAGGTGAAGTACTCGAGCACGGTGAGGCCTTCGCGGAAGTTGGACGTGATGGGCGTCTCGATGATTTCGCCCGAGGGCTTCGCCATGAGACCGCGCATGCCGGCGAGCTGGCGGATCTGCTGCTTGCTGCCCCGCGCGCCCGAATCGGCCATCATGTAGATCGGATTGAACTCGCCACCCTGCTCGCCGCCCTCGAGCTCGCGGAACATCTCCTCGGCGATGAGCTCGGTGGTGTGCGCCCAGATGTCGACGACCTTGTTGTAGCGCTCACCGTTGGTGATGACGCCGTCCTGGTACTGCTGCTCGACCTCGTTCACCTGCTCGCGCGCCTGCGTGATGTGACGCTCTTTCGACGACGGGATGTGCATGTCGTCGATGCCGATCGACAGGCCCGACAGCGTCGCGTAGCGGAAGCCGAGGTCCTTGAGCTCGTCGAGGAACTTCACGGTCTCCTCGTTGCCGAGCTGGTTGTAGCAGCGGCTCACCAGGGCCGTGACCTCCTTCTTCTTCAGCTCCTGGTTCACGAAGCGCAGCGGCTCGGGGACGACCTCGTTGAAGAGCGTGCGGCCCACCGTCGTCTCGATGAACTCGCCGTTGTAGCGCAGCCGGATGTGAGCCTGCAGGTCGACGTCCTCGTTGTCGTAGGCGATCCGCACTTCCTCCGGATCGGCGAACAGCCGCCCCTCGCCGCGCACCGGCTTTTCGGGCGTGGAGAGACGCTCCTTGGTCAGGTAGTAGATGCCGAGGACCATGTCCTGCGTGGGCACGGCGATCGGCGCGCCGTTCGACGGCGACAGGATGTTGTTGCTGGACAGCATCAGCACCTGGGCCTCGAGCTGCGCCTCCATCGAGAGCGGCACGTGCACGGCCATCTGGTCGCCGTCGAAGTCGGCGTTGAACGCCGTGCAGACGAGCGGATGAATCTCGATGGCCTTGCCTTCGACCAGGATCGGCTCGAAGGCCTGGATGCCGAGGCGGTGGAGCGTCGGCGCGCGGTTCAGCAGCACGGGGTGCTCGCGGATGACGTCGTCCAGGATGTCCCAGACTTCGGGACGCTCCTTCTCCACATATTTCTTGGCGGCCTTGATCGACGACGCGATGCCCCGTTCTTCGAGCTTGCGCAGGATGAACGGCTTGAACAGCTCCAGCGCCATCTTCTTCGGCAGTCCGCACTGGTGGAGCTTGAGATACGGGCCGACGACGATGACCGAGCGGCCCGAATAATCCACGCGCTTGCCGAGCAGGTTCTGCCGGAAGCGCCCCTGCTTGCCCTTCAGGGTGTCGGAGAGCGACTTCAGCGGCCGGTTGTTCGGGCCGGTGATCACACGGCCGCGCCGGCCGTTGTCGAACAGCGCGTCGACGGCCTCCTGCAGCATCCGCTTTTCGTTGCGGATGATGATCTCGGGCGCCTTCAGATCCATCAGCCGCTTGAGGCGGTTGTTGCGGTTGATGACGCGGCGATAGAGGTCGTTCAGGTCCGACGTCGCGAAGCGACCACCATCAAGAGGCACGAGCGGGCGCAGCTCCGGCGGAATGACCGGGACGACTTCGAGAATCATCCAGTCGGGCTGGTTGCCGGATTTCAGGAAGGCCTCGATGACCTTGAGCCGCTTGACGATCTTCTTGCGCTTCTGGACCGACGTCTCGCCCAGCATCTGCGCGCGCAGATCGCGGGCGAGCGAGTCCAGGTCCATGTCACGCAGCAGCTCGCGAATGGCCTCGGCGCCCATGCCGACCTTGAGGGCGTCGGGTCCGTGCTCATCCTGCAGCTTGCGGACCTTGTCGACACCCACGAGGTCCTTCTTCTTCATCCCGTTGATCCGCGAGTCGAGAATGACGTACTCCTCGAAGTAGAGGATCTTCTCGAGCTCGCGCAGCGACATGTCGAGCAGCTGGCCGATGCGGCTCGGCAGCCCTTTGAAGAACCACACGTGGCTGACCGGTGAAGCCAGCTCGATGTGACCCATGCGCTCACGACGCACGCGGGCACGGGTGACCTCGACGCCGCACTTGTCGCACACGACGCCCGCGAACTTCATGCGCTTGTACTTGCCGCACGCGCACTCGTAGTCCTTGGTGGGTCCGAAGATGCGCGCGCAGAAGAGGCCGTCGCGCTCGGGCTTGAAGGTCCGGTAGTTGATGGTTTCCGGCTTCTTCACCTCACCGTGCGACCACCCGCGGATCTTCTCGGGCGACGCGAGCTTGATGCGAATCGCGTCAAACGTGATGGGCTTCGCATGCCGATCGAGGATGCCCCACAGGTCCTTGGTAGGCTTGTCCTCTCTGATCAGGCTGCCGAAAGGCCGATCCGTCAGCATTCAGTATTCTCCTTACGCTTTCTTTCCGTCTTTGGTCACCAGCTCGACGTCGAGCGCGAGGGACTGGAGCTCCTTCACCAGCACGTTGAACGACTCCGGGGTGCCGGGCTCGAGGAAATTCTCTCCCTTCACGATGGCCTCGTAGATGCGGTTGCGTCCCTCCACGTCGTCCGATTTCACGGTGAGCATCTCTTGCAGCGTGTGGGCCGCGCCGTACGCCTCCAGCGCCCACACTTCCATCTCGCCGAACCGCTGACCGCCGAACTGCGCTTTGCCGCCCAGCGGCTGCTGGGTGACCAGCGAATAAGGTCCGATCGACCGCGCATGCATCTTGTCGTCGACCAGATGCGCCAGCTTCAAGATGTAGATCTGGCCCACCGTCACTTCCTGGTGGAAGGGCTTGCCGGTGCGGCCGTCGTACAGCTGGGTCTTGCCCGTCGTCGGCAGGCCGGCCTGCGTCAGATGTTGCTTGATCTCCGCCTCGGTCGCGCCGTCGAAGACAGGGCTCGCGACCCAGAGGCCGAGCGCACGCGCCGCCCACCCGAGGTGGGTCTCCAGGATTTGACCGACGTTCATTCGGGAAGGAACACCGAGCGGATTCAGAACGATCTCGACCGGTGTCCCGTCGGGGAGGAACGGCATGTCCTCTTCGGGAAGCACCTTGGACACGACACCCTTGTTGCCGTGACGGCCGGCCATCTTGTCGCCGACGGAAAGCTTGCGCTTCACGGCGACGTAGACCTTCACCATCTTGATGACGCCGGGCGGCAGATCGTCGCCGCGGCGGAGACGGCCGATGCGGTCCTCCAGCATCGAGTCGTAGATGCCGATCTGCTCCTCGGCCAGCTCCTCGATGCGGCGGATCATCTGGGCGAGGCCCTCGTCCTCCTTCACTTTGATCTTCTTGAGCTCGTTCCAGGAGAAGTTGTCGAGGTCCGGGCGCTCGATGCGGTCGCCCTTCTTGGTGAGCCGTCGCGTCTTGTTGGTCGGGTCGAACAGGTCGACGAACGCGGTCTTGCCGACCAGGAGGTTCTTCAGCTTCTGGTCGCGCTCCATCTCGACCATGGCGATCTCGTCCTGGTAATCCTTCTCGAGGCGGCCGATCTCCTCCTCCTCGATGGACTTGGCGCGTTCGTCCTTGTCGACGCCGCGCCGCGAGAACACCTTCACGTCGACCACCGTGCCCTCGATGCCGGGC
>JBKPTT010000303.1:0-11731 GCA_046735635.1 Acidobacteriota bacterium | reverse complement strand
TTCGCGGCAGCCGCTACAGACTGGAGCTATCGCAGACGGCTGGGTCCATAAACTACCCCGGGGTCCTCACTGACATGCGTAGTTATCTGATGCCGGTCCGCCCGTACACGATTGCGCTGCGCGGCCTCTATTACGGTCGATACGGATCGGGCGCCGAAGACCCCATGCTGCCGACGCTGTTTCTCGGATATCCGGGTCTCGTGCGCGGCTACGATCCAAACTCGTTCGAGTCCGGCGAGTGTGCGAACTCTGTTGATGGCTCGTGCCCGGCGTTCGATCGACTGATCGGCAGCCGCGTCGCGATCGCGAACGCCGAGCTGCGATTCCCTCTCTGGGGCGCGATCGCGCGCCGCGATCAGTTTTACGGTCCGCTGCCGATCGAGATGGCGCTCTTTGCGGACTCAGGCGTCGCATGGGGACGAAGCACGCCTCTCGGATTCTCTGGGAACGGCCGGAAGCCGGTATCGAGCGTCGGCGCCGCGGCGCGCATCAATGTGCTGGGGTTTGCTGTCGCGCAGATTGATTACGTCAGGCCGCTGGATCGACCAGGTCGCGGCTGGGTCTGGCAGTTCAGCCTGATGCCCGGATTCTAAAGACTGCCAAAATTGCCATAATTGGACCGCGACAGAGGGGTCAGACCCTTGAACTTCGGGGTCTGACCCCTCTGGTTACTCCGGTCCAATTATGGCGATTCGTCTGCGCTATCTCGTCGCTATCCTCGTCGCAATTCTGCTCTCGCCGTTCGGCGCCTTCTGGGCGTGGAGCTCAATTGAATCGGCGCGGCTGGACCGCATGCTCGACGCGCTCGAGACGCGGCGCGAGCCGCTCGACCCCGCGGAGTTCGATCGAAAGCCGACGACCGCCGACGAGCGCCAGGCGTCGCATCTCTACAAACAAGCGGCCGGGGCGATGGCGGATCTGCGACCGCGGTGGCTCACCGAGGCGGGAAAGCTAATCGAGGAATACTGCGGGGCGTCGGATCCGGTCACACGTCAGGGACGCGCTGCCTCGCTCGAGAGCCTCGAGAATCGCTACAAGCCGGCGCTCGAACTGCTCGACCGTGCCGCGGCGCTTGACGCCGACGGCTGGGATGATCGCGACAGGCCGCCATCCGACTCGATCGAATCGAATTTTCCCTACGAGCTGGCCGGTGTCAATGCCGTCCGCGTGGCCAGGCTCGCGTGCGATGGTAACGGCGACGCAGCCGGCGCCGCGCTGCTCGCATCGCTGCGGCTGCAACGCGTGATCCCGAGATGGGCCACTCGACCGTATCAGACGACGCACAGCTTGCAGCTGGTCCTGGCGGCGGGCGCGTCCGTCGCGCTTCTGGAAACGCTCCAGCGCGAGTACGAACGGATGGCGGACGACGGGCGTCTGGAGTTCGCCGTCCAGCGCGCTCGCGCGCACTGGTTGTCGTACGCTGTCCCCGGCGCGTTCAGCGAGTCGCCGTCGATGTTCGACTCCCGGCGGATGACGCCGGTCGAAGCCGTGTCGGCGCGGCTGCTGAGGCCGGCGCGCGATCACATGGTGACATCCGAGCTTCACGAATTCGACGATGTGATCGGTGCGCTGAAGGCGCCGTGGCCACAGAAGCTTCACGCCGCTCGCGCAATCGCCTCGAGATATCCACGCGCGTCGCGCGGCTTCCTGTCGGCGATGACGCGCCCTTTGGACCCGCACGTCGCGAGCTCCATCGTGCGGCTGTACGCGAACAGCATGGCGGAGAGCCTGGCGCGTACTCGCGCGAGCATCGGTGCACTCGGGATCGAGCGGTGGCGAGTTGCGCATGGCGGTGCGCTACCGCCCGCGTTGCACGATCTGACGACGGAGTATGTGGCTGTCAAGCTCGCGGATCCGTATTCGGGTTCGGAGCTCGTTTACTCCAGGATCGCGGGCGGATACAAGATCTACAGCGTTGGCATCAATGACAGAGACGATGGCGGTACGTGGGATTCGCGTTCAGACCTTCAGATGGCCCGGCGCGGAGATCCGCTGGACGTCGGAATCGTCGTCAGGGAATTCCCGAAATAGCGCGCAGTGACGTCGGCGATTTCCGCATGCCATTTCACGTCCACTACATTGACAGCGTCTACCTCGGCGTCGAGCGCCGCATTACCGTCTGGCTTCCGCCAGGTTGGGGATCGCGCAGGCGTCGATACCCGGTTCTTTATTTGAATGACGGGCAGAACCTCTTCGATCCATCGCGCGCTTTTGCGGGACAGACGTGGCGCGTGAGGGAAACCGCGGCATGGCTGATTCGACACCGGCGCATCCCGCCGCTGGTGATCGTCGGGATCGATCATGGAGGCGGCCGCCGCGGCCGTGAGTATCTGCCGGTCGAAGACGATCGAAATCCGGCCGCGAGGAACCCGCTCGGCCGCGAGTACGCCGAGTTCGTCACGCGCGAGGTCGTTCCGTTCGTCGCTCGCGAATATCCGATTGAAGCTGGCGCGTCGCATGCCGGCCTTGGCGGGTCTTCGTATGGCGCGATCGCCGCGCTGCACACCGCCATCGTCAAACCAGGCTGGTTCGGAAAGCTGCTGATCGAGAGTCCGTCACTCTATGTCGGCGGAGAGTATTTGCTGCGGCGCGCCCGGACCGCGCGGCGGTGGCCGTCGCGCATCTACCTCGGCGTCGGCACGTCGGAAGCCAGTCGCGCGGACCGCAGCCAGGAGACGGTCGACAACGTGCGCAAGCTCGAGAGCATTCTGCATCGCGGGGGCCTGGGCCCGCGGCGACTGAAGATCGTCGTCGAGGAGGGAGGGACGCACTCGGAAGGCGCCTGGGCCCGGCGGCTACCGGGGGCGCTCGAGTTCCTCTATGGGGTCTGACCCCGGTCTGACCCTGGTCTGACCCTGGTCTGACCCCTCGGGCAGCAGCCACTCGCGGAGGGCGGCGAACGCTTTGCCCCGGTGGCTGACGCTCGATTTTCGGTGGGTATCGAGTTCCGCGAGCGTGCACCCGAACGGGGGGTAGTAGAAGATCGGGTCGTAGCCGAACCCGTTCGTCCCCCGCGGCGTGTCGGCGATTTCTCCTTCGACGGTCGCCTCGGCTTCGAACAGGATCTCGTGTCCTCGTGCAACTGCCACGTGGCACACGAACCTTGCGGTGCTTCCACTGACACCTCGTTCTCCAAGCAGCTGCCGTATCCGGCGGAACTTCTCACCGTAATCGGTGCCGTGCCAGCGTGCCGAGTGCACGCCCGGAGCTTTGTCCAGCGCATCGATCTCGAGGCCGGAATCGTCCGCCACGCTCAGCACGCCTGTGGCATCACCGTAATAGAGCGCCTTCAACCGTGCGTTCTCGGCGAACGTCGTACCGGTCTCCGCCGGTTCGGGCAGCGGCGCGAAGTCAGCCAGCGTCAGGAGCCGGACAGGGACGCCGCTCAGGATGTCGGCGATCTCTTTCAGCTTGCCCGGATTGGTGGTCGCGACGACGAGCGAGCCGCTCATGCGCGGAAATCGCCGACGATGGACCGCTGCAGATCCACGAGCTCGCGGATGCCCTGGTCCGCGAGCTCGAGGAGTGCGTCGAGCGCTTGCCGCTGGAACGGCGGTCCCTCGGCCGTCCCCTGCACTTCGATGAAACGCCCGTCGCCGGTTTTGACCACGTTCATGTCGACCTCGGCGCGCGAGTCTTCGTCGTACGCAAGGTCGAGCAGCGGCGTACCCTCGACGACTCCCACGCTGGTCGCGGCGACGTGATCGGTGACCGGAATGGACTTCAGCTGTCCGTCGGTACGCAGCTTCTGCAACGCGAGCACCAGGGCGACAAATCCGCCCGTGATCGACGCGGTTCGCGTGCCGCCGTCGGCCTGGATGACGTCGCAGTCGATCCAGATGGTCCGCTCACCGAGCTCGTTCAGCCGCGCGACCGAACGAAGCGAGCGTCCAATCAGCCGCTGAATCTCCTGCGTGCGGCCACCGACTTTGCCCGCGGACGCTTCGCGCTGCGTTCGCGTCGACGTGGCACGGGGCAACATGCCGTACTCCGCGGTGACCCAGCCTTTGCCCGTATTACGGAGGAACTGCGGAACGCGATCCTCGACGCTTGCGGTGCAAATCACCCTCGTGCGGCCCGCTTCGATCAGGACCGATCCTTCCGCGTGCATGGTGAACGATGGAACCATCCTCGTGGGACGCAGCGCCGCCGGCGCGCGGCCATCCAGTCGGGTCATGCCTGCAATTACCTCCCCTCCGCTGTTTCGGCGTCCGGGTGGAGCGATGTCCATTTCAGGTTCTTCTGCAGCGGCCGCCGCAGATCGACGTGCCCGGCGAGCGTGTCCACCTCCTTGCCGTCCACGAGGATCTGCACGCGGGTGATCGCCGGCAAGTTGACGGTCAGCGCGTTGACGATCGCGTAGGTGGTGAAGATCTCGTCGAGGGCGCCGCCCGTATGCGCCGTCCGCACCTCGCCGCTCAAGTCCACGAACGCATCCCCGCGATCGCCCATATAAAGGGCCCGCAGCCGCGTGCCGCGCGGGATCGGCGACGCGTACGGCGGCGGCGCGTCGCCGAGCTCTGCTTCCACGATTCGCTTCGCCTGTTCGACGACGGGGTCGCCGAAGAGGACTTCGCGCTGGACGCCGGGAAGCGACAAGCCGTCCTCCGATACGTAGTACAGCGTGGCTTTGATCTTCGGCTCGGCGGCCGCGGTTGAGGCGGCGTCCGTGGTAGGCGCGGCGCCAGGCGTTCCGGGCCGTGTCGCTGGTTGCGCCGACCGGCGCGAAACGACCAGCCAGACGGTTGCGAATGCGGCCAGAATGAGCGCCGCGATGATGGCAATCCGCTTGTCCATCAGCGCGTTCCGCTCGCCGCTGTACTGACGGCGCGCGAGTCACGGAACCGCGTAATCGCCGACACGAGCGCCTGCACGACCTGATTCTGGAATTCGTCAGAGGTGAGCTGCTTCTCCTGAGCCGGATTGGTCAGGAACCCCATTTCGATGAGCACCGCAGGCATGTTGGCGCCGACGAGTACCCGGCAGGGCGCCTGCTGAAGCGAGCGCGCGCTCATCGGCACGCGCTCGCGGAGCGCCGATTCGACGGTCTGCGCGAGCGCCGCAGAATCGCGAATATAGCGTGCCTGCGCCATCTCCCATAGTGTCAACTCGATGTCGCGGGTGCCGCCGCCAAAGACGGGAAGCGACTCGTGGTCGCCGCGCGCCGCGCGCTCCGCCGCGTCGCCGTACTCGTCGAGGCTCAGGTAGAACACTTCCGCCCCGGAGGTCGCGGGCCGGACGGACGCGTTCGCATGCAGGCTCACGAACAGATCCGCTTTGTTGTTGTTCGCGAGCGCCGCTCGTTCATCCAGCCCAATCGTCGCATCGCCGTCGCGGGTGAGAATGACGCGGATCCCGAGCCGCGCTTCAAGCGCAGCCTTCAGGCGCCTTGCGACCGACAGCGTCACGTCTTTTTCGAGCGCTCCACCCGGTCCTTTGACCCCCTGTTCGGTGCCGCCATGACCTGCGTCCACGACAATCGCGCGCAGCGACCCCGATGGTGCAAGGTCGATGAGCGGCGGGACGTCGGCGGGGGGTTGCGAGGGTGGTCCCGCGGGCGCCGGCTGGGTGACTTCCGTAGCCTGGCCGGCGATGTCGACCACCAGGCGCCCCGCGCCACGATCGCCCGGGAGATCCGACGTGCGGAACGACGCGAATTTCGGTCCGAGATCGATCGCGATTGTTGCGGGAGCGTCGCCCGGACGAATCGTCTGGACGAGATCCGGCGCAACTGAAGCGGGCAGAGCAGTGTCGAGCACGTCGGCGTCGAATTTCACGACGAGCCGCTGACCCTCCTGAGCGATCGTGTGCGGCGTCGCGGGCGCGACGTCGAACGTCAGACGCGTCGCCGAGCCAAGCGGGTCCATGCGGGCGACGACCCGTGGTGCGCGGATATCGCCGACCAGCAGAAGGCGTGAAGGTTTTCTGAGTTCAACGCGAGTGGACAGCGCCGGCGCGAGCGCGCGCGCCACGAAGTCGACGGGCACGTACCACGTGCGTCCCTCGCGCGCCGGCGGCGCGGGAAGCGAAACGAGGCGTCCGCCGACCGACGCGAGGCTCTGCCCGGCCGACAGAACGATCGTCTGCGTGCCAGCCGTGACCGTCAGGCCGCCCGCCGCGGCATCCTCGCGAACCGTAACGTTGAACAGCCGGGCGAGGTCGTCGAGCGCGAACATCTCCTGACCCGCCATCATGCGCACGGCAAGGGGATGTCGGCCGTCGCGCGCCAGCACCGTATAGGGCGCTGGCGAGGCCGGCGGTTGTGCGGCCCTCGCGGCGGCGAGGAACGCCAGCACCAGCATCGCCGCGACCGCCGACGATCTGATTGGCCACACGATGCTCAATGATACCCGGGTTGGATGCGACCTTGCGGGGCGCGGCTGAGCAGAATCGACGGTGTTCGCTGTGAGATCGAACAGGAGGAATGGAGGAGGGGAGAAAACAAACTCGGTGAGAAACTCCCCCACGCAGCGAGAGAACTCGCCAACGCCGGCCCGTGGCCGGCGTGAGAACGACGTCCGAGATCAAGAAAATAAGCGGCTCATGATTCGTATGCTGCTTATTTTCTGGATCTCGGCCGTCGTTCTACCGCGCGCAGCGCGGGTTGGCGAGTTCTCCTCCAGCGTGGCTTCTCATTTTCTCTCTTCCTCCTGTCTGCTCTTTCAGCGGCTGTCGCTCGCCTGTTTGCTCTTTTACCGGCTGTCGCTCGGCTGACGCGCTACCGCGCCGCCGCGACGGCCTCGTTCAGCGTGCGGCGCATGTATTCCGCGCTCTCGCGCGCGATCGTCCGCGGATCCGGCTTGTAGTCGAACACCTCGACCGAAACCCACCCCGTGTACTCCGCGTCGCGAAGCGCGCGGAAGATCGGCACGAAGTCAACGTCTCCGGATCCCGGCCCTCGGAGGTTCGCGTCGTTTGCATGAAAGTGGCCTGCGCGCGGCGCATAGCGGCGGATGAGGTCCACGACCGGCGTGCGCTCGCTCGACATCGCTTTGACGTCGAGGTGCAGCGTGAAGTTCGGATGGTCGACCGCGCGGATGAGAGCAGAGGCTTCATCACACGTGTTAATGAAGTCGGTCTCGGCTGGAGAGAGCGGCTCCATGCAGATGGAGGCACCATTGGCCGCAACGGCGGGCATTACGCGCCGGAATGTGTCGGCGGCCCAGTCGAACGCCTGTTCGCGCGACACACCTGGCAGCAGCGATCGCTGCTTCGGCGAACCGAACACCATCAGCGTTCCCCCGAGGTCGCGGCACGCGTCTGCCAGCGCGACGAGGTACTCGGCGGTGCGGGATCGGACGGATGGATCCGGCGAAGTAAGGTAGAGCTCCTGCGTGCCTGCAAGGAGCCAGTGCAGTCCGATGATTTCGACGCCCGCGTCCTTCGCCTGCTGGCGAAGCAGCGCGCGCCGCTCCCTCGTCAGATCGGTGATGCGCGGCGCCAGCGTGAAGGGGGCGAGCTCGAGGCCGTCGTACCCCGCCTCCTTCGCAAAGCGGCAGATCTCGTCGAACGCCCAGCCCTGGAAGAGCTCGTTACAGATCGCGAATCGCATCCAGCGATTCTAATAGCGGATCGCGCGTCGCGATTCGGCCTTGTCCCGCCGGAGCTTTAGCGAACGGACTTGTCGCGCCGTAGCTTTAGCGAAGGCGGATTACGGGAACCTGATCACCGCGTCAACCGACTTGCAGGCGCATCTTGGCGAGCCCTGGGGCGATCGGGGCGCCCAGCGCCCGCACGCCGCGCAGCGCTCAGTATCTTCGACGATTGCAGGATCGCCATCTGCGACGCAGCTCCATGGGTACTCGTCGGCGTCGGTCCACAACGGGTGCTCGAGGAAGAGGGTCGATTGAGCCCAACGACACTGGGCAATGGTGCGACGCTCGGTCATGGTTCTCCCCCTTGTGCGGCGGGCAAACGCAACGATGGTGCCGCGATACGACGCGCGCTGGTCGAACGACTTACGCAATCTGTGGGCAAAATCCGAGAAGGAGTGCGACATCCTGCCGCCTTTCCGGCAACCGGCCCGTCGGGATTCCGGCAGCAGCGCTCAGACAGCTCCGCCGAGCGCCGAGCGTGGTAGCGATGAGTTGAAGCGCGAGCGTAATCAACGACAGCCGCCCCAAGATCTGACAGGAGGAAAGGAGGACGGGCCGTGCGTCCGGCTATACAATGCTCGGCACCATGGGACCTTACATGATGCGAGGCGCGATTGCCGTGGCCGCCGGACTTGTCGTTCTCCCCGCCGCGGCGCGGCAGGACGTCGCGCTGAAGGATCTGATGCCAAACGGGATGGTCATCGGGGTCGCGATCAACCAGCGGCAATTCGAGGGCGCGGACACGGCGGCCGTCGAAATCATCACGAAGCAGTTCAACCAGATCAGCCCGGAGAACGTCCTGAAGTTCCAACCGACGCAACCGGCCGCCGATCGGTTCACGTTCGACGCAGCCGACCGATACGTGCAGTTCGGCCTCGATCACCATATGCAGGTGGTAGGGCATAATCTCGTCTGGCATTCGCAGACCGGGGCCTGGGTCTTTCAGGGTGCGGACGGCAAGCCTGCCGATCGCGACACATTACTCGCGCGCATGCGAGATCACATCCGCACGGTCGTCGGGCGCTACAAAGGCAAAATCCACGGTTGGGACGTGGTCAACGAGGCGATCGACGAAGACGGGTCGATGCGCAAGTCGCCGTGGCAGGTAGGCATCGGCGACGACTACGTGGCCAAGGCTTTCGAATTCGCGCACGATGCCGATCCCGACGCCGAGCTGTACTACAACGAGTTCAATCTCGAGAAGCCAGCAAAGCGCGCCGGCGTCATCAAGCTCGTCCGCGATCTGCAGGCGCGCAAGCTGCGCATCGATGGCATCGGCAACCAGGCGCACTGGCGGCTCGACACGCCGACGACCGACGAAATCGACCAGGCCCTCGTGGAATTGCACGGCACCGGACTGAAGGTGATGTACACCGAACTCGACATCAACCTGCTCCCGAACATCGCCCGCGGAGTCGATCCTGCTGGAGCCAACCCGTACGCGAACGGGCTGCCCGATGAAATCCAGCAGCAGCTCGCACGACGCTACGCGGACCTGTTCGGCGTGTTTCTGAAACATCGCGACGCCGTGACGCGCGTAACGTTCTGGGGGTTGAGTGACGCCGATTCATGGCTCAACCGCGGACGCATGAATTACCCGCTGCTCTGGGATCGTCAGCGTCAACCGAAGCCGGCCTTCAAGGCCGTCGTCGAAACGCTGAGAGGTGCCAAGTGAGAGGACGTCGCGCCGCACTCCGGGAGCAACCCGACACGCCGCGATCGAAACGACCCGAAAACGTTTCCGCGGTAGCTCTCGCAGTGATGGTTGGCACGATTGCCGTCTTCGCGCAAGTCAAGACGAACGTCCCAGACGTCGTCGCAGGAGCCCGGCCGGCGATCGTCGAGCACGTGACGATTCACGGGCAGGCACTCGAAGGCAATCTGGAAGGGGACGCCGTCGATCGCGACGCTATCGTGTTTCTCCCTCCGAGCTACAACCAGAGCCGCACACGGCGCTATCCAGTCGTCTACGCGCTCCATGGGTACTCGATTGGCGCGGAGCAGTGGACGCAGGAGGTCCACGTGCCGCAGACGATCGAAGGTGCGTTTGCCGAAGGCGCGCGCGAGATGATCGTCGTCCTGCCCGACTCCAAGACCGTCCACAACGGCTCGATGTACTCCAGTTCAGTGACGACCGGCGACTTCGAGAACTACATCGCGCACGACGTCGTGTCGTACATCGACAGCCACTACCGCACGATGGCCGGCCGGGAGAGCCGCGGGCTCGTTGGCCATTCGATGGGCGGTTATGGCGCGACGCGGATCGGCATGAAGCACGCGGACGTTTTCGGCAGCCTGTACATCATGAGCCCATGCTGCCTGTCGCCGCGCGGCAGCGCCGGCGGCCGCGGTACGCCTGCCAACGCAGCAGCCAACGACGAGGCGCTGGCCGCGGTGAAGACGCCTGCGGACTCGGCGAAGCTGCCGTTCGGGCTCCGCGCCCAATTGGCGTCGGCGGCTGCGTGGTCGCCCAACCCGAAGAATCCGCCGCTCTACCTCGATCTGCCAATCGGCGACAACCAGCCGGCGGTCCTCGCGAAGTGGGCCGCCAACGCGCCGCTCGCGTTCATCGATCAATACATCTCCGGCCTCCGCCGGTATCGCGCGATCGCCATCGACGTCGGCGACCAGGACGGTTTGCGCGTCGACGCCGGAAAGCTGCACGACGCGCTGGATCAATACGGCATCCCGAACACCTTCGAGATTTACCCGGGGACGCATACGAGCGACGTCGCCGTTCGCTTTCAAAAGTCCGTGATGCCCTTCTTCAGCCGGACGCTGACGTTCGAGCCGGCGAAGCGATGACGCGATTCGTTGCCGCCGCGGCAGCGATGCTGCTCGCCCTCGCACCGGCCCTCGCGCTCGACGGCGAGCCCGGCATGCACGATCCCTCGACGGTGATCGAAGCGAACGGCAAGTTCTATGTCTATGCGACCGGCAACGGCCTGCCCGCGTTTGCGTCGGACGACGGCTGGACGTGGCACCGGATTGGCTCGGTGATGCAGGCGGTGCCGGGCGGGAAGCCGGGGCCCGATGTGATCGCGCGAGGGGGCAACAACACCTGGGCGCCCGACATCATCCGCTCCGGCGATAAATATTTCCTGTATTACGCCGCGCCGGGATCGCAGCCCAAGGCCGCGGTCGGACTGCTCGTCGGCCGTACGCTCGATCCGGCCTCGCCCGATTACAAGTGGGAAGACGCGGGGCCGATCGTCTGGTCGGATGGCCTCGAGGACAGCAACGCGATCGACCCTGGTGTGTTGCGCGATCCGACGAACGGCACACTGTGGCTCACCTACGGGTCTTACTTTGGTTACATCCGGCTCGTCGAGTTGGACCCGAAGACCGGGAAACGCCTGCATCCCGAGGCGAAGCCGGTCAACGTCGCCATCAACTCCGAAGCGTCGGTGATGATCTTTCACGAGGGGTGGTACTACCTGCTCGTGACGCATGGATCGTGCTGCGCCGGCGGCAACTCCACCTACAACATCCGCATGGGACGATCCAGAAAGGTGACGGGCCCGTTCGTCGACAACATGGGTGTCGACATGCTCCAGGGTGGGGGAAAGCTGTTCGCCGGATCGAGCGGCCGCCACATCGGCGTCGGGCACTTCGGGCTGCTGGATCTCGGCGCCGGCGTGCAGAAATTCTCCTGTCACTACGAATCCGACCTCGATCGTGGCGGCGTCAGTGCGCTCGACATTCGTCCGCTGTTCTGGCGCGACGGTTGGCCTGTCGCCGGTGACAACCTGACGGCTGGCACTTACGAAATCGAGTCGGTGCGAACGGGAACGGCGCTGGAGATGGCGGTGCAGGGTGTGCCGGTCGGCGGCGCACGCGGCCGCGGCGGATTCGGTCGCGGCGCAGCACCCGGCGCACGCGGCGACACGACTCCGCCGCCTCCCGTTCCAAACCAGGACGCCGCGCAGGTCGGAAACACGTGGCCGGCTGGTCCGGTGGCTGCGCGACTCTCGCCCTACATGCTTCAGGCGCACCAGAAGTGGGCGATCACGCCCGTCGAGAACGCCGGCGGATATCCCGGATCGCCGTACTTCAAGATCAATATCGCCGGTACGGAACGCGCGCTCGCAGGAACCAGCGACGGGGAACTTGCCGTTCTGCCTGCGTTCACCGGC
>JBKPTT010000302.1:0-15094 GCA_046735635.1 Acidobacteriota bacterium | reverse complement strand
CCCGTCGAGAGCGTGATGGAGGGAAACTTTGCATCGGCGGTCGAGAGCGCCCAATACGAGTCGTTCGGCGCGGCTGCGAGCCGGCTCGCCAGCGACATCAGCTTCTCGCCGGCCTCATCGAGCACGTGTTCCTGCTGCCTGTACAGGTTCTCAATCGCGAAGCGGTAGACGCGCAGCGGCTCGTACTGGTCCATCCACGTCCGCACCGTCTCGAGCGGGATCGCGAGCAGTTCCGGGTTGAACCACGACTCCGCCTGGCTCAGCCGGGCAAACAGAATCTGCACTTGCTGCCGCTTCGCGTTGACGGTGTTGTCGCGCTGATCCTCGTCATACTGCAGCGACGGGTAATACCAGACCCTGTAGGCGAGTTGGCCGAGCTCTTCGGAGAGCCGGAATGCATTCAGCAGACTCGCGGCCCCGCCTCGGAGCGTTCCTTTCAGAGCCGCGTAACGCTCGATGCCAGTCTCGAGCGACTTGTACCCCTCTTCCCACGCACTCCAATCCGGAAAGATGTCGCCAAGGTTCCATTTGAAACGCTCGGCGATGTCGTCGCGCCGGCGGCTGCGGGTCTGCGGGGCTTCAGGGGTGACGGGCATCCGATCACTATAGCGCGGGATCCGGGATCCGGAGTGCGGGATCCGGATCCCGAATCCGCATCCCGGATCCCGCTTCCCGGATCCGCATCCCAGATCCCGCATCCCGGATCCGCATCCCGGATCCGGCATCCCGGATCCCGGTATATTCACAGCAACGGGGGAGAAACATGGCTCGATCGAAGGGTCACATCGGTGCGGCATTCGAGCGGTTCGCGTCGGTCGTTACTCGCTGGACCGGCAGCGCGCCCGCGTTTGCGGTGGCGTGCGCGGTCGTCATCGTCTGGGCGCTGACCGGGCGGGTCTTCCAGTACTCGGACACGTGGCAGCTCGTGATCAACACGGGAACGACGATCGTGACGTTCCTCATGGTGTTCCTCATCCAACGCTCCCAGAACAAGGATTCGCTTGCGCTGCACCTGAAGCTGAACGAGCTCGTCGCGGCGATTGAGGGCGCGAGCAACCGCCTGATCGACGTGGAAGATCTGACAGAGGACGAGTTGGCGATTCTGCATCGCCACTACGCGAAGCTCGCCGCGATGACCAAGGGGGATGTCACGCTCACGAAATCGCACTCGATCGAGGAGGCGGAGCACCGGCACAAGCGGAAGTTCGCGACGAAATGACTCTGCAGATCCATTCGGTTCCGACCTTGACCCACGGGCGTGTCCTCGTGCGACAGGCGCGTGCGGCCTCCGCTCGCGGCGTGCTCGTCGGGTTTCACGGCTACATGGAGAACGCGGCGATTCAGATGAAACGGCTCGAGGAAATCCCGGGATCTGCCGGGTGGACGCTCGTCGCCGTGCAGGCGTTGCATCGGTTCTACAGGGGCCGGACCGACGACGTCGCGGCATGCTGGATGACACGCGAGGATCGTGAGGACGCGATTGCAGACAACCTTGCGTACGTTGCGGCTGCCCTCGACCTCGCGCCCCACGACGAGACGATGCGGATCGTGTACGCGGGGTTTTCGCAAGGCGTGCCGATGGCATATCGAGCGGCGATATGCGGGCGGCGGCCGTCTGCGGTGATCGCTGTTGGCGGCGACGTGCCCCCGGAATTGCTGGAAGACACGACGCTCGCGTTTCCGCCGGTCCTCCTCCTGCGCGGCGCGCGCGACGTCGAGTGGTACACACCGGCAAAGTTCGATGCGGACGTGGCAGCGCTCGGGGCTCGCGGCACGACGCTTCGGACGGTCGTCTATGACGGTGCGCACGAATGGAATGCCGCCGTCTCGGCGGCAATTGCCGCCTTCATTCGCGAATGACCGCTTGGGCCCACGCGGCGACAGCGTCCATGATTTCGTGCAATGTCTCGTCCTGCTTCGCCTTGCCGCCCGGCACCTTGAACGAGTGATCGCCCCCGGCGATTTCGTGCAACGTGGCTCGCTTCAACCGCGGCAGCAACGCGGCAATCTCCTCTGATGCGCCAAACACGTCGCGGCTGCCCTGGACGAACAGCATCGGCTCGGCAATCGCGGGCAGATGCGCGTCGCGCCGCTGGTCGGGCTTGCCCGGCGGATGCAGCGGGTATCCGAGAAACACCAGACCCGCAATCCGGCCGATGCCCTGCTGGGACGCCACATGCGAGGCGATTCGCCCGCCCATGGATTTTCCGCCGATGAACAGCGGCATCGTCGGCAACAGGTGACGCGCCTGGTCGAGCGCGGCGCGCCAGGTCTGTTCGAGCACGGGTGCGCGATCTGGAACCTTGCGACCGGCAGTGATGTATGCGAAGTCGAACGTCGCGGTAGTGATGCCTCGCGCCGAGAGTTCGTGTCCGGCTCTCAGCATGAACTGGCTCATCTGTCCGGCGCCAGCGCCATGTGCGAGCACGATCGCCGCGAACGGGCGATCGCTGGAGTACACTTTCAGATCCATGGTTCGGAGTATAGGTGCATAGGGTGATCACGCGGCAGAGCGCGTTCGTGTGCGCGGGCATCTGCGTGGCGATCCTTCTCGGACTTGCGGTTCCCTCGGTCGCGCAGAGACTCCCCAGCACCGCCAGACCCATCCATTACGATCTGTCGGTCACGCCCGATCTTCAACGAGCGACGTTCGGCGGCAGCGAGCGCATCGAGATCGATCTGAAGTCGGCGACGCGCGCGGTGACGTTGAACGCGTCCGAAATCGAATTCGATCGGGTGACGATCGCGTCCGGCGCGCGAACCCAGCGTGCCAGTGTCACGCTCGTGAAGGCGCGCGAGCAGGCCACGTTCACCGTTCCCGAGCAGATTCCCGCAGGGCGGGCAGAGGTCGAGATCAGTTATCGAGGCATTCTCAACGACCAACTGCGCGGCCTCTATCTGAGCAAAGCGAACAATCGCCGGTACGCCGTGACGCAGCTCGAGGCAACCGATGCGCGCCGAATGTTTCCCTGCTTCGACGAGCCAGCCTACAAGGCGACCTTTACGCTGTCGGCGACGATCGACGAGGGTGACCATGCCATCTCGAACGGCGCCGTGACCGCCGATACGCCGGGTCCGGGTCCGGGCAAGCACACAGTGAAGTTCGACACCACGCCGGTGATGTCGACCTATCTCGTGGCGCTCGTGGTGGGCGACTTCGTGTGTGAGGCAGGTTCCGCCGACGGTATCCCGATTCGCATCTGCGCCACGCCCGACAAACAAGGGCAGACGGCTCTGGCACTGGAAGCAGCCGCGGAGATCTTGCGGTACTACGACCGGTATTACGCCGTGAAGTATCCCTTCAAGAAGCTGGACGTCGTCGCGGTACCGGATTTCTCCGCGGGTGCGATGGAGAACACCGCGGCGATCTTCTATCGAGAAACGTACCTCCTCGCGGATGCGCGGACGGCGTCGGTGCCCGTCCGCAAGGACATCGCGCGCGTGCTGGCGCACGAGATGGCCCACCAGTGGTTCGGCGATCTCGTCACCATGAAATGGTGGGACGACATCTGGCTGAACGAAGGCTTTGCGAATTGGATGGAGACCAAACCCCTGAAGGCGTGGAAGCCGGAGTGGCACGTCGAGCTCGACGAGGCGCAGTCGAACGAGCTGGCGATGCGCCTCGACGCGTTGCGGTCCACCAGGCCGATTCGCGCCGCCGCTTCGACGCCGGCTGAAATCAACGAGCTGTTCGATCCCATCGCGTACGAAAAAGGGGCCGCGGTCCTGCGCATGGTGGAGAGTTGGGTTGGAGAAGAAGCGTTCCGCGCCGGCGTCAACGCGTACATCGACAAGTTCAAGTACTCGAATGCGAAGGCCGAGGACTTCTGGGGCACCCTGACCACCTCGACCGGCAAGCGCGTGGACGCGGTGATGGCGACATTTGTCGATCAGCCAGGGGTTCCGCTCGTCGACGCATTCGTGAAATGCGACGCCGGCGGCGGCATCGCATCCATCTCCGAGGACACCTCGAAGGCGACGCCCCGGCGATCGTGGCGCATTCCCGTGTGCGTGAAAACGCCGTCGGAACAAGTCGCGTGCGATCTGATCGGCGCCGCGGGTGCCAACGTGCCGCTCAATACGTGCCCGTCATGGGTCATGGGGAACGCCGGTGCGCGCGGCTACTACAGAGTCCTGACACCCCCTGACATGGTCGCGGCGATGGCAAAGGACGTCGCCTCGTTGAGCCCCGCCGAACGGATAGTCGTCCTCTCCGACGAATGGGCGCTCGTGAGGAGCGGCCGCCGCGACATCGGCACCTTTCTCGACCTCGCGTCCGGATTCGCGTCAGAGCGCGATCACGCCGTGATGAGCACGCTCACGAGCGCCTTGTCAACGGTCGGGGAGGATTTCACTACCCCTGCAACGATCGCCCGATACCGCGCGTGGGTGACCCGTCTCCTTCTCCCCGCGCTCGACGAGGTGGGCTGGACGCCGGCGCCGGGCGAAGACGAGGGACGACGGGAGCTGCGCGCAACCCTCGTCGAGGCGCTCGGCCGAATTGCGAGGGATCCCGCCGTGATCGATAGAGCACGGCGACTCGTGCTCACCGAACTTGCCCATCCTGCTTCTGTCGAACCGACGCTGCTGAACGAGGCCGTAGGCGTTGCTGCCCTGTCGAATGACCCCACGCTGTATGACAAGTATCTCGAGCGCAGCAAAAAGGCGACCGATCCGGAGGAAGAATACCGGTACCTGTACGCGCTCGCTGCGTTCAGCGACGAGCGTCTCGTGCGACGCACCGTCGACTACATCATGGGACCTGAGGTGCGCAGTCAAGACGCGAAAATCTTCGTCGCACGGTTGTTCGAGAACCCCGATGCGCGCGAACTGGCATGGACGCTCGTGAAGGCGCGATGGGCCGATCTCCAGAAGAAGACCGGCGAGTTCGTAGGCAATACGGTGATCGTCGGTGCCGTCGGCGTGCTCTGCGGCCCGCGCGCGCTGCAGGACGTGAAAGCTTTTTTCGCGCAGCACAAGGTTCCCGACGCGGAGCGCACGCTGCAGCAGGCCGAGGAGCGCATCGAAACCTGTACGAGACTCGCGTCGGCTCAAACCGGCAAACTGGCCGATTGGTTACAGCGGCATTGACGCGGTTCAGGGCGTCCGGTGGAGCGGACGTCCAAGGCGGAAAGGACGATCGATGCACACACGAGTTCTAAGCGGTATCGCAGTGGCCCTGTCGTTCGTGCTGGCGTTCATGTCTCGCGACGCGGCCGGGCAGCGCCAGCCGGGCGCCCCGAACAGCGAGTCGGGCCTCGATCTCCAGGCCATGAACCAGTCGGCAGGCGCGTGCACTGATTTCTATCAGTTCGCATGCGGCGGCTGGATCAAGAGCCACCCGTTACCGCCCGATCGCTCCAGGTACGGACGGTTCACCGAGGTTGACGACCGGAACGTCGATGTCCTGCACGACATCCTCGACAAGGCCGCCGCCGGTGCGCAGGACGAAGACGCGCGAAAGAGCGGCGATTATTATGCGAGCTGCGTCGACGAAAAGGGCATCGAGGAAAAAGGGACCACGCCGCTCGCCGACGACCTTGCCCGCATTGCGTCGATCACCACGCGTGCGCGTCTGGCCCCCGTGATCTCGGCATTGCACGCCAAAGGCGTGCCGGTGTTCTTCCGCCTCGATTCGACGCCGGACTTCAAGGATGCGTCGAAGGTCATCGCCGAAGCCGATCGGGGCGGACTCGGATTACCCGATCGCGACTATTACGTGAAGGAGGACGACCACTCCAGGAAACTCCGCGCCGAGTACGTCGCACACGTGCAGCGCATGCTCCGCCTCAGCGGCCTCAATGCAGCCGCAGCCGCGGCCGACGCACAGGCCGTGATGCGGCTGGAGACGCAGATGGCGAAATCCGCGCTCGACCGTGTCAGCCGCCGCGAGCCGTCGAAGGTCTATCACAAGATGGCGGTCGGCGAAGTCCGCGAGCTGACGCCGATCTTCGATTGGACGGTGTACTTGCGCGATCTGCAGGCGCCTTCGTTCGATGACATGAACGTCGTCGAGCCGGAGTTCATGAAGACGGTCAACGAGATCCTCACGACCGCTCCCCTTCGCGATCTCCGTGCGTATATGCGGTGGCATCTACTGAATGGGAGCGCCGAGTTCCTCCCCAAGGCGTTCGTCGACGAGAACTTCGCATTCACGCGCGTTCTGACCGGCGCGAAACAGCTCCAACCGCGATGGAAACGGTGCGTCCAGTACACCGACAGCGATCTGGGCGAGGTGATAGGCAAGGTGTTCGTCGAGCGCGCCTTCGGCGGTGATGCGAAGGCACGCACGCTCGACATGGTGAACGCGATCGAGCACGCGATGGATCAGGACCTCCAGTCGATCACCTGGATGTCCGAGGAGACGAAGAAGCAGGCGTTCACGAAGCTGCGGGCCGTCGCCAACAAGATCGGTTACCCGGACAAGTGGCGCGACTACTCGACACTGCGGATCGTACGCGGTGACGCCTTGGGGAATTCACAGCGCGCCAACGCGTTCGAGCTGCATCGCCAGCTCGCGAAGATCGGCAAGCCGGTCGACAAGACGGAATGGGGAATGACGCCGCCGACCGTCAATGCGTACTACAACCCGCTCGAGAACAACATCAACTTTCCAGCCGGCATCCTGCAGCCTCCCTTCTACAACAACGCGGCAGATGACGCCGTGAACTACGGCGCGGTCGGCGCGGTCGTCGGCCACGAGCTGACGCACGGCTTCGACGACCAGGGCCGGAAGTTCGACGCGCAGGGCAACCTGCGCGACTGGTGGACCGAGGCCGACGGCAAGGCCTTCGAAGAACGTGCGGCGTGCATCGCGAACGAATACGGCGGGTTCACCGCCGTCGACGACGTGAAGCTGAATGGACAGCTGACGTTGGGAGAAAACACCGCGGATAACGGCGGCCTGCGGCTCGCCTGGATGGCGCTGCAGGAGAGCCTCGCGAAAAAGCCGCTCGGCACGACGGATGGTTTCACGCCGGAGCAGCGGTTTTTTCTCGGATTTGCCCAGATGTGGTGTGAGAACCAGACCGACGAGAGCGCCCGGATGCTCGCGACGATCGACCCGCACTCGCCCGGAAAATATCGGGTGAATGGAGTCGTGTCGAATTTTCTAGAGTTTCAGAAGGCCTTCAACTGCCAGGCGGGGTCACCAATGGTGAACGCCACCACATGTCGAGTGTGGTAGTCGGAACGCCTCAAGCAGACCAGACAGCTTTTGTCATTACAAGCTCCGCGTCGACACGTCGCAGGGAACGCGGCATTTTGCCCACGCGGAGCCTTCTTGTCAAGAGTGCTTTTAGTGTGATTGCCTTAGTGCTTCTTGCCTGAGGCCGGGGGCGCGGGTGCGGCGCCTGTCTCCTGGTGATAGACCACCACCCACTTGCCTCCGCGCTCGGTCCAGACGCTCGACACGTACGTGGTCTCCGGGACCGGCTCGTTCATCCAGGTGCCTTTGCCCTTCCAGGTGTAGACGACGGCGGCGGACTTGTCGTCGATCCACACGACCCTCGGGCTGACGATCTGATAGGTCTGGATTTTCGCCTGGTCCATGGACTTGACGAAGTCCGAGACATTCGTAATCCCGCCCATATCGGCCGAGATCGCATCCGCTGCGACGAGCGTGTTGAACGTGGTCGCATCGTGTTTGACCACCGCGTCGTTGAGCTTGTGTTCATTCGCAATCAAGGCCTTTTCGATTGCGGCCTTGCCGCCCGTCTGGGCAGTGGCGAGCGACGCGCACACGAGCGCGAGTCCGGCGGCCAGCAGAGTGGAGCGCATCAAAACCTCCTCCGGTCTTATATAGATGAGGCCGCATTCTGCCCTTGCCTCGCATGAATCAACTAATGTAGATTTATAGATATGAGCGATCCGGCGGCGCTCTATCGGCTGCTCGGTGACGAAGCGCGGTTGCGGCTGATGCGCGTGCTGTCGGTCGAGCGCCTGAACGTCACCGAGCTGACCGGCATTCTCGGGATTGCGCAATCTGGCGTATCGCGGCACCTGGGCCTGTTGAAAGACGGAGGCCTCGTCCGCGAGGAGCGGGAGGCGGGTTACACGTACTACCGGGTGGATCCGTCCGTTCGCGACCCCTCGAACGGTCATGGGCCGGTCTGGCCGCTTCTCGAATCGCAGTTCGAGCGCATGGCGCGAACCGAGAGCGGGCGTGCCGATGATGCTCGCCTTGAAGAGATCCGGCGGCTGCGCAAGGAGAACTTCGACACGCATCGTGGCGCCGACGGCACGGAGCGCCAGCTCGTGCCGGGACGCAGCTGGGCCGCCTGGGCGCGCGCGCTCGCGCACCTCCTTCCGCCCCTGCGGGTCGCCGACCTCGGGTGCGGTGAAGGCTATTTGACAATCGAGGCGAGCCGGTTCGCATCGCACGTCATCGCGATCGATCGATCGGCTGACGTCCTCAAGCGCGGGCGCGATCTCGCCGAGAGACGAAAGGTTTCGAACGTCACGTGGAAGCGAGGCGAGCTCGAGAACCTGCCGATTCGAGACGGCTCGGTCGACGTCGCGCTGCTTTCACAGGCGCTGCACCATGCAGCAGATCCGGCCCTCGCCGTCTCCGAAGCCATACGGGTGCTCGTTCCCGGCGGCCGGATACTCGTCCTCGACCTCCGAGAGCACCAGCAGGCGTGGGTCCGCCAGCGGCTGGGGGATCGGTGGCTCGGGTTTTCGCGCGAGCAGCTGACGGGCCTTCTCGAAGACGCCGGCTTTACGGACGTCCTGGTCAGTGTCGGAGCTCACCGGAGTGGCGATCCCTTCACCGTCTTGATTGCATCCGGCACCAAGCCGCTCGGGTATCAGAAATGAATCATTCAAAGATCGGATCCCGGATCCCGCCCTTCGGCAAGGCTCAAGACGGCCCTGAGGCTCTCGAAGGGCCGGATCCCGGATCTCGACTCACTCAGCTCCTCGAATCCCGCATCCTCATCCTCGACGGCGCAATGGGGACAATGATCCAGCGCTACAAGCTGACAGAAGCGGATTTTCGAGGCGACCGCTTCGCGAGTCACTCCCGCGATCTCAAGGGAGACAGCGACGTGCTCGTGCTCACCCGGCCCGACCTGATCCGCGCGATTCACCACGAGTATTTGGACGCCGGCGCCGACATCATCGAGACGAACACTTTCGGCGGTACACGGATCGCGCAGGCGGACTACGCGCTCGAAAACGCCGTGTACGACATCAATCTCGAAGGGGCCAGGCTGGCGCGCGCCGCGGCAGACGAGTGGACGGCGAGGACACCGGACAAGCCGCGGTTCGTCGCAGGCTCGATGGGGCCGACGAACCGCACGCTGTCGATCTCGCCCGACGTGAACAATCCCGCGTTTCGTGCCGCCACGTTCGACGAGATGCGCGAGGCGTTCGAGGAGCAGGCTCGCGGCCTGGTCGAGGGCGGGTGCGACATCCTGCTCCTCGAGACGATCTTCGACACGCTCGTTGCAAAAGCCGCCATCGTCGCGATCGAGAACGTGTTCGAGGCCACGCGTATCCGGTTGCCACTGATGATCTCGGTCACGATCACCGATCGGAGCGGACGCACGCTTTCGGGTCAGACGATCGACGCCTTCTACGTGTCGATCCGCCATGCGCGGCCGTTCTCCGTCGGCATCAATTGCGCGCTCGGCGCGCGAGACATGCGGCCCTACCTCGCGGAATTGTCACGCCTTGCCGAGTGCTACGTCAGCGCGTACCCCAACGCCGGCCTGCCGAATGCGTTCGGCGAGTACGACGAGAAGCCGGACGAAACGGGCCTGCTGCTGCGGGACTTTGCCGCGAGCGGCTTCGTCAACATCCTCGGCGGCTGTTGCGGTACGACCCCGGAACACATTCGCGCGATCGCGCTCGCGGTAAACGGCATCGCGCCTCGGCCGTTGCCCGCTCGCCCGGGATTCGGGACCCGGGATGCGGGATCCGATCCCGGAACGCTCTCCGCAGCCGGTGGCCCGGATCCCGGATCCCGGATCCCGGATCCCGGCACATTCACTCAGTTCAGCGGACTCGAAGTTCTCACGGTGCGACCCGACAGCAACTTCCAGATGATCGGAGAGCGTACCAACGTCACCGGCTCGAAGCGGTTTGCGCGATTGATCACGGAAGGCAACTACGCCGAGGCGGTCAGCGTGGCGGCGGAGCAGGTGCGCGGCGGCGCGAACATGATCGACGTCAACATGGACGAAGGGATGCTCGATTCCGAGCGGGCCATGACGACGTTCCTGCACTACATCGCAACCGAGCCGGAAATCGCGCGCGTGCCCATCGTGATCGACAGCTCGAGATGGTCGGTGCTCGAGGCCGGACTCAAGTGTGTCCAGGGCAAGGGTGTCGTGAACTCGATCAGTCTCAAGGAGGGTGAGCGCGACTTCCTGCACAAAGCCCGGACGATCCGCCGGTACGGTGCGGGCGTCGTTGTGATGGCCTTCGACGAGACGGGGCAGGCCGACACCATCGACCGGAAGGTCCAGATCTGCCAGCGCGCGTACCGGCTGCTCACCGCGGAGGCGGGCTTCGACCCGGCGGACATCATTTTCGATCCGAACATCCTCGCGATCGCGACCGGGCTCGAGGAGCACAACGAATACGCGATCAATTTCATCGAGGCGGCGACGATCATCAAGGACACCTGTCCGGGCGTGAAGATCAGCGGCGGGGTCAGCAATCTCTCGTTCTCGTTCCGCGGCAACGACGTCGTTCGCGAAGCGATTCACTCGGCGTTCCTGTATCACGCCATCAAGGCTGGCATGGACATGGGGATCGTCAACGCCGGCCAACTGGTCGTGTACGAGGACATTCCCCGAGACTTGCTCGAGCACGTCGAGGACGTGATCTTCAACCGGCGGCCCGATGCGACGGATCGCCTCGTGCAGTTCGCCGATACGGTGAAAGGATCGGGGAAGAGGCGCGAGGCGGATCTCGCCTGGCGCTCCGGAACCGTCGAGGCGCGGCTCTCGCATGCGCTCGTCCACGGCATCGTCGACTTCATCGACGCCGACGTCGAGGAGGCGCGGCATCAATACGACGAGCCGCTGCGCATCATCGAGGGTCCGCTGATGGATGGGATGAAGATCGTGGGCGACCTCTTCGGCGCGGGAAAGATGTTCCTGCCGCAAGTGGTGAAGAGTGCGCGCGCGATGAAAAAAGCGGTGGCGTACCTGCTGCCGTTCATGGAGGAGCGCAAACGGCGGCAGGGCGGCGCCTCGGCGCAGGGCCGCGTCCTGATGGCGACCGTGAAGGGGGACGTCCACGACATCGGCAAGAACATCGTCGGGGTCGTTCTCGGATGCAACAACTACGCGGTCGTCGACCTGGGTGTGATGGTTCCCGCGGCAAGGATCCTCGATGAGGCAATCGCGCAGCGGGCGGACATCGTGGGGCTCAGCGGGTTGATTACGCCGTCGCTGGACGAGATGGCGTTCGTTGCGCGAGAGATGGAGCGGCGCAACTTCAGCGTCCCGCTGCTGATTGGCGGGGCGACGACAAGCAAGCCGCACACGGCCGTGAAGATCGCGCCCGAGTACAGCGGCCCCGTCGTGCACGTCGCCGACGCTTCTCGTGCGGTCGACGTCGTCTCAAGCTTGCTCGGCCCCGGTCGCGCGGCGTTCGCTTCGTCCAACCACGCCACGCAGGCGGCGATTCGCGAGTCCTACTCGACGCGGCGCCAGAAGCCGATGCTGACCTACGAACAGGCGGTGGCCAACCGATTTCAGACGAACTGGGACGACCACCTGATCGCGTCCCCCTGGTTCGTCGGACGACGGTATCTCGATGATGTGCCGCTCGGCGAGATTGCGAACTTCATCGACTGGACGTTCTTCTTCGCCGCCTGGGAGCTGAAGGGGCGATTCCCGGCCGTGCTCGATCATCCCCAATACGGGGCGCAGGCGCGCGAGCTGTACGCGAACGCGCAGGACCTGTTACGCCGAATCATTCGCGAGAAGCTTCTGCGGGCGCGCGGCGTGTACGCGTTCTGGCCGGCCAATGCGGACGGGGATGACATTGTCGTCTACAGGAACGACTCGCGCCGGGAAGAGCTCGCGCGTCTGCCCATGCTGCGGCAGCAGGAGGTGATCCCCGACGGGCGGCCGAATCGATCACTCGCCGACTACGTCGCCCCTCGCGACACCGGCGTGCCCGACTACATCGGAATGTTCGCGGTCACTGCAGGCATTGGCGCCAACGAGCTCGTGGGCCACTTCGAGCGCGATCACGACGACTACAACGCGATCATGGTGAAGGCGCTGGCCGATCGTCTTGCCGAAGCGTTCGCGGAGTATCTTCACGCCCAGGCTCGGCACGCCTGGGGCTACGGTGACGCGGAGCGTCTCACGACCGAGGATCTCATCGCGGAGAAATATCGCGGGATTCGGCCCGCCTACGGGTACCCGGCGTGCCCCGATCACAGCGAGAAGTTCAAGCTGTTCGAGCTGCTGGACGCGGAACGGCAGGGAATCACGCTGACCGATTCCGCCGCAATGCTGCCGGCGGCGTCGGTCAGCGGGTTGTACTTCTCACACCCCGAATCGAAATATTTCAATGTCGGACGTGTGGGACGGGATCAAATCGAGTCCTACGCGGCGCGCAAGAAGATGGCGATTGAAGAAGTCGAGCGCTGGCTGTCGTCGAATCTGTCCTACGATCCGGTCACGACATCGACCGTGTCGGCCGCAGCGCCGGGTGTATAGCTCTCGAGTCTGGCCCGTCCGACGAGGAGTCCCAGTACTCCCTGCGAGGCGCCGTGCGGCGCATCGGCTGCGGCCGCGACCGGTGGCCGTTCGCGCTGGAGCCAGCGTGAAACAGGCGTGCGGTCCCAGCACGCTGCGGCGAGCGCGTAGTACGCCATGGATGCCGTGGCGCACACCACCCAGAAGTTGAAACCGGTCAACCACGTGACAACCTGGACGAGGCCGAGAAGCGCGCACGCTTCGAGCGACGCGGCGGCGGCTCTCGAAAGGAGCGAGCCGACAGGCGCACGACCTCCATTCGCAATCGTGAGTCTGAGTTCCGGAGCCGTCTCGGGCGTTACCCCTCCCGCTCCGCCCGCGGGATGCTCGGCAAAGACCCTCAGGAACTCCGCGACGACCGGTTCGGGCGATAGCCCGATCGACGCGGCGTATTCGCGAACGAACGAGCGCCTGAAGATTCCGTCGGGCCACTTCGATACGTCCCCGCGCTCCAGATCGGCGAAGAGAGATTCCTTGATCTTCGTGGAAGCGGCGATGCTCTTCAGTGCGATTCCGCGGCGCTCGCGCTCGGCCTTCAGCCGGCTGCCAAAACTGTATCGGGCCGGGTTCATCACCGTTCCCCCCGATGAGCCGTGAGCCACTGCTCGCTCACCGGGCCGAGCCGCTCCGTTGCGAGATTCGAGTGCAGGTGAGGGCGGCGTCGCAGGAGTCGAATCACGGCAAGTACGACTGCTACACTGCCCGCCAGAACGGTCGCGATTAATAGGAGGTTCATCGTCGGGAACCGCAGAGAAGAAGACTCGGGGATCGAAAGAGAAGATACGTCTCTATCACGACCGAAGGCAAGTGGTTTTGTGACGAGTTTTTCGCTACGCGTTTCTGCCTGTTGCCCTACGCAGCAGATCGTCACAGCCGCGCGCGGTGAGCGCCATCATCGTGAGCGTCGGATGCTTGTCGCCGGTCGATGGAAATGCGTTTCCGCCAAAAACATAGAGATTCGCGACGTCGTGCGTTCGACAGAACGAGTTCAGAACGCCGTCGTTTGGAGCGACGCTCATACGCGCCGTTCCCACCTCATGTATTGAGCCTCCGAGGGCCCGTCGCGCGGCGGTTCCGCCCCGGACTGGAGCGCTTGAGGGGGAGCCGGGGCCGCCGGGAAATCCGGCAGGGCCGCCACGCGGCGCGCTGGGCATGACTTCGCCGCCCGCCTTTTTGAACAGCTCCTCCGCTCGCTGCTGAAAATCGTCGATGAGTTTGTAGTCGTTGTCCGAGTGGGTGAAGTGGATCTTCAACACCGGGATGCCCCAGTGATCTTTCACCTCCGGGTCGAGCTCAACGAAGTTCTCTTTTCTTGCGAGCATCTCCGCGCCGGCGTTCCAGATGCGCGCCTGCGCGACATAGCGGCTCTTGATTTCCCGTTTCCACTCCGATCCATAGCCTGGGAACGTCGCGGCAAACTGTGGATACTCGGTCTGACCGCCGGTCGCATTCATCACGTATCCGCGGATGAAGTCCTTCCGCTGCGTCTTCGCATCGATGTTCTGGAAATTGGGAATCGTAATGCCGGCCGATTTTCCGTCGTCCAGACGGCTCGGAGCGCCCTTGAGCTTCGGCAGAATGCCGGTGACGCCGCCGCCGCCAACCTGGTCCATCATGTAATAGCCGAGCAACCCGCTCGAGTTCGCCAGACCGCCTTTCTCCGAGAGCAGCAGCAGGCGCGTGTTCTCCAGGGTCGATGCCGCGAGGATAACGTATTTCGCCTCGACATCGACGGTTTTCATCGTGAAGCGCTCGATGTAGGTGACGCCGCGCGCGCGGTTCTCATTGTTCATGTTCACACGCGCCACGACACTGTCGGTGCGGATCTCGAGGTTGCCAGTCTTGAGCGCTGGAGCGATGGTCACGGCGATCGGGTTGAACATCGCACCAGTGTCGCAGCCGTTCACGCAATTGCCGCAGTAGTGGCACGCGGCGCGGCCGTTGTGCGGGCGCGTCAGCTGTGCGAGCCGTCGGTGAGTGGACGTCCAGCCGAGGCTGCGGCATGCGGCGGTGAAAATCGTCTCGGCGCAGTTCAGCGCCATCGGAGGCAGAAATGGACCATCCGGAAATTGCGGCAGCCCGAGTTGTTCGCCGCTCACGCCGATGTAGCTCTCGACGCGGTCGTAGTACGGCTTCATGTCCGCGTAACTGACCGCCCAGTCCATTCCGTAGCCGTCGCGCGAGGCCGCCTTGAATTCGTAGTCGGCCATCCGATCGGCCGCGCGTGCCCAATGCAGCGTGCGTCCGCCGAGGCATCGAGAACGTCCCCAGGAATACACGGTGCCGGGTGATGTCGTGTACGGATTCTCCACGTTATCGAGCATGATGCGGTAATTCCGCTCGCTGCCCGAGTAGCGACGCAGCAG
>JBKPTT010000301.1:0-16088 GCA_046735635.1 Acidobacteriota bacterium | reverse complement strand
GGTGAAGTTCTTCAGGTTGAGGCCCGATTGGTACGGTTTCGATCCAATACACATCCGTCCCGCTCTGTGGCAGCGTGCCTGGCGGCAGATTCTCGGTGTCGCGGAGCACGGGGAGCGCATCGCGAGTCCTTTTCTCGAGCGGTGGCGTCTTTATGTGATGGCTCCCGAGCGGCAGGCATTTTTCGGCGTCGAGCGAGTGACGGCGCAAAGCGGCGTGAGGATGCCATCGGGCGCACGGGTCTGGCTGTTTTAACGCGGTTTTTCGGGCACAGTGCGAGGCGACCATGACGCGAGTCGGGATCTCCATGATCATTGCCTGCGCAGCGGCTGTCGGCGGGCGCGCGCAAACGGCTAATTCGGAGCAACGGTATCTCGTGAGCGCGACGCCGATCGATGTCGGCGTCCGCGGTCCCGCTCGTGTCTGTGTGGGGGTCGACCCGACGGATCGCCAGGGTGTCTGGTGGTGGGAGGCCGGCGCAACCGGCTGCGACAGCCGCTCCACGGGTCCAGCGGTGTTTCACGCTGATGGCGCGAGCGTGACGAAGACGGCGAGCGGGATCGAGGTACGGTTCCGGATTCCGTTGGTGATCGGTCCAGGCTTTCAGGGCGCCGATCACAAAGATGTCACGCTGACGATCCGGGAAGGGCGTCTGCGTGTTCCTGCCACGGGTGCTGACGTCGCGACAACCCCACGTAAGAATCTCGAGATCCCGGAGCGTCTGCGATGAATGACGGTGTGACGTTCGCGAAACGCGTATTTCTGATCGCCGGGGTGATCGGACTGTTGACTCTCGTTCCGCAGTACTTCATGGAAGGGCGGATAGGCCGCGACTTCCCGCCACCCATCACACATCCCGAGCATTTCTACGGCTTCGTCGGCGTCGGCACGGTGTGGCAGATTCTGTTCCTCATGATTTCAAGAGATCCCGTGCGGCTGCGCCCCGCGATGATCGCAGCGGTCCTCGAAAAACTTTCTTTTGGTGTTCCGGTGATCGTTCTGTACCTTCAGCGACGCCTTCCGGGCCTGATTCTGGGATTCGGGTTGTTCGATTTGTTCCTTGGGTTCCTCTTCATCGTGAGCTACCGGCGCACGGCGGAGGCGGCCTTGAAAACAGCGAGGGTCACGCGATGAGAACGCTGGCGATTTGTGCGTCGCTGCTGTTTGTAACAACGGCGGCAATGCGGGCTGGAGATCAATCCGCTGCAATTCCGACAGATGTGATGGCGGCGCTGACCCGTAAGTTCCCGCAAGCGACCGTCGACAAATGGACGAAGGAAAAAGAAGGCGGCAAAGAGGTGTACGACATCGAGTTCCACCAGGGGACTCGGAAGTTCGAGGCGGACATTTTTGCCGACGGAACGATTCATAACTGGGAGCAGCAGATCGCCGCGGCCGACCTGCCTCAGGCCGTCACGAACACGGTGAATCGAAAGTTTCCCCACGCTGTCATGAAGGAGATCATGGCGGTCACCGACGTGCAGAATGGCCGCGAGCAGCTGACGGGCTACGAAGTCGTCATCCAGCGCCCGCACAAGAAGGATGTCGAAATGACGGTCGCGCCCGATGGAAAGGTGCTGGAAGGACCGGGCGCGGAGAAATAGCGAGGTGGCCATCAGAATCGTGCGGCTTGGCACGCCGCGACAGCCCGGTGAGGGGCCGCGGCTCGGAACCGTGCGCAGGCCGCCCCGCGGTGTGAAGAAGAGCGACCACTCCAGGTTGAACTATTACGACGTCTGGCTGCCTGTGTTGTCGCCGAGCGCCGATCTCGTGCGCGAAGCGCTCGATGCGGCGGACGCCAAAGACTGGAGCAGGTTCGATCGGCGATTCTCGGCGGAGCTCAGGCGGCCTGACGCCTCGCACCTCCTGGACGCGCTTGCGGCGCTCTCGCACGTCGCGGATTTCTCGCTCGGCTGCTACTGCGAGAACGAACAGCGATGCCACCGGTCCATTCTGCGGCGTGAGCTGCAGAAACGGGGCGCCGTCGTCGCGTAGCGTCGCGGCTATCCGATCCCGAGGCGGCGCATCATTTTCGCAAGTCCCTGCCGTGTCACGCCGAGCGCACGAGCGGCCCTGGCGCGCTGCCCGCCGGCTGAGGCGAGTGCGGCCTTCACGAACCGGCGCTCGAATTCCTCCTTCGCCGCCTCCAGCGAGCCGGCGGGAATCACATCGCCATGCGCGACGTGCTCGGGGAGCCCTGACAAGCCAATCCGCCCGCGCGTGGGTGAATGCACCGCCATCCACGCGATGACGTTCTGCAGTTCGCGGACGTTCCCCGGCCAGTCGTACCGCGCCAGCGCAGCCACCGCATCCGGCGCAAGCGTCGCCCGTGAGCCGACCTTCGCGGCCGCATCACTCCAGAATCGTGTCGCGAGTATCGGCACATCGCCCGCGCGATCGCGCAACGCCGGCACTTCGATCCGAACGACGTCGAGGCGGAAGCGGAGGTCCGCGCGGAACCGCCCCGCCGCGACTTCGTCTGCGAGACGCCGATTGGTTGCGGCGACGATGCGCACGTCGACGCGGCGGGCGACGTTCTCTCCGACGCGGCGCACTTCCCCGTCCTGCAGAACACGCAACAGCTTTGCCTGCGCGCGGCCCGACAGCTCTCCGATTTCGTCGAGAAACAGCGTGCCGCCGTCCGCTTCCTCGAAAAGGCCAGCCCGTTCTCCAATCGCGCCGGTAAACGCGCCTCGGGCGTGCCCGAACAGCTCCGCCTCGATCAGCTCGTCGGAAAGTGCGGCACAGTTCAGCGCCGAGAACCTGCGATCCCGCCGTGGTCCGAGCCGATGAATGGCGCGCGCGACGAGCTCCTTCCCGCTGCCGCTCTCTCCCTGGATCAAGACGGGAAACGGCGCTCGCGCCGCGCGGGCGATGGAATCCCGCAGCGACCGAGCGGCTCCGCTCTCCCCTACGAGATCCGGCCAGACGCCGTGCGGCGCCGCGGGAGCGCCCCGGTCCAGGACGGCTCGCACGCTCGCCGCCATCGCGACCGCGGCGACGCGCAGCAGTCCCGTCACGCGTGCGGCGTCTACACTGGCGCCGGCCGTCCATCTGGCGGCCAGCGCGCCGATGATCTCACCGCCGTAACGCAGCGGCTCGGCGCCTTGCGCAGGTTCGAACGTGGCGTCCACCGGTACGCTCAAGCCGCCCGCCAGCGCGCGCCACGCGATGTGTGGATCGCCGTGCCACGCACGTCCCGCTACGGCGACGACGCGTCGCTCCGGAAGCCCCGACACGACCATTACCGTCGTCGTCTTCAGGCGTGAATGGATCTCCGCTGCAATGCGCTCGACGGCGCCACGATCGTCCGGCGCGGCGTGCGCGAGGTCGAGCAGCGCCTCGAGATCGGCGACCGCGTTGATCGGCGGTGATGCCAGCGGTCGGTCGAGGGCGCGGGCGCGGCTCGAGGCAATGAAACTTCGTGTCGGCGGATCGAGATCGCGTCCCGCCAGGCGCGCCTGCACGGCCCGTGCGGTGAATTGCAGCAGGCGCGGCCATTCGTGCGCGTGCGCGACGATTCGATCGAGATGCCGGAGGTCGGTGGACGACACGCGCGCGTCGGCGGCGGCAAGGCGCAGGCGGATCGCTGTGAGCGAGAGATGCGCTGCCGTCGCGATCCGCAACCCGTCGGTGAAGTGTCTTTCCGCTGATTCGCGGTCGCCGGCGGCCGCCACAGCTGCCCCGAGTGAGCGGTACGCAGCTGCGATCGAACGCGGGTCGGCCGCTGTCTCCCCTGCTTCGACGGCGGCGCGCGCGGCGCGGACGGCGGCCGGAATCGTTCCTTCGGCGAGGTGTGCACGCGCGAGTACCGCACACACGCGAGCGCGGGTGCCGATCGACGCGGTGTCTCCCACTCCGCTCAATACCGTGAGTGCGTCGAGCGGCTGGTCACGCCAGAGATACGCGCGCGCCAACGCCGCGGCCGCGGCGCCCGCCACGTCGGGCAACTCCTCGGCCGCGGTCATGACAGTGCGCAGCACCGCCTCGGCCTCCAACAAGCGACCGTCGTCGGTGAGCGTGACGCCAAGCCCTATCGTTGCGAGAAGCGCCGTGGACGGATCAGATCCGATGTCGCGTGCGCGTTGAAAGTGTGCGGCAGCGGAGGCGGCGCGCGCGCGATCCCGCGCGAGCCAGCCGAGCAACAGTGATGCCCGCGCGGCACGGTCCTGTTCGCCGCGCGCCGACAGCACGCGCACCGCCCGCGACAGGATTCGATCGGCCGCCGCGTGGCGGCCACGCCGCGCCAACGCCTCGGCGCGTTCGACCGATCGCTGGACGACCCCAGGAGACGAGTGCTGCCGCGGAGGCAACCGCAGGCCTGCGCTTGTCGCGTGCTGCCCGACCTCGTAAGGCTGCGGCGACTCGTGAACTGTCATCCAGCGTGCCGGGTTCGGCCCGTACTCGCGTGTCCCCAGGCGCGCGAGGCACAGCCCTGGCCGCCCTTCGGAATTACGGACCGCCTCGAGGATTTCCTCGGCTGAGGGGCCCAGCTCGGGATCTGCGAACACCATTCCTGTCATCGCCGTTACCCCCATCGAATCGACGTGAACGATGTGCCCGCGCGCGACGCCCGGCCGCGCAAAGGACAACACGAGGTGACGCCGCGCGCTGACGGCGGCCAGCCGCGTCATGAGCAATGTCGCGTCACGCACCACGGCCGGCGTGGCGACGTCAGTTCCTGCGCCTCCAAGAACGCAGACGTGTCTGTCGAGGACGCGATCGAGCAGCCAGGGAAAACGGCGAATGGCTCCGGCGCTCAGCGGAACGTACCCCCGCAGTCTTGCGGCACGCGCGCTTGCGAGAAGCAATGTGCGGAGTCCGCTGCCCTGCGATCCCTCGACAAGGACCGCGCACGTACCGCCGGGCGAGGCGGCATCGAGTGTGTCCGCGATGGCGTCGAAAACGTTGCGGCGCTGGAGAAACACGCCGATCGGACGCACACTTCGAACCGTGCCGCGCGCGATCGGTCGCAGCGCAAAATCTGCGATCGGCCGCGGCAGGTCCACGCCGTAACGCTCGAGAAACCTGACGGCGTGCAAGGCCAGCGATTCGGCCGCGCTGCCGCGTACGGCGAGCGGTCCCGACGCCGCATACGCCTCAAATACGTGGGCGCGATCCACGGCGCCGAAGTCGACGAGCGGGTTGATCAGCGGATGCCGCAGGTTCGCGAGCACTTCGCACCGCGCACTCCACTCGAACTGCGATCGCGATGTGCCGGCAGGTGTGATGCGCAGCTTCACCAATGCGCCGGTGGCCAGATCGATCCACACATCTCGCAGCGCGAGAAACCGATCGGCCACGATGCATCGCATGGCAACATGCGGTGCAAGACCAACGCCCGAGTGGCCTCGTGCGGGTTTGCGAGACAAACGGTGCGGGGACCGCCGGAGCAGTGCAGAAAGTTCGTATACAATCGGGGCTCGATGGTGCGTTTTCTCACCGCGGGTGAATCGCACGGCCGTGCACTGCTGGTCATCCTCGAAGGCATTCCCGCAGGACTCCCAATCGACGTCGACGCGATCACCACCGATCTGCGGCGCCGGCAGGGCGGTTACGGGCGCGGCCGCCGCATGGCGATTGAATCCGATCGCGCGGAGATTCTATCGGGCGTACGCGCCGGCGAAACGATCGGCGGCCCGATCGCGATGTCGATCGAAAACCGCGACTGGGTCAACTGGCAGTACACCATGCGCACCGGGGCTGAAGCGCCCGCCGACGCCGGCGGCGCACGTCGTGCGCCGGTTACCCGCCCTCGTCCCGGCCATGCCGATCTTGCCGGCGCTGCGAAGTACGCACGGTCGGACGTGCGCGACATCCTCGAGCGCGCGAGCGCCCGGGAAACCGCGGCGCGGGTGGCCGCTGGCGCGATCGCCAGGCAATTGCTCGCCCGCGCGAAGGTCCGCATCGCCAGCCACGTCTTCGCAATCGGAGAAACACGGCTGCCCGAAGGCACCGTCGTCTCGTTCGACCAGGCCGACGCACTGGCGCCCGACGCACCGCTGCGTTGCGTGGATCCCGAGCTCGAACGCCGGATGATCTCTGAAATCGACGCCGCACGCGACGCCGGGGACACGAAGGGAGGCGCGTTCGAAGTCATCGCGACAGGAGTGCCGGTCGGACTCGGCAGCTACGTCCAGTGGGATCGAAAGCTCGATGGCAGGCTCGCGCAGGCGATGATGTCGATTCCTGCGATCAAAGCCGTCGGGATCGGGCTCGGCCCCGAGGCCGCCGCCCGCCCCGGCTCCCGCGTCCACGACGAAATCGTGCCGGACGCTTCTCGAAGCCATGCGACCGGCGTCGCGCGGCCCACCAACAACGCCGGCGGACTTGAAGGCGGCGTGACAAACGGCGAGGACCTGCGCGTCTCGGCATGGATGAAGCCGATCTCGACGTTGATGAAACCGCTCCGATCTATCGACCTGACGACGATGAACGAGGCCGCCGCAGCCATCGAGCGCAGCGATGTGTGCGCGGTACCGGCTGCTGCCGTCGTCGGAGAGGCGATGGTTGCGCTGGTGCTTGCCGACGCCCTCGTCGAAAAGTTCGGCGGCGATTCGATTTCCGAGCTCGAGCGCGCGCTCGAGGCGTGGGCCGCCTCGGTCCGCTCGCAGTTTTCAGTGCGGGAGCGTTGACGCTCCGAGCGTCATGATCCGCCCGATCCTCCGTTACGGAGAGCGTCCGCTGCACGAGCGCGCGTCCGATGTGCCCGCCATCGACGATCGTGTCCAGACGCTCGTCGATGACATGATCGAAACGATGTACGCGGCGCCGGGTGTGGGCCTCGCGGCGACGCAGATCGGGATCCCGCTGCGAATCTTCGTGGTGGATGTTTCCGTCGGCCGGTCCCCGTCGAATCTGCACGTCATGATCAATCCCGCCTTCGTCGAGCGGGAGGGCATGCAACTCGAGGAAGAGGGTTGCCTGAGCGTCCCCGGCTTCAACGCGACGGTCGTCCGGCCCGCCCGCGCAATCATCCGCGCCCTCGATCGGAATGGCAACGAGCAGACGATCGAGGGAAAGGACTTGCTCGCGCGCGCCTTTCAGCACGAAATGGATCATCTCGACGGGATGGTATTCGTCGATCGGCTGCGGGGCGTCAAGAAGGAGCTGATCGTCCGCAAGATCAACAAGCTGAAGCGCGCCGGGCGATGGTGATCCCGCCGCTCCGAATCCTGTACTTCGGGACGCCGGGGTTCGCGGTGCCGACGCTGCGCGCGCTCATCGGGTCGAGTCACGCGGTCGTCACCGTCGTCTCCCAACCCGACAGACCCAAGGGGCGTGGGCACCAGGTCGTCACGACACCCACCAAACATGTCGCGCTTTCGCACGAGATTCCGGTGCTGCAGCCCGTGCGGCTGCGCGAGCCGACTTTCCTGGATCAGATCGCGGCGCTCGGCGCCGATCTTGGCGTGGTCGCCGCATACGGCCGCATCCTGCCCGACGTGCTGTTGGAGATCCCTCGTCTGGGCATGATCAACGTGCACGCGTCGCTGCTGCCGAAGTACCGCGGGGCCGCGCCCATCCATCGTGCCGTGATCAACGGCGATGCTGAAACAGGTGTGACAATCATGCGCGTCGTTCAGGAATTGGACGCGGGCCCGATGCTCGCGAGAGTCGTCAGGCCGATTGCCTCGGATGCGACGAGCGTCGACGTGGAGCATGAGCTTGCCAACGCGGGTGCGGAGCTGCTCCTCGACGTCGTCGATCGCATGGCGGAAGGACCCGTCAGCGAAACGCCGCAGGACGATTCGCAGGCGACCTTCGCGCCGAAGCTGTCGAAGGCGGAAAGCGCGATTGACTGGACGCTGCCCGCCTCGCGGATTCACAACCTGGTGCGCGGGCTCCAGCCGTGGCCGATGGCGTCGACTGTGCTCGAGGGAGGGCGATGCCTGCTCCATCGGACCGAGGTCGTTCGCCATCGTCGCGACAGCGGTCCTGGTGTCGTTCTCGCCGCAGAGGGGGATGCGATTGTCGTCGCCGCCGGCGATGACGCGGCGGTCCGAGTGCTTCGCCTTCAGCCCGAAGGAAAACGACCGATGACCGCGCGCGAGTTCCTGAACGGTCGAAAGATTCTGCCGGGAACCGTTCTGCGGTCCACATGATCGCGCGCGCGCGGCTTGCGGCCTTCGAGGTGCTGCGTGCCGTCAACGGCGGTCGAGACGACCTGCCGTCGGCGCTGGCGCGCGTGCGGCGGAGCCTTCCCGACGAGCGCGACCGCTCGCTGGCCGGCGAGATCGCGACCGGCACGCTGCGCTGGCAGGGTGCCTTCGATCCCGTAATTGCTGCGTTTACCCGGCGTCCTGTGGAAAAGCTGGACGGTGAAATCCTCGACATTCTCCGCCTTTCAGCGTTTCAGCTTCTCCACCTCGATCGGATCCCTGCCTCGGCGGTCGTAAACGATGCAGTCGACCTCGCCCGCAAGGCCGGGAAGAAGAGCGCCGCCGGGCTCGTGAACGCGATCCTTCGACGGATCTCCCGCGAGCGAAACCATTTACCTCTTCCTCAGCGCCCCTCTCTTGAGTATCTGGCGACGACGTTGTCGCATCCGCAGTGGCTGGTGAGCCGATGGGTCCAGCGTTACGGCTTCGAAGCGACCGAAGCATGGGCAATCTTCGATAATTCACCTGCCGCGCTGACGCTCCGCGTGAACACGCTTCGCACGTCGCGCGAGTCGGTCGCGACCATGCTGGCGGCGCACGACGTCGAGGTGACGGCGACGCGTTTTGCCGCGGATGGCCTCACCGTGACGCGCGGCAACCCCTTGCTGACGCCGCTCGCCGCGACCGGCTTGTTCCTCATCCAGGACGAGGCGTCACAACTGGTCGCCTCGCTCGCCGCGCCGAAGCCCGGTGATCGCGTGCTCGACGCGTGTGCTTCGCCCGGCGGCAAAACGACGGCTATGGCGGCCGCGATGGGCAACCGCGGCCTCATCATCGCCACCGACCTTCGGGGAAAGCGGGTCGGTCTCCTCCGGCGCACCATCGAGACGATGGGCGCCACCTGCGCCCACGCCGTTCGAGCTGACGTTTCGGCAGCTCTCCCATTCGTTTCGGAGTTCGATTGTGTGCTTCTCGATGCCCCATGCTCGGGGCTCGGCACCTTGCGCCGCGACCCCGATATCCGCTGGCGACGCACCGAAGAATCTCTGGCTCCGTTGGCCGCCGCTCAGGTGCAGATGCTCACACAAACCGCCAAAGTCGTCGCTTCCGGCGGACGTCTTATCTATGCGACCTGCTCCAGTGAGCCGGATGAAAACGAGGACGTCGTCGAGCGTTTTCTGTCTACCCATCCGAGCTTCTCCCGAGCTCCGGAATTGATCGATCCCGCTCTCGATAGGTTTCGCACCTCGGCGGGCGACTTCCGGACACTTCCGTTCCGCGACCAGCTGGAGGCGTTCTTTGCCGCCATGCTGGTGAAAACTAAGGACTTGCGCTAACATTTCAGGTTCATGGCACTGAGAACCCGCGTGTGGAGCGCAGGTAAGTTGCTGCTCCTGGGCGGCGCCCTGCTCTTGACCTACGTGCTCTTCGCCCTGGCATCCATGCGTGTGGCGTTGCGGACTCGGGACGTGACGGTTCCGACGCTTGTCGGACGGACCGTGAACGACGCGCAGGCGACGGTCACCCAGACCGGCCTCAACCTGAGAGTGGAAGAAGGGCGACGACCCGATCCGAAAATCCCCGCCGGCCAGGTGCTCGCACAGGACCCGCAGCCCGGGACGAACACTCGGCGCGAACGCAGCGTCAAGGTCTGGCTGAGTGCCGGACCGCGGGCGACGATCGTTCCGCTCCTCATCGGCGAATCCGAACGCACGGCACAGCTGCGTCTCCAGCAGGACGGACTCGAGGTGGCGGCGATCTCCGAAGTCCGAACGGGGGAGTACCCATCGGATGCCATCATCGCGCAGACGCCCGCCGCAAAGAGCAACGCTGCTCGAGTGGCGCTGCTGGTGAATCGTGGAGAGCGCGGCGCGACCTATGTGATGCCCGATTTGATTGGCGTCAACGGCGATCGCGCCGCCGACGTCCTGCGTTCCCACGCGTTTCGTGTCGCCGTCGTCGGCGACCATCCGTATCCAGGCGTTCCGGCCGGGATCGTCCTCCGACAGAATCCGCAGGCGGGTTTCCAGATTGCGCCGGGAGAGCCGATCTCGCTGGAGGTCAGCCGGTGACGGTCCGGATTGCGCCTTCGATCCTGTCGGCCGATTTCGCGAGGCTCGGCGAGGAGATTGACGCGGTCGAGCGCGGCGGCGCTGACCTGCTGCACCTCGACGTGATGGACGGCCACTTCGTGCCGAACCTGACGATCGGGCCTCCGGTCGTGAAGTCAATCAAGAAAATCGCGAAGGTCCCGCTCGATGTCCACTTGATGATCGAGGAACCCGACCGCTACCTCGAGGCGTTCGTCGAGGCGGGCGCGTCGATGATTTCGGTTCACGTCGAGATTCTGCCGCATCTGCATCGGACGATCCACGCGATCCAGGCGCTCGGGGCACAGGCCGGTGTGGCGATCAACCCGTCCACGCCGGTTGTCGCGCTCGACGAAATCGCGGCGGATCTCGATTACGTGCTCGTCATGTCGGTCAACCCCGGCTTTGGCGGGCAGACTTTCATACCGCGCAGCGAGTCTAAGATCAGGGCGATCCGCTCGCTTTTGAACCGCGAGGGCAGCCGCGCGTCCATCGAGGTCGACGGCGGGGTCGACCGGACGAACGCGGCGCGGCTCGTCGATGCCGGCGCCACCATCCTGGTGGCCGGCAACTCCATCTTCGGGACTTCCGACCCTGAACGCGCCGCGCGGGAGCTGCGAGCAGCCGCCCAGCTGAAGGCCGGCGTGTGACGTCGACGTCGCTGGTCCGCGTCCGCTACGCGGAGACCGACAAGATGGGGGTCGTCTATTACGCGAACTACTTCGTGTGGTTCGAAATCGGCCGAACCGACCTGCTGCGGTCGCTCGGGTGGACGTATCGCGAGATGGAGCACGAGGGAATCATGCTGCCGGTCATCGAGGCTCACTGCGAGTATCACCGGCCGACGCACTACGACGACGAGATGGAAGTGAGGACGGAAGGCCGGATGCTCTCGCCGGTGCGAATGGAGTTCACCTATAAGGTCGTCCGGCGGCACGATCAACAGCTTGCCGCGTCGGGCCGCACGGTTCACGCAGCGCTCGATCTGTCGGGACGTCTCTGTCGGCTGCCGGGCCGGATTCAGCAGGTGTTTGCATGAGGGCGCTCGTCACGGGGAGCGCCGGCTTCATCGGCTCGCATCTGACGACGTCGCTGCTCGACCGCGGCGCCGACGTCGTCGGTCTCGACTGCTTCACGGACTATTACTCCCGCGCGATCAAGGAGAGCAATCTGGCGTCGAGCCGTGGACGGCGCGGGTTCCGATTTGTCGAAACACGCCTCCAGGACGCAGACCTGCCGGCGTTGCTCGACGGGGTGACGCACGTTTTCCATCTCGCGGCGCAGGCTGGTGTCCGCAAGAGCTGGGGACGCGATTTCCGCGCCTACACGGAACACAATATCGAGGCGTCGCAGGTACTGCTCGAAGCGTGCGCCGGACTCCCGCTGCATCGCTTCGTTTACGCCTCCAGCTCGTCGGTGTACGGCGACAGCGCGCCGCTTCCGATGAGAGAGGACGCTTTCCCGATGCCGGTGTCCCCGTATGGCGTGACGAAACTTGCCGCCGAGCACCTCTGCCACCTGTACCACGTGAATCATGGAGTCCCGACCACGTCGCTCCGATATTTCACGGTATACGGTCCCAGGCAGCGGCCGGACATGGGCTTTCACCGGTTCATTCGCGCTGCCATCGACGGCCGGCCGATCACGTTGTACGGCGACGGGGGTCAGACCCGCGACTTCACGTTCGTGCAGGATGCCGTGGCAGCGACGATGGCGGCGGGGGACCGGGGAGTTCAGGGGCGTGTTTACAACGTCGGCGGCGGTTCGCGCGTATCGATCAACGAGGTGCTCGAGATCATCGGCCGTTCGGCGGGCCGGCGGCTCGACGTGCGCCGCGAGCCTGCGCAGAAGGGAGACATGCACGACACGTTCGCGGACACGTCTCTCGCTCGGGCCGATCTCGGCTTCGCGCCGCAGGTCTCGCTCGAAGAAGGAATTGAAGCGGAGTATCGATGGTTGTCGTCATTACCCGCGCTCGCCTGACGGCGGCGCTTTCGCTGTTGTGCGTCGCGCTCGCGTTCTCGGGTTGTGCGAGCGGACCCAAGAAGCCTCCGGTCGGCACGCTCGAGCCCGACAAGTTTCTGTGGGAACGCGGCGCCGAGGAGTTGAACAAGAAGCACTGGCTTACGGCGCGCGAGTACTTCAGACAGCTCATGGACAGCTATCCGCAGAGCCAGTATCGCGCTGACGCGAAGCTCGGGCTCGCCGACTCGTACCTCGGTGAAGGGAGTGCCGAGTCGCAGGTGCTTGCGATCAACGAGTACCGGGAGTTCCTTTCCTATTATCCGACGCACCCGCGCGCCGACTACGCGCAGTTCAAGCTGGGCATGTCGTATTTCTACCAGATGCACGGGGCGGACCGCGACCAGACCCAGACCGACGAAGCCATCACCGAGTTGACGCACTTCGTCGAGCAATACCCCAAGAGCGCGCTCTACGAAGAAGGCGCCAAGCGCCTCCGCGAAGCGCGCGATCGGAAAAGCGACGCGGATTTCCGCGTGGGCTACTTCTACATGCGTACCGGCCGGTTTCCCCCGGCTGCGATCGATCGCTTCAAGGCGATCCTCAAGAACGATCCCGAATACACACGGCGCGACTCCGTGTATTTCTATCTCGCGCAGGCGCTCATTCGCATGAAGCGCGAGACCGAAGCGCTCCCCTACCTCAATCGGCTGATCGAGGAGTTCGAATCCAGCGAACACCTCGAAGACGCGAAGAAGCTGGTGGAAACCCTCAAGGCTGACATGGAGAAGAAAGCCAGAAACGGGAGCCTCTCGAATGAATCGTAATCAACGTTTCGTGAATCCGATCATCGTTCTCGCCGTATCGGCAATCGTTCCCGCGGCCGCGTCGGCGCAGGTCACCATCACGCACACTGCGACGCGGGACTATGCGACCGAGTTGGCGTGCGCCGCGACGGCCACCACGCTGCCGCCGTCCAGCGCCATCCGCGTGGGCGAAGGACGCGAACGCGGCAAGACGCTGTTCGGCCCCGGCGACACGCTCATCGTCCGCGGCGGCAGCGCGCAAGGGGTGAAGGCCGGTGAGGACTACTACGTACGACGGGTCGTCTCGGACCGGTTCGCGCCGACCGGCAGCGACAACCTCAAGACCTACAGCATCCACACCGCCGGATGGATCCACATCGAGGACGCGCAGCGCGACACGGCAATCGCGACGGTCGTGAAGGCTTGCGATGGCATCATGGAAGGCGATTATCTGGAGGCGTTCGTGAAGCCGACGGTGCCGTCCGAGGCGCTCGGCGGCGAGCCCGACTACAGCGATCCGGCTCACGTTGTTCTCGGCGACGACAGGCGGCAGATGGGGGCGGCGGGTGATCTGATGGTCGTCGATCGCGGCAGCGATCACGGCATCAAAGCCGGGCAGCGTTTCACGATTTTTCGTCAACCGGCAGGCAGCTCAGGGCCGGTCTCGAAGATCGGCGAAGCGACCGCGATGGTCGTCAATCCTGGAACGACGGTCGTCCGGATCGAGAAGGCAATCGACGCCGTCGCGGTTGGCGATCTGGTGGCGATCCACCGCTAGACGGATTGAGAAAGGACATGGTTGAATCGGCGGTAGTAATCTACCGCCGATGCGACCGCCGTGATCATCGCGATCCAGAGCGCGATCTTCCCAAGCAGCACGAATTCCGGCAGGTTCTCCCCTCCCAGAATCAGCAGCAGGATCGCCGTCACTTGCGACGCCATCTTGAACTTGCCGAGCGGCGAAGCAGGGATCGCGACGCCGCGCGACTGCGCCATGCTGCGGAGCACCGTCACGTAAATCTCGCGGCCGAGGATTACGACCACCATCCAGGACTGCGCCAGATCCATCTGCACCAGCGAGACGAGCGCGGCGGTGATGAGCAGTTTATCGGCGAGCGGATCGATGAACTGGCCGAGCGTCGTGACCTGCTGTCGACGCCGCGCGAGGTACCCGTCCAGCCAGTCGGTAATCGACGCGAGGCCGAAGATTGCGGCGCCGACCAGCTCCTTGCGCATGCCGAGGATCAGGCGCCCCTCGAATTTGGTCAGCAAAACGACCACGAGCAGCGGGACGAGAAAAATCCGGCCGACCGTGATCGCATTGGGAAGGTTCATTGTGACGAACGGTTATACGTTATAGGTTTTTCACGGTGCCGAAAACCCAAAACCAAAACCCAAAAACCGATTTACTATCGTAGATTGCATGAAGGCCATTCTTCTCGCCGGCGGTAAGGGCACGCGCCTGCGGCCGCTGACTGTGCACACGCCGAAGCCAATCGTCCCGATTCTGAATCGTCCGTTTCTGTATTACCAAATTGATCTGCTGAAGCAGGTGCCCGAGATCGACGAAGTCATCCTCAGCCTGAACTACCAGCCCCGCCGTATCGAGGAAATCTTCGGCGGCGGCGACGGACTCGGCATCCGGATCCGGTACGTCGTCGAGCCGATGCCGCTCGGGACGGGCGGTGCAGTCCGCTACGCGGGGGACTCGTTGACCGATTCCGTCGTGGTGTTCAACGGAGACGTGCTGACCGAGGTGGATCTCGGGGCGGTGCTGCGGCTGCACCGCGAGCGGAAGGCCAAGGCCACGATCGTGCTGACGCCGGTCGACAATCCGCGCGCCTACGGGCTCGTCGAAACGGACGCCAGGGGCAACGTCGTGCGCTTTCTGGAGAAGCCCGGCGAGGACGAGATCACGTGCAATACGATCAATGCCGGGATTTACGTGCTCGAGCCGGACACGTTCGACCGGATTCCGAAAGACACCGCGTGGTCGATCGAGCGGAGCTATTTTCCATCGCTCATCGAGCGCAACGAGACGTTCGTGGCGTACGTGTACGACGGATACTGGATCGACATCGGCACACCCGCGAAGTACCGGCAGGTGCATCATGACATCATGGACGGACGCTATCAGGCGCCCCCGTTCGCCGGCACCGCACGCGGCACGTCCTGGGTCTCGCCGGACGCGAAGGTCGACGACGGTGTCGAGCTGCAGGGGCCGTGCTTTGTCGACGAAGGCGCCGTGCTGAAGGCGGGTGCGCGCGTGCTGCCCTACTCGGTGATCGGGCGTCAGACGCACGTATCCGAGGGGGCGATCATCGACGCGTCGATCGTCTGGCCGAACGGCTGGATTGGTCCCGAAGCAATCCTGCGCTCGGCGATTCTCGGCCGCAGCTGCCACATCGGACGCAACGTGCAGATCGAAACTCCCGTTCAACTCGGCGACAAAACCGCCATCACCGATTACAGCCGATTATGACCACCAATTCCTCGACGAGCATCAATTCCTCGATTTTCAAGGCGTACGACGTGCGCGGCCTCTACCCATCCGAGGTGAACGAAGACGCCGCGCGGCAGATCGGCCGCGGGTTCGTGGCCTATCTCGAGGCGAAGCGGATTGCCGTCTCGCGCGACATGCGGCTGTCGTCGCCTGCGGTCGCGGCGGCATTCATCGAGGGCGCCCGGGAGCAAGGCGCCGACGTTGTCGATTACGGGATGCTGGCAACCGACATGATGTACTTCGCCGTCGCACGCGACGGCCACGACGGCGGCGCCCAGATTACGGCGTCGCACAATCCGAAGCAGTACAACGGCATCAAACTCGTCCGGCGCGAAGCATTTCCGCTCAGCGGCGAAGCGGGGCTCGGCGAGATTCGAGAGATGATCATCGGCGGCAGACTGCCTTCGCCCGCTGCGCGGCAGGGGACGCTGACCCAGATGGACGTGCTCGACGATTACGTCAGGCACGTTCTGTCGTTCATCGATTCGGCAATCATCAAGCCGTTCAACGTCGTCCTCGACGCGGGCAACGGCATGGCGGGGATTGTCGCGCCGAAGCTGTTCGATCGGCTGCCTTGCCGGACGACGACACTATGCTTCGAGGTGGACGGGACGTTCCCGAACCACG
>JBKPTT010000300.1:0-9703 GCA_046735635.1 Acidobacteriota bacterium | reverse complement strand
GTGCTGATGCGCCTGGTGTGTCTTCAAGACGCGAGGGAATTGCCGACTTTACGTCCTTGCGACGGGAAAGTGGGAAGTTCGCGTAACACTTCCCGCAGCCGATTCGGCGACATCGCGCTCGTCATCTTTCTCCTCGCGCAGGCCTCCGACGGCGTCCTCACCTATATCGGTGTGAGCACCTATGGCGTTCGGATGGAAGGGAACCCTTTCATCGGCTGGCTCATGTGCGCGATGGGTCAGGCGGCCGGGTTGGCGACGGCCAAAATCGCGGCGGGATTCTTCGGAATTGCGCTCCACCTGTCGGCGGTCCACAAGGCCGTTGCGCTGCTTGCAGTGTTCTATGTCGCGGTCGCCGTTGTGCCCTGGGTAACGATCCTCTTCTATTGAGCCTGGCGCCGCGTCGCCGAACGCCCCTCGTCCTGATCGTTCCACACTTCCGTCAACACGACTTGAAGAATCGCCGCGGTCGGCACGGCGAGAACCGCGCCGACGATTCCGAGTAACTTTCCGCCAATCAGCAGTGCAACGATGACGGTCACCGGACTCACTCCGACCTGGCGCTGCATGACTTTGGGAACGAGCACGTGGTTCTCGAACTGCTGCTGGACGATGAAGAAGATGATGACGAGCAGAGCCTTGTTCAGCGAGACCGTCGCGGCAACGGCCACGGCGGGAACCGCGGAGAGAATCGGTCCAACGACTGGAATCATCTCGCCGATGCCGGAAATCAGCGCGAGCACGTAGAAGAACGGGATGCCCATCAACCACAACCCGATGGCCGACGTTGTCCCGATGATGCCGCCGAGCAGGAGCTGCCCTCCGAGCCATGCGCTGACTTTGACGGTGATGTCGCGGCTGGCGGCCGCGACGCGCGCGCGATCCCGCGATGGGAACAATCGCAACAGCGTGTTCCTCAGCGTGTCGGCCTGGACCAGGATGTAGAACGTCAGGATCAGAATCGTTATCACTCCGAAAATGCCGCCCACGACGCCGACGACGGCGCCGAACACCGTGCCGACGGCTTCACCACCGCCCGCGCCGGGCGCGTGCTCGACCGCTTGCCGAAGGGTCAGGTGCTCCTTCAGCACTCCTTTCCTTATGAGAAAGTCCTGTGCACGGTCGAAGATGTCGGGGAGCGTCGTCGCAAATTGCTGCGCCTGATGGATGAGCGGCGGCGCGACCATGAAGGCGATGCCCGTGAGCGTACCGAGGAGAACGACGTACAAGATCAGGATCGCCAGCCATCTCGGAAATCGTTTGCCGCCGATTGGCAAAACTTGCTGCCGCTCGATCAGTCTCACGATCGGACTGAACCCGATCGCGAACAGTCCGCTCATGTACACGAGCAGCAGCACGTCGCGCACGAGAAACGCGCACCAGACGACGATGACCGCGAGCGCGGTCATCCAGATCGTCCAGAGGATCAGTGGCTTGGGGTTGCCTGGGTCCGGGGACAAGTTAACGGCCCTGCGCCGTCAGGTAGTCGCGCGTGAATTCGGCGATGGAGGCGTAGATCTCGGAGAGTTCCGCGGGCGATGCCAGGAATACCACGCGGAAGAACCCGTCGTGCGGCGAGGTGCCGAAGCCGGATCCGTACACGCACAGGACGCCTGTCGCCCGCAGGAGTGCGAGGACGTAATCCTCGTCCGTCCTCCCCGCCGGCAGCGACACTTTCGGCATCGCGTAGAACGCGGCGGTCGGTGCGACGCAGCTGACGCCTTCGATTGCGTTCAGTTTCGCGACAGTAACCGCGGCGCGTTCCCGCAAGGCGTCGCGGAAGGTCTGCTGATGCGACCGGTCGCCGGTGAGCGCTGCGACGAGCGCATATTCCATCGGGCCCGTGCTGCACAATCGTCCGTCCGCCAGTTTCCGAATTCCCGCGAGCACGTCGTCGAGGCGATCGGTCTGAGCGACCGCGAGCCATCCCATTCGCCAACCGGGTGCGAGATACGCCTTTGATAGCGACGAGAAGGTAATGACCGGTGCACCGGGGTTGAGTGCCGCGAGTGCGCCGACCGGGCCATCGAAAGCAAGATCTGCGTAAACCTCGTCGGCGAGGAGCGGAAAGTTATGCTGATCTGCGAGGTCGACGAGTGCACGGCGAGCCTCGTGCGAGTATGACGCCCCGGTCGGGTTGTTAGGATCGATAACGACGAGAGCCTTCGTGGCTGAAGATACGACGCTGCGAACGTGATCGATATCGGGCTGCCAGCCTCGCGCCGGGTCGGTCCGATAGAAAACGGGCCGGGCCCCAATCTTGGCGAGCACGGCCGTGTAAAGCGGATACGTCGGGACGGGTATCAGGACCTCGTCACCCGGTCCGGCAAGCGCTGTCAACGCCAGCTCGATGCCTTCGGACGTGCCAGATGTAATAACCACACGGTCGGGATGCATCGCCATTCCGCGCCCGGTACACTCCGCGGTCACGGCCTCGCGCGCTGCCCGAATGCCCACTGACGGCGCATACCCGTTGTGCCCGTCCCTCATCGCGCGGTCTACCGCCTCGATCATGTGGGGCGGGGTGTTGAACCCGAAGGTCACGGGATCGCCAATATTGAGGTAGCGAACTGTCCTGCCAGCGGCCTCGACCTTCTGCGCCTCGGCGACGATGTTGCGAATGGCGTAAACGAACCCTCCGACGCGAGCTGCGACCGGAATGGCCGTCGTGGACCGCACACCCATAGCTACGCGATCTTACGCTAACCCCGATGCCCACCACGTCCAAAGCCCTCCGCATGTGCGCGACGTTGGACACTGCTGACTGTAAAAAGGTGATACCGAAAATGTAATTTTGCGTATTTTTTACGCGATTTTTGTGTTCGAAGAGCCATGTCCGCCTTGGCGTATTTGTGCAACCGCTGACGTAATAAGGGCTTTATTGAACGGCAAGAGAATTGAAGTAACACCAGGGCATGAACGGGCGTTCGCTGGCCATCGCAGCCGCTCTGCCGCTGAGTCTCCTCGCAGCGCCAGGTGTGGTCCAGCTGTCGCTCGCTCAGGATCGTCCCGCTGCCACCTTCCGATCGTCGGTTGACGTCGTGTCGGTCAGCGCCGTCGTCCGGGATCGGAAAGGACGGTTTGTCGAGAACCTGAAGCAGAAGGACTTTCTCGTCGCCGAAGGCGGACAGCCGAGGCCGATTCTCGATTTTCACAGCCAGGCTGACGGGCCGGTCAAGCTCGCGCTGCTCTTCGACATCAGCGGCAGCATGCGCGTGGGGACGAAGGCCGTCGATGCGGTGCAGACCGCCCGCGTGCTTCTGAGCGCACTCAAGCCGGGCGACGAAGCTGCGCTTTTCAGCTTCGACACAGGGCTCGACCGGGTGACTCCGTTCACGTCGGACATCGGGTCGCTCGTGGCGTCGCTCGATCGTCTCCAGCAGCCGTTCGGCCAGACCTCGATTTACGACGCCGTTTCGGAAACGGCGAGAGTCGTTGCGTCACAGGGGGGCGGGCACGGGCGAATTCCGCAGCGCAGCGCGGTCGTTCTCTTGACCGATGGTGTGGACACTCGCAGCCGGCTCACGTCGCAACAGGTGGCCGCCGCGGCGAGCAGCATCGACATCCCCGTCTACGTCGTCGCCGTGATGGCCACGGTCGATGATCCCCGCGCCGGCGGAACGGCGCACGACGACGTCGCTGGACCGCTGCCGAACCTGGCGCGCGCGACCGGCGGCGAGATGTTCACGGCGAGCGCGCCGGCGCACGCCAGCGTCGCGGCGCGGCAGATCGTCGACGAGCTGCGCCACCAGTATCTGCTCGCATTCGAGGCGTCCGGCGGATCGGGCTGGAAGCCGGTAGAAGTTCGCGCACGCGATCGCGGCCTCATCGTCCGCGCCCGCAGCGGTTACGCCGCGGGGAACAACGGGATGAACAACGGAACGGAGTAGTAACCCGGTGACTCGATTGACGGATAAGGCTGTAAACGCTCGGAGGCAAAGATGAAGAAGCTCGTGCTGGCCGCACCCGTTCTCGCCCTCGCTCTTGGCGGCACCACCGCGTGCGCGACCAAGAAGATGGTGAAAACGCAGGTCGGGGAAGTGAACTCCAAGGTGGAAACGCTCTCGAAGTCGGTTGAAGAGAACCAGGAGCGTACGCGCGCCAATGAGGGACGCATTGGCGAGGTCGATTCGAAGGCGACGGCCGCGGGGCAGCGGGCGGACGCTGCAGGACGGCGTGCCGACGAAGCGCGCGCAGCTGCCGACGCGGTAAACACGCGGGCGGACGCTATCGAGAAGGCTGCCAAGCGCCTCGTGTACGAAGTGACGCTGAGCGAGGACAAGGGCGGCTTCAAGTTCGGCAAGGCGACGATGCCCGACGACGCGAAGGCGGACCTCGACGCGCTCGTGCAGAAGCTGAAGGCCGAGCCGAACGGCGCCTACATCGAGATCGAGGGACACACGGATAACGCGGGTTCGAAGGATCTGAACTACAAGCTCGGACTCGAGCGTGCGGAAGCCGTGAAGCGCTATCTCTACGAGCAGCACCAGGTGCCGCTCCACAAGATCAACGTGATCAGCTTCGGTGAAGAGAAGCCGATCGCGCCGAACAACACCAAGACGGGTCGCGCGCAGAACCGCCGCGTCGTCATCAAGGTCCTCACCTAGAGAGGACTTCGGTTCGAACCCCCGGGGCGGATCTCAGGATCCGCCCCCTTCATTCAGATTCAGATCGTGCGGTGGATCGGAAGCGGGACGCTGGAGGTTTCGCCGGAATGGTCCGGCGGCGCGTCCGCGGCTTAACGTCAGCACTTTCGCAGGGTGCTTCGCGTCCCGCTTTCGATCGACCGCACGATCTGGTTCAGTCCGCCCCCCGCGCTGCTATCTCCTCCATCGCCTGCGCAAAGGTGTCCACCTCGTCGAGCGTGGTATAGACGTTCGGCGTCACGCGCACGCCTTCGAATTCAGCGTGCGAAATTGGCGTGGCGATGATTCGCCAACGGTCCCACAGGCGAGTCACCACTTTCGCCGTCGGCACGCCGACGACTTCGACATTCGCAATCGCACACGACTGAGCGGGATCCGACAGGTTCGTCCGGATGCGGAATCTCGCGCTGCTCGTCAGACGCTTCGCCCACCGGTCGCGAAGGTACCGCAGGCGCGCGGCCTTCCGCTCGGCGCCAATGCCGTCATGAAAGCCGATGGCCTCGGCGATCGAGTTGTGATTCGCCGCCGGATGCGTGCCGATCTCCTCGAACTTGCGGATGTTGGCGGTCTGTTCGGTTGCCGCGGGCTGAAGCGGCCAAAGAGATGCGATGTTCTCCCGGCGCACGTACAGGAAGCCCGTGCCGATTGGCGCGAGCAGCCATTTGTGCAGGCTCGTTCCGTAATAATCGCAGCCGACATCGGCGAGCGTAAAGGGGAACTGGGCAAATGCGTGCGCGCCGTCGACGATTGTTTTGACGCCGCGTTGCCGCGCCTCGGCGCAGATCTGACGGACCGGGAAGATCTGTCCGGTCAAGTTCGTGATGTGACAGAAGTGCAGGACCTTGGTGGCGGGAGTGATCGCGCCGATCAGCCGCTCCGCCAGATCGTTCATCGAGGGCGGGGGCACGGGGAAGGAGATCTTCTTGATGCGAATGCCATCGCGCCGCGCGCGCTGGTCCCACGTGTTCAGCATCCTGCCGTAGTCCTGGTTCGTGGTGACCACCTCGTCGCCGGGTTTCAACTCGATCCCGAGCTGCGCGATCTGCAGTGCCTCGCTGGCGTTGCGGGTGATAGCCAGCTCCTCCGGATCGCAGCCGAATTCGGCCGCGAGCCGCCGCCGAACGCTTTCGACGTTCGGCTCGAGGATTTGCCACATGTGATACACGGGCGCCTGATTCGAGATGTCGAGATAACGCTTCAGGGCCTCATGAACGACCCGAGGGCTCGGCGAGCAGCCGCCGTTATTGAGGTTGATGATCGTACGGTCGAGCGTAAACGCCTGCTGGATCTCGCGCCAGTAGCCCTCGTCGGCAGCGATGTCTCCAGGCGCGACGCCGTCGACCCGCGTCGACGCGGTGCGAACGCGGTCGAGGCTGTCGTCGTTGAACGCCGCGATCGCGGCGGCGGCGCCGGTCGAGCGGAGAAACGAGCGTCTGCTGATCATGTGGTCCTCCGCGCGATGAGAGTGTTCAGCGATACAATAACCCGATCGCGGCCGCAAAGAGGGGCGATCCGCCGGAGGACTCTCGGATGCAGCCGTATGGGCCCGTCGTGCTGCGCGTGGCAGTCGGCGCCGTGTTCGTCGCGCATGGCGCCCAGAAACTGTTCGGCATCTGGGGTGGACCGGGGCTCACCGGAACCACCCGATTTCTCGAGCAGCTCGGATTGTCTCCGGCCTATCCGCTTGCGGTCACCGCAGGCATCGGTGAATTCGCCGGCGGTCTGCTCCTCATCGCGGGCGCCCTCACGTTTGCCGCATCGCTCGTCCTCGCGGTCGATATAACCGCCGCCGCTTGGAAGGTGCATCTCGCGAATGGCTTCTTCATCAATTGGGGCCTCGTGCCCGGCCGCGGGCAGGGCTACGAGTTCGACCTCGTGCTCATGGCGGCGCTGATCACGCTGATGCTCACAGGCGCGGGTGCGTTGTCAGTCGACGAACGTCGCGCACGGGACGCGGAGTCCCTCGCGTACGGCCGCGCACGGTTACGCGCCGGGAAAGTGTGACGCCCGTTCCATGCAGATCCAAGACCGCGCGGTCCTGATTACCGGCGGAAAGCGCATCGGCGCCGCGATTGCCGTCGATCTCGCGCAGCGCGGCATGCACGTCGCGCTCTCCTACAACCGGTCGAAAGAGGAAGCCGAATACGCAGCGGAAGCGATCCGGCATGCCGGGCGTAAGGCGGCGATCATTCGCGCGGATGTCTCACAGGCCCATGAATGCGATCGGCTCGTGACCGAGGCATCGGCGTCGTTCGGCCGGCTCGACGCGCTCGTCAACATGGCTTCGGTCTACAAATCGGTGCCGCTCGAAGAGACCACCGAAGCAGCGTGGGATGCGACGCTCGACGTCGATTTGAAAGCGGCGTTCTTCTGCTCGCGCGCCGCGATCCCGCATCTGCGCGCGGCCGGGGGTGGTCGCATCGTGAACTTCGCCGATTGGGTGGCCGCGAGCGGGCGTCCCAGGTACAAAGGGTACGTTCCGTACTACGCGGCCAAGCGGGCGGTGATGGGATTGACCGAAGCGCTCGCGTTGGAACTTGCTGCCGATCAGATTCTCGTCAACGCGATCGCGCCTGGGCCTATCCTCGCACCGCCAGGCACGACAGAGGACGAGCTCCACGCGGTCGAAGCGTCGACGCCGCTCGGGCGTTGGGGCGGTGAGCAGGAGATCGTGAAAGCGGTCGCGTTTCTGTTCGAATCCGACTTTGTCACGGGCGAGACGATTCGCGTCGACGGTGGACGTCACGTCCGCTGAGAAAGGCGGCGCTCGGAATCTCAGCGTGTCGCCGCAGCGAACAGCGTTTCCATGGAGGCGATCGCACCCGCGAGCTCCCGCCGATCGCGCGCGAAGCAGAACCGGACGAAGCCCTCGCCGTTCGATCCAAAATCCACGCCGGGCACACATCCGATGCGGCCCTTCGCGATCAGGTGCTCGGCCATCGCCCATGAAATCGAATGCACAGCCGCGTCCGGTTTCCAGGCCGGGTTGATTCGCAGGAAGGCGTAAAAGGCGCCCTTCGGAGGTGCGCCGCTGAACACACCGGCGGCGTGCGCACGGACGCCGGCATAAAAGAGATCCCGCCGCGCTTGCAGCTCCTGTCTGAACGCCCCGATGTTCTCCTGCGACCCCTCGAGCGCGCCGACGCCGCCGTACTGCACGACCGAGGACACGTTGCTCGCCGTGTAGAACAACGCCTTCTTCATCCGCTCGCGCAGCTTCGCGTCGGGGACCACCACATATCCAAGGCGCAGCCCCGTCATCGCGTACGACTTGCTGAACGTGAAGGCCGACATGGTCCGCTCGTACATGCCCGGGAGCGACGCGGCGCTGACGTGCTCGGCGCCGTCGTACAGGACGTCCTCGTAGGCTTCGTCGGAAACGAGCCATACGTCGTGTTCCCGGCACATCGCGGCGATGGCCTCGACATCGGCGCGCGTGAGCACGCCCCCTGTCGGGTTATGGGGCGAGTTGATGTACACGGCGCGGGTCTTCGGCGAGATTGCCGCTTCCAGCTCGCCGAGATCGTAGCGCCAGCCCAGATCCTCGTGGAGACGGCACGGCACGGGTACGCCGCGCGCAGCCAGAACGTTGCCCATGCACGGCGGCCACTCCGGATCGGGCACCACGACCTCATCGCCAGGCTCGAGGAGCGCCTGGAACAAGATGTACAGCCCATGGATGCCCCCCGTGGTGACCATGACCTCGTCGGGGCCGCGGACGGGGATCCGGTTGGACACGCGGAGCTTCGCGACGAGCAAATCGAGCAGCCGCGGTATTCCGGTTGTCTGGACGTAGTGGCTGTGGTTCTCGTCGATTGCGCGGTGCATGGCGGCCTTGACCGTTTCAGGCGCGTCGAAGCTGACGTCTCCCTGGTCGAGGCGAAAGGGGTCCTGGACGGAATACATCATGTCGCGGATGCGGATGATCCCGGAGAATGGCACCGCGTCGAGATCGCGACCCATGGGGTGAGTATACGGCCGGGACGGGGGGTCCGGGGTCCGGGGTCCGGGATGCGGGATCCGGGATCCGGATAAGATCACGAGGATGGCCGACCGTCAGTATCGCGCGGGAGACTCGCTCGAGGACTTCTGCCGCGCGTGCAAGACAGACCGCATGCACACCGTCATCGCGGCCGACGCCGGCGGCAGTCCGCTGCGCGTCGTGTGCGGATTCTGCCAGAGCGAGCACAATTACCGCGGCGGACCCCGGGTCGCCGCCCATGAAGCCGAAGAGACCCAATCAACGCCACGGCGGTCCGGCCGGTCCGATCACGAACCATTTCCCATCGTCAGCGAGCGTGAACGGCTCGCGCCGCCGATCAGCGAGATTTCGGACATGGACATTGAGATGATTCTGCGGCGTGTCATCCGCGAGGAGGCAGGCCTCTCGGCCGTTCCTCCAGCGGAGAAGTGGCGCGGCGGCAGCCTGGTTCTCCGCCCGGGGAACCCGTCGCTGCAGGAGAAGAGCTGGCCGATCGAAACCTTCTTTCACAAGGTCGTGATGCTCAGGAACCGTTTGCGCACGCTTGAACAGCAGGTGAACGCTGCCGAAGTACCTGAGGACGTGAAGGTCAAGCTCCAGGGATACATCAGCGGATGCTACGGCTCGCTGACCAGCTTCAACGTTCTCTTCGCCGACGAAGACGATCAATTCAAGGGGTCGGGAGGCTGACGTCTCACGCGGCTATGTTCGCGTGGTCGAGGATCCGCAGCAGCGTCGATGCCGCGCCGGCTACAGGCAGGTTGCTGATGTAGAAGTGCCGCACGCCTGATTGGGTGAGCCCACGGATCGATCGGGCGCATATCTCGTCCGCAGTGGCTCCTTCGGAGAACTCGCGCGTCAGCTCGTCGGCCGGCACTGGAAGGAACGCCTTCAGCGCCGACAGGGTCCGTGGGTTCGCCGAACGGTAGTAAAACACGCCAAACAGCCCAGGGAGGCTCAATCTTCTCCGCTGCGCCTCGTCGAGGAAGCGCTCGACGTGGGCGCGGCTGTGATGAGAAACGATCTGCGTCAGATAGAACTCGGCGTGCGCGTGCTCGTCGAGAAGGTGACCCACCTG
>JBKPTT010000299.1:0-13402 GCA_046735635.1 Acidobacteriota bacterium | reverse complement strand
TAAAACGCGCCCGGAGGCACACGGCCGCGCGGTGCCGGACAGCGGAACACGAGGCCAGCGCGGGTCGTTGAACGGCAGGGGAGGGCGCGGTTTTCCGCGCGACGTCCGCGGGAGCAAGAACGAGATGCGCGTCGGGGCCGGTGTCGTACACCGCGGGACGGGCGGGCAGCGTCGGCTGCTCGCGAAGTGCAGCGGCGAGGCCGCGTCAGGTGGCCGCGTGCGCCCACTCATCGCTCGCTCATGTGCTCCGATCCTCCCGCGACTCAGGTCGCATCCTCCACCGATCCAGCGCCCACGTCACGCGTGACGAACAACATGGCGCCCATGGCCAGGAAAACCGCCGCCGCGATGTAGACCATGGACGCCAGGGCGATCGCGAAGCCGAGACTCGTGCGCTGCGCGACGATCCCGATCACCACGGGCGCGCTGCCGCCGCCGGCCAGCCATCCAATCGCATTCATGAACCCCGCGGCCGTGCCGCGCGCCTCGGGCGGCACCACGTCATACACCGACGCAAAGATGTTGGCGTCGTACAGCCCCTTGAAAAAGCCCCAGCAGGTCAGCGCCGTGACGACGACGGCGACAGACGACGTCATGCCGCAAAGCGCGACGAAGGGAGCGCCTCCGAGCACACCGACGCATTGAACCGCGAGTCGGCCGCGAGGCGATCGGCGGTGCCACGCGTCGGCGAGCCATCCCCCAACCGGCGCGCCCGCAAGACTCGCAAGCTGCACGAAGAGCGTTGCGGTCAGGCCGGACATCGCGAGCCCCATGTGGAACTTGTCGAACAGGAACTTCGGCATCCACGACAACAGGACGACGGCGACGAAGTTGGCGCACATGAACGCGCCGAGAAGGCACACGATGGTTGGCTTTGCGGCAACCAGCCGCAGGAATCCCGTCATGGAAAGCGCGCGGGGTTCCTGGGCGCCCCTGAGGGGTCGTCCCACGTCTTCATGACGGCCCCTGAAGGGCCGTCCTACGTCGGTGTCGGCCGCCCCGCGCGGCGGCTCGATCAGAAACCTGTGCAGCAGCACTCCGAGCAGAACGCCGGCCGTCCCGAAGACGACGAACGACAGGCGCCACCCGTAGTACTGGCCTATCAACCCGGCGAAGAACCCGCCGCCGATCGTTCCGATGTACACGCTCGTCTGGTGCAGTCCCATCGCGCGCGAGCGCGTGTCGCGCCCGTGATAGTCGCTGATGAGCGACATCGACGCGGGATAGTAAAAGGTCTCGCCGAGCCCCTCGGCGGCGCGGAAGAAGAACAGCTGGCCGAACGTCCGCGATAGCACGGTGGCGATGCAGATTGCGCTCCACGCGTGCAGCCCACCGAGGATCGCAGTCTTGCGCGCCACGCGGTCGACAACCATTCCCGCGAATGGCGCTGCCAACCCGTAGACCCACGCGAACGCGGAGCCCAGAAGTCCGAGCTGAACCGTGCTGAGGTGCATCTCACGTTCGAGCAGAGGGAAAACCGAAAAGATTGCCTGGCGATCTGCGTAGTTGCAGAAGCAGATCGCCCACAGCATCAGCACGACGGTCCACTTGTATCGCATCCGTAGCGGAGACTATACAATGCGCCCCATGAAGCCCCTTCTTGCCACGCTCGGCACGGTCGTTGCCATGCTGGCGCAGACGCCAACCACGCAGAACACGTACCGCACGCTCGACGACCGCTTCGATCCGCCACACTTCACGTCGGCGCAGCAATGGAACCTACGTCGAGCGTACCTGCGCGAACACGTGCTCGAATCGGCAGGCCTGCTGCCGATGCCCGAGAAGACGCCCCTGCATCCTGAAGTGTTCGGCGAGATCACGAAGTCCGACTACAGCGTCTCGAAGGTGTACTTCGAGAGCCTTCCCGGGTTTTTGGTGACGGGCAATCTGTATCGTCCGATTGGCGACGGCCCGTTTCCCGCGGTGCTGGCGCCGCACGGCCACTGGGCGTACGGACGTCTGGAGAACACGGCATTGAACTCGGTGCCCGGGCGCGCGATCAATCTCGCCCGGCAGGGCTTCGTGGTGTTCACCTACGACATGGTGGGGTACAACGACAGTCAGCAAGTGCCGCACACCTTCAGCGGCCAGCGCGAGTATCTGTGGGGGTTGAGCCTGTCGGGCCTGCAGTTGTGGAACTCGATCCGCTCGATTGATTTTCTGGAGTCGCTGCCGTACGTGCGGCGCGATGCGATCGCGATGACGGGCGAATCCGGCGGCGGGACGCAGACGTTTCTCGCGTCGGCCGTGGACGATCGCATCGCGGTTTCCGTGCCGGTGAACATGATTTCCCTGCACATGCAGGGGGGGTGCCTGTGCGAGAACCCGCCGGGCCTCCGCCTCGATACCACCAACGTCGAGATTGCGGCAACGATCGCGCCTCGTCCGCTGCTGATGATTTCGGCGACGGGCGACTGGACGGCCGAGACGCTCGAGAAGGAGTATCCCGCGGTACGCGCGATTTACGATCTGTTCGATGCCGCAGATCGCGTGCAGGCGGTGCGCATCACCGCGGACCACAACTACAACAAGGAAAGTCGCGAGGCCATGTACGTGTGGATGGCGCGCTGGCTGCAGCACAAACCAGCTGACGTCAAGGTTGCCGAGCGGTCCTTTGTCCCCGAGTCGCTTCCGAACCTGCTCGTTTTTCACGGGCGCGCGCTGCCGTCGAACGCGGTGGACGTGGCTCACCTGACGGACAACTGGATAGGGGCCGCGAAGAAGCAGCTCGCGAGCGGCGATGCGAAGACGTTCCAGGCGGCGTTACAGCATTCGCTCGGCTTTGCGAACGCATTGCCGCCGGACGAGGCGGAGCACAACCGCCTACGCCAAGGCTACGGCGAGTCCGCCGGAGCTTCAGCGAAGTCGGAAACACCGCCCTACACGGTGCTCCTTGGCAGTCCTGATTCGGATCTCGAGCGCGCGCTGACGAAGGCGGGCGTGAAGGTCTCCGCGATCGCGTTCACGAAGTTCGACCCGGACGCGGCGGCGAAGGTCCACCACTTCGAGACCTACAACCGCACGCCGGCGAGCCAGCGGGTCGCGGACATCGTGGCCGCGGCGCGCGCGCATCCGGGTGCAGCAGTCGTTGCGCAAGGGGATGCCGCCCTCGCGACGATTCTTGCCGCCGCGATCGTGCCGATTCCCGTCGCCGTCCTCGACGTCGACTTCGATTCGTCGAACGATCAGGCGTTCGTCGATCACCTGTACATTCCCGGTCTGAGGCGCGCAGGCGATCTGAATACCGCGGTGTCCATGGGAACGGGACAGATCATCGTTCACGACGCAGGAAACCGCTTCACCGTGAAAGGTGTTGATGTCCGCGCGACCAAGCTCACGCCAGCCGAGATCGTCACGCTCGTGACGAGGCCGCGGGGCGCGCGCACAACCCGCTGACGAGAATCATGCGCTCGTACCTTCGTGCGCCCGCCGTCATCCTGGCGATCGCCGTGCTCGCGATTTCCCCGACTCTCCGCGCGCAGGAGCACGCGCACGGAACGTCACCAGTCGCGCTCCAGCCGCTCGCGCAGCAGGCGCGCCGCGTCGAGACAGCCCTCTCGTTTCTCGGGCAGCCTCTGCCGCTTGCCGACCGCGAGGCCATCGACGGGGCGGTGGCGATGAGCGATGAGGAGGCGGGGGCGGCGAAGCTGCAGCAGATTCTCGACCGCTACGTCATCGCGAACGTTCACATCAATCCCGAAAGCCGCGTGAAAGTGGAGCAGGGTGATGCAAAACCCGAGCTCGTGCAGGGAGGCACGCGGTTGTTTCTCCTCAAGGTGATCAACGAAGGAGGTGTTCGCGCGCCGCTCGTCGTTCAGAGCCCAAACAGCGAGCGGGTGTACGTGCCCGCCTGGGTGAGTGGGGGCGCGGCGGAGCCGATGATGCAGATGAACGGCGAAGATGTGCGGGAGCGCTGGGCCGACATCTCGCTCTACACCGCGGCGCCGATGCGCCCGCGGCTGTCGGGACTCGCCGTCGAGTACGCCATCCTGCAGGTGTACAGCCGCGATGCCGGGCAGCGGTCCGCGACGATTGGCTTCAATGTCGGGCAAGGAACGCAGGACATCGGGTTCCGCAACGACGTCGACATCGTCTTCACCGCCGTTCCGGCGCACTCGATTCGCCTCCGCGTCGTCGACGAGCGAGGACAGCCGGCCACTGCGTCCTTCCTTATCAAGGACGTTGCGGAGCGGCTCTATCCGACAGCGACCAAGCGTCTCGCGCCGGACTTCTATTTCCAGCCGCAGATCTATCGCGGTGACGGCGAAACGATTCTGCTGCCGGCGGGATCCTTCAAGCTCACCGTCACGCGCGGACCGGAATACGTTCCGGAGACTCGGCGTGTTGCGATCGCGGGACCAGACGAGTGGCTCTTTCGACTCGTTCGGTGGATCGATCCGACGCGCTATGGCTGGTATCCGGGTGATCACCATATCCACTCCGCGGGCTGCTCGCATTACGAGAACCCCACCGAAGGCGTGCTGCCGCAGGACATGTGGCCGCAGGTTTCGGGCGAAGGTCTGAGCGTGGCATCGGTGCTCACCTGGGGGCCGTCGTACTACTTCCAGAAGAAGTTCTTCTCGGGCGAGGACCATCCGCTCTCGAAACCCGGCGAGCGGCTCATGCACTACGACCTCGAGGTCTCCGGTTTCCCGTCGAGCCATGCGGGCCATCTCGTGTTGCTCGGGCTCAAGCAGCAGGATTACCCGAACACGAAGCGCATCGAGGACTGGCCAAGCTGGACGTTGCCGATCCTGCGTTGGGCGAAGGCACAGGGAGCGATCGCCGGCTTCGCGCACTCGGGCTGGGGGTTGGAGGTGCGATCGTCCGACCTGCCGAACTACGAGATGCCTGCGTTCGACGGGATTGGCGCCAACGAGTACATCGTGGACGTCACGCACCCCGGCGCCGTTGATTTCATTTCGGCTGGTGACACTCCGTATGTCTGGGAGCTGAACATCTGGTATCACGCGCTGAATGCCGGTTTCCGTACGCGCATCAGCGGCGAAACCGACTGGCCCTGCATCACCGACGACCGCGTGGGGCTCGCGCGATCGTACGCGAAGGTAGACGGCGCGCTTACCTACCGTAAGTGGATCGACGCCGTTGCCGCCGGCCGCAGCTACGTATCGGACGGCCACAGCCACCTGATGGATTTTTCGGTGAATGGAGTCGACGCCGGGAAAGGTACGAGCGAAATCACGCTCGATCGTCCGGCGACCGCCAAGGTAAAATTGAGGGCGGCCGCCCTGCTCGATTCGGTGCCGAACGACATCATTCGCAAGACGCGGTATGACGTCTCGCCCTACTGGGACATCGAGCGCGCCCGCGTGGCAACGAGCCGCGACGTCTCGGTTGAAATCGTCGTGAACGGATCGGTCGTCTCGCATCAGCCGCTCGCGGCCGATGGCGGCATCCGCGACCTCTCGTTCGACATCCCAATCGAGCGCAGCAGCTGGATTGCCGCGCGGATTCTGCCGTCATCGCACACCAATCCGGTGTTCGCGATCGTGGAAGGCAAACCGATCCGCGCGTCCCGCGCGAGCGTGCAGTGGTGCCTCAACGCGGTCAACCAGTGCTGGACGCAGAAGGCGCCGCAGATCCGTCCAGCGGAGATCGACGAGGCGCGCAAGGCTTACGACCACGCGCGGGACGTCTACAAGCAGCGGCTGACGGAAGCCGACCGCTGAGGAGATCACGGAGTTGCACAGAGCCAACGGGGAAGGTCGACTCGGAGTTCTAGCGCTGGCGGTCCTGTCGGTCATCTCCGTTCCATCCGCGTCCGCTCAATCGCTCGTCGACTATCAGCGCCAGATCCGTCCGATCATCGAGAAGCACTGCCTCGAATGCCACAGCCAGGACAAGCGCAAGGGCGGGTTGTCGCTCGCGACCTACGAGGACGCCCTCGAAGGGGGACGGAACGGACCCGTCATCCGGCCGGGGAACGGGCACGGCTGTCTGATGATTCATCGGGTCCGCGGCGAGATCGAGCCGCAGATGCCCAAGGACGAGGATCCGCTCACCGCGTCGCAGATCAACTTGTTGCGGCTATGGATCGATCAAGGGGCGCGAATGACGCCGACGTCGCCTGCGGCGCCTCAGCCCTGGGAAGCGCCGCTTGCGCTGACGCGCCCGGCAGTGCCGCCTATCGTGTGGCCATCGTGGACCGCACCGCTCGATCGAGAGGTCGCCGCGTACCTGCGCTCCGGTCCTGCCGGCCTGCGGATCGCCCCGCCGACCGTCTCCGACGCGCTCTTCGCGCGCCGCGTGTACCTGGATGTCTGGGGTCTCCTTCCGACGCCCGAGCAGCTTCAATCGTTCCTCGACGACACCAATCCCTCGAAGCGCGACGCGCTCGTGCGCACGCTGCTCGCCGACAACACCCGCTACGCCGAGCAGTGGATCACGTTCTGGAACGATCTGCTGCGGAACGAGGACGGGGTCACCTATTTCTCGGAGACCGCGGGCCGGAAGAGCATTTCCGAGTGGCTGTATTCGGCGCTCACGTCGAACCTGCCGTACGACGAGTTCGTCGCGAGGCTGCTGAACCCGTCGCAGCCCGGCGATCCCGACGGGTTCCTCATCGGCGTCAACTGGCGCGGCGAAACGAGCGCCGCCGTGACGCCGTGGATGCAGGCTTCGCAGAACACCGCGCAGGTTTTTCTCGGGATCAATCTGAAGTGCAATTCCTGCCACGACAGCTTCGTGAGTCGATGGAAGCTGAAAGACGCGTATTCGCTCGCCGCGTACTTCGCGCCCGATCCCAGGCTGCAGATGTACCGCTGCGACGTGGCGACCAACAAGTACGCCGAGCCGGCGTTCCTCTATCCCGAGATCACCCACACGCCGTCATCGCTGTCGCTTGCCGACAGGCGAGCGGCAGCCGCGGCGACGTTCACGGATCGGCGAATGGGACGTCTCCCGCGCACGCTCGTCAACCGCATCTGGCAACGGTTGATGGGCCGCGGCCTGGTCGCCAATCCGGACGAGATGGACGGATTGCCGTGGAGTCCGCAGGTGCTGGACTGGCTTGCCGCCGATTTGGTCGATCACGGCTACGACATCAAACATCTCATCGCCACGATCGTCACCTCGCGCACCTATCAGATGCCCGCGGTGACGCGCTCGAGCGAGCCGCCGGCGCGCCGGTACGTTTTCCAGGGGCCCGAGGTGCGGCGATTGACGGCCGAGGAGTTCGCCGACGCGATCGGCGCGATCACGGGCGAGTGGAATACGTGGCCGGGCAGGCCAGCAGCCGCGCCGCAAAGCGTACGGCGTGAAGGTCTGCCACCGTCGCTTCCAACGACATCCGGCGTGTACGGACGCGAATGGCGGGTCGCCTCCAACAGCCTGTCGCGCGCGCTCGGTCGTCCGATTCGCGATCAAGTCACGTCGGTCCGCGCGACCGATGCGTCCACCCTGCAGGCGCTCGAGCTCGTCAACGGCGAATGGCTGACGCGCTGGCTCTCGCGCGGCGCGAGGCGGATGGTCGGCGCGCTCCCGCCGGACGTTCTCAGCATCTACAACCGCACCGTCGCAGGGCGGTATGCAACGTCGAGCCCCTTCGAGGTGGATGTGTCCCGCGCGACGAAGCTCTGGCTGATCGTGCAGGACAGCGGCTCCAACGTGCCGGAGATCGTTCAACCGGCATGGGCGCAGGCGGAGCTCGTCGGCCCTTCCGGCGCCGTCGCCCTGGCGAACCTCCAGCCGGTCGATCGCGCGGGACTGCGCGAGGGATCGGGCCCACTGGCGATACCGTCATCGGATGGAACTGGCGTCCGCGTGAAGAACCCCTCCGTCCTCGTCTACGACATTACGGGGCGCGGGTTTACAAAGCTGCGCGGCGTGATCGGAATCGAGAATCCGCAAAGCGAGATCGGCTCGACGCTGAATCCGCAGGTGCGGTTCTTCGTGTTCGATGCCCAGCCCGATCTGGAGCGGTTGCTGCCGCCGGCCTCCGGCGCGCCGCTGCCAGCGCCGCCCGCCGTTGATACCGCGTCGGGAGTGATCGATCGTATCTTCCGCCATGCGCTCGGACGCGTGCCGTCGGAGCCAGAGCGGCAGGCGGCGGAAGACGCGCTCCGCGACCCGTCGGGATCGCCGCGCCCATACGCGCCTGGCGTCGCCGATTTGCTCTGGGCAGTGTTGATGAAGCCCGAATTTCAGTTGATTTATTAATTCGCGGTTCGCGGTTCGCGGTTCGCGGTTCGGGGCTCGCGGTTCGCGATGCGCGATTCGGGAGGACGGTCGGGTGGCCGGATGACCATGACCAGGGAAGAACAACTCATTTACTCGCGCGTGTCGCGCCGCGGCTTCATGGGCGCCACCGCCGGTGCGACGCTCTCCGCGCTTGCCGGCCGCAGGCCAGGACTGCAACTCAAAGAGGCGAGCAAGCCGAAAGGCGCGACGGCTGATGCGGTCATCGTGCTCTGGATGGCGGGCGGCATGGCGCAGACCGAGACGTTCGACCCGAAGCGTTACACGCCGTTCGCGCCTGGCGTCAGGGTGGAACAGGTGCTCAGCACCTTTCCGCCGATCGACACCGCGGTCGACAACATCAAGTTCACACAGGGGCTCGAACAGGTTGCACGTGTGATCGATCGCGGCACGGTCATCCGGACGTTCAACGCCGCGGATCTCGGGTTCATCCTGCACTCGCGCCACCAGTATCACTGGCACACCGGGTACATTCCGCCGCAGCCGATGGCGATGCCCCACCTCGGCGCCGTGATTTCGAAAACGCTCGGGCCGCGGAACCCCGACATGCCCGCGTTCGTCGCAATCGGGCAGACGGTGGAGGGCCCCGGCGAGATCGGCACGCTCAAAGCCTTTCACACCGCGGGATTTCTCGGCTCGGAGCACGGGCCGTTTCTCATCGTCGATCCGCAGGACGCCGCGTCGGCGGTGCGTCCGCCAAAAGAGCTCGGGGACACGCGATTCCGCAGCCGGCGGGAACTGTTCGAGAAACTGCTCGCGCACGAGCCGGTGTATCAGTACGGCGGTGACTTCCAGCGCGAGTCGTTGATCAAATCGCTCGATGCGGCCGACCGGCTGCTGAAATCCCCTTCGGCAAAGGCATTCGATCTCGCGCTCGAGCCGAAGACGAGCTTCGATGCCTACAACACCGGACGTTTCGGGCAGGGCTGCCTGCTCGCGCGGCGGCTGATCGAAGCCGGGGCGCGATACGTCGAGGTGACCTCCGAATACATTCCGTTCGTGTACTGGGACAGCCACGAAAACGGGCACGAGCGCGCGAAGGCGATGAAAAAGCTGATCGACGCGCCGGTTGCGCAGCTGATACGCGACCTGGAGGAACGCGGCCTCCTCAACCGGACGCTCGTCGTGCTCGCCAGCGAGTTCGGGCGCGACGCGCTGACCGAGGGGAAAGTCGGCAAAGAGGTGAAAGATCAGGCAATCAATATTCCTGACGTCATGTCCGAGCCGCGGCACTACGGCATGCACCGCCATTTCACCGGTGCGGGATCCATTCTCATGTTCGGCGGCGGAATCAAGAAAGGGTTCGTCTACGGCAAGACTGCCGACGAGCGCCCCTGCACGACCGTCGAGAACCCCGTGGTGATGGAAAACCTGCACGCGACGATTTACCATGCGCTCGGCATCGCGCCCGACACCGCGCACATCGTCGAGCGCCGGCCCGTGTATGTGACGAAGGACGGCAAAGGGGAGCCGATCCTCGAGTTGTTTGCGTGAGAGCGTCGTCCGTGCACGATCCGCTGTCCCGCTGCACGTGCCGACGGCTAACGCAGCGCGAAGACGCGAAGGTACGAAGAAACGAAGAATCTTTTGTCTTCGCATCTTCGCATCTTCGCTTCTCTACTGGACCCGTGGGCCGTGGCGGTGAATGTCGTTGATTAGGGAGCAGCGATGAAAACAACCAGACGCGAATTTCTCACCGCCACCGCCGTGGGCCCCGTTCTGCTCGGCATGCAGAACAAATCCGGTTCGAAGGCACCCGTACTCGGGAGCGCCGCCTATACCTACGAAGCCATCCACGACTGGGGCGAGCTGCCCGCCAGCATCAAATGGGGGAACACACACGGCGTCGTCGAAGACTCGCACGGCAACATCTATGTCCACCACACCGTCCACGCGACGAGCGACAGCGCCGATTCGATGGTCGTGTTCGATCGCGGGGGGAAATTCGTGCGGTCGTGGGGCAAGGAGTTTCGAGGCGTCGCGCACGGGCTCCACATTCGCAAGGAAGGCAGCGACGAATTCCTCTACCTGACGGTGAACGCGTCGAATCCCCGCCTGACCCCGCAGCCCGCGATGCAGGCCGTGGTGGTGAAGGCGACACCGACGGGGGAGGTGGTCTGGAAGATCCAAGGGCCGCCCGACGTGGATGCGTACAAACAGCCGAACGCAGACGGCACGCCGAAGCGGTACAACCCGACGAACCTCGCAATCGCGCCGAACGGCGACATCTACGTGGGCGACGGGTATGGCTCGTACTACATCAACCAGTACAGCAGCAAAGGGGAATACATCCGCACGTTCGGCGGACGCGGGTCAGAGGCCGGACAGCTCCTCGAGCCCCATGGAATCTGGATGGACACGCGGGGCGCCGCGCCCGTGCTGGTTGTGGCCGACCGGCGCAACAACCGCCTGCAACGGTTCACGCTGGACGGCGCGCACATCGATTTCGTGCAGGGCTTCAGGTTGCCGTGCCACTTCGATGAGCAGAAGGGGACGGTCGTCGTTCCAGACCTGCAGGGCAGGGTCACGCTCATCGACCGCAACAATCAGGTGATCGAACATCTCGGCGATTCGAACCCGCAGGGGACCAACCCGCTGCGCAACCGCCCACGCGAGGAGTTCGTCCCCGGACAATTCATCTGCCCGCATGGCGCGTGCTTCGACCACGAGGGGAACATCTTCGTCGTCGAATGGGTGGAGGTGGGACGGGTGACGAAGCTACGAAGGGTTTGAGCGAAGGTCCTTCAGCAGCGGCCTGAGCTCGACCCAAAGGATCCCCGCGAAAATCGCGCCAATCGTCAGGGTGTACGCGACGGCAATTGTCGTTCCCTTCCAGGCCACCTGCACGCGCGAACCTCCGAAGACACGTCGCAGCGCGATGTAATGATATGGAACGACTGCGAGCACCAGCAGGACGCCCCCAAGGTCGGGAGCGCCCCAGAGCTGGAGTGCTTTAGCCGCCGCGAACACGAGAAACGCGAACGCGTGAAAGTGAATCGCGTAGTAGAGGTGTGGCACGTAGTACGGTTCCGAACGTCGATAGAAAGCCCACGTGAGCAGGCCGAAGAACGGCATCAGGACGAACATCGCACGCGGCGCGTAATGAGCGACCAGTTCCTGCACGTGACGATTCGCTTCCTCGGCCCGCCGCATCACTTCCTGCATCTGTTCGGTCGGAACGTCCTGTGCGGTTATCCGTAGATTTCCGTCGGATGGCGAGATCGCCACCAGTGCAAAGTAAATCAGACTGGCAGTGAGGTACAGCCGCACTGGCGAGATGTAGCGCGCCCGCCGTCCCTTCAGGTATTCCGCCGTGAGCTGCCCGGGTTTCAGGATCAGCAGCTTGAGCGTTTGAAAGATCTTTCCATCGAGGTGTAGAAACTCGTGCAGCGCCTCGTGCGCGAAGTCGTGCAGGCGGACCTCGACGTGCCCCGCCTTTTGCCCGCACTCGTGACAGAAAGGTCCCTCGAGCGACGCGCCGCAGTTGGCGCACCCGTTCAGATGTGCGCTCCCTTGGCCAGATCGCCGCGGCGCAGACGACGGTACATTTCGAGCGCCTCGGTGATGATCGTCAGGGCCTCCGACGGGCCGAGAAGATCCTCGACGAGGACCTGCTTGTGCTCGAGCACTTTGTAGTCCTCGAAGAAGCGCCGGAGCTGCCGCAGGAGATGCGGCGGGAGCTGCGACTTGTCGGTGTAATCGGAGTAGGAAGGATCTTTGACGCTCACCGCGACGATCTTGTCGTCCACACCCTTCTCGTCGCGCATGCGCATCGCGCCGATCGCGCGCGCCTCGACGATCGTCAGCGGATAGACCGGCTCCTGGCCGAGCACGAGCACATCCAGCGGATCGCCGTCGTCACAATACGTCCGGGGTATGAAGCCGTAGTCCGCCGGGTAATACACGGCGCTGTAGAGCACGCGGTCGAGCCGAAGCAGGCCCGTCTCTTTGTCGAGCTCGTACTTGTTCGTGCTGCCTTTGGGGATCTCGATGACGACGGGAAACGCTGTGGCGATCAGCGCGTCGTCGATATAACTGTCGTGCCACGGATGCACCCCGAGATTATGCGTCGACTCAGCCGGCCGCGCCAATATTGTTCCGCTCGTGTTTCGAATCAGGAGAGAGCCGTTCAGGTCTAATGGGCCTCCGGCTTGCACGGTAATACGGCGGTCCCGCGGCGGGACCAGGGAGGGTCATCAATGCAGCCGATGGACTGGAACACGGAAGACACCTACTGGCGCGAGAACTACAAGTCGCGTCCGTATGCGGGAACGAACGACTACACCTACTATCAACCGGGTTATCGGTACGGGTACGAGTCAGCTCGGAAATACAGCGGCAGGAACTGGGATCAGGTGGAGAACGATCTTCGGGCCGGCTGGGATAAGTACGAGCATCGCGGCCACTCGACGTGGGAGAACATCAAGATGGCGGTGCGCGATGCGTGGGATCGCGTGACGGGCCACCATCCAGTCGGGACGCGGTAACCGTAGGGCGGGGTCTTAAGACCCCGCCCCCCTCGCGGGGTCTTAAGACCCCGCCCTACCTCTTTATTCCGAACGTCGCGGACGTCCCGAACTGTTTGTAATCGGAGTACGTGGCGCGGCTGCGCGCGATGGCGGTGATTGGCTGCCGGCCGGTCCACGGAATCTGCCCTTGATACTCCTCGGTCATCTGCGCCGGCAGCCACATGCCGACCTTCTCGTCTTTCTTGTAGGTCACCTCGATATCGGCCGTGCTTTGGACATTTGGTGACGAGAATTCAGGGAACTCGCCCATGCCGGCCCTTCCTCCGCCGCGCGCGGTGCCGCCGGCCATTCCCATCGACGGCGCGGCCGCGTCCGGGGAAGTTCGTGACTCGCCCTGCGTCATCAGGTCGGTGAATCCTCTGAGCTGGAGCCGTGTCCGTACGATGGTCCCGTCGGCAGGCACTACCCACACTGTGCCCTCCGCCGGCACGTCCTTGCCGGCGCGGGTGGTGACGAGCGTTGGATGCGCCGTTTCCTTGAACGCGATCTCCACCGTGTCGACGCCATCGATCTTCTTTGTTCCCTTATTCGTAAACGCGAATCGGCCCAGATTCGATTCGTGAAAGAAGAAGAGCGCGGACGTCGGGACGTTGAAGTTTCGACTGACCGGTCCGACGTTGTAGCGTGCGCTCTCCGCCGTCAGTCGCGCCGCTTCC
>JBKPTT010000298.1:0-9389 GCA_046735635.1 Acidobacteriota bacterium | reverse complement strand
CCGTGGCAGCTGACGACGGTGCAGTTCGACTTCAACCTGCCGGACCGGTTCGGGCTCGAATACGTCGGCGCGGACGGCAAGCCGCACCGCCCGATCATGATCCACCGGGCGCTCTTTGGTTCCCTGGAGCGGTTCTTCGGCGTTCTGATCGAGCACTATGCCGGGGCGTTCCCCGCCTGGCTCGCGCCCGTGCAGGTCGCCGTGCTGACCGTCGCCGACCGCGTGGTCCCCTACGCCGAGGGGGTCCTCCGCTCGCTGCGCCAGGCCGGTCTGCGCGTCGAGCTGAACGCCCGCGGCGACACGATCGGCGCGAAGATCCGCGAGGCGCAGCTCCAGAAGATCCCGTTCATGCTCGTCCTCGGAGATCGCGAGGCCGCCGCCGGGACCGTCTCCGTGCGAGAGCGTTCGCGAGGCCCTGTCGGGGCCATGCCGCTCGGGGAGTTCGCCGAGATGGCGCTCCGGCTGATCCGATCGAGGGCGCCTAGGAACGATTAAAGCCCCCTCGGTCCAGGCGGCTTCGCGGCGGCTCTGCGCGACCCCGGCAGCGGACCGGGGAGGGCCCGGTCGGCCGTTCGGGGTGGGCGAAGGCGAGCGGGGGCAGAGGGATCGCGCGCAAGCTCCGAGTCATCGGGTCCGGGCGGGGTGGCGATCAAGAAGCGGGGCAGGGGGGCGCCAAGCAAGAGATTCGGCGAGACATTGCGCGCCGCAGGAGAGCAGTGCGCTGATCTGGTGGCACGGTAGGTAGTCGAAAGAGTCTTTTGCTGCCCCGCACTGGACTGAGCAGGACGGCTGTTCGGACGCCTTCGTCCGCTCCCTAGCATTCATCAAAGCATGTCGGGGACAAGACTACATGGCTCTCAAGCCGCGAATGGCGACCAGTAGGCGGCTAAAGGCAGGTTCTAGGCTCGAACTTCGAAGCTAAAGGCGACTGAAGGGTAGTTCGCCTGCAGGTGCTTGCGGGCCCCCGCAACCATGAACGACGAGGGGTTAGCGGACGCAGTAGCCGCTAACCCCTTTCGTTTACCCAGACTTCACCCAGGAATTGGTTCGCGGAACGTGTTCCAGCACAAGCCACGTCCAGTTATTTCGCTGGGAGCCAGCGTGCGAGGAGAGGGAAATCAGCGGGGGAGAAGACTAGCCTGATACAGTGTGGCGATGTTGGAGGTTGGCGCCTTCTACGATGCTCTCGCCCCTTGGTACCACTTGGTGTACCAGGATTGGGAGAGCAGCATCGGGAGGCAGGGCCGCGCGCTGGCATCGCTCTTGGCCAGTGAGTGGGGTTCGGCGGCTCACCGCGTCCTCGACGCTGCCGTAGGGATCGGAACCCAGGCCCTCGGTCTGGCGGCCCTCGGCTTCCAGGTTACGGGCTCTGACATCTCCTTCGCGGCGGTCCAGCGCGCCGGCGCGGAAGCCGGCCGTCGCGGACTTCGACTGGACTGCGTGGTCGGGGAGGTGCGGGCCCTTCCCGTCCACTCGGCGACCTTTGATGTCGTGCTGGCTTGCGACAACGCTCTCCCGCACCTACTGTCCGAGGATGACATTCGCTGTGCCTTCCAGGAGTGCCTGCGGTGCCTTCGGCCTCGCGGCGGCTGCGTGATCTCGATGCGGGACTACGGCATGCCTCCGTCGCCCGGGGCGGTCGAGACGCAGGACTATGGGGAGCGCATGTGGTCCGGGCGTCGGTGCCGCCTGGTGCAAACCCGTCGATGGCGAGGTGCGCTCTACGACGTGGCGTTTGAGCTGGTGACGAATGACGCGACGAAGGAGGTCGTGCTTCGGACTCCCGAAACCACCTACTTCGCCATTGGGGTGGAGCGCATGGCGGTCCTCATGCGGGAGGCCGGCTTCACGGGGGTGCGCCGGATCGACGGCCGGCTGCCTCTCTTCCAGCCCGTCCTCGTTGGCACACGACAGGTTTCAGGGGCCGTGTAGCATTCTGTAATCCAGCCCCGCAACCATTGACAACGAGGGGTTAGGAAACACAGGTTCTCGCTTTACCCAGACTTCACCAGGAAGGGTTCCGACTGCGGTCTGCCAACCGCGTCCCTTCGACTGGTGGCGCGCCGCGCGGTCAGGGTCAGGACGACAAGCCGCGCATCTGACGGATGAGATCGGGCTGGTCGAGGCCACCCCACTCTTCGACGAGCTTGCCGTCGGCAATACGAACGATCGCGATAAAGGAGACGGCGACGGATCTGCCGGAGGCAGGAACGCCGAGGAAGTCGCCAGTATGACTGCCGCGGATCGTCAATCGGTACGCCACACGGTCGCCCTCAGCGAAGATGTCCTCGATAGTGGCCTGCGCATCCGGAAATGCCACACGAAGCCTCATCGCTCGCTGCCGTTGGTCCTCTCGGGTCAACGGTGGCAAGGTGGCATTTAGGTGGCGTCGGTAGCTGGGCGCGAAATACTTCTCGATCGTGGCAGGGCGCCAACCGTCACGTAGCTCGTCGAGCAGGCGACGAACGAGCGCCTTATTTTCGGCCTCGAGCATGGCTGGGACTGTACCGCGTCGCGGCGCTTACTATCAACCTGCGTTTCTGTCTGGCCCTCGCGAGTAGTGTCCCGTCTGTCTCGCGCTCGAGCTGTTCGAGCTCAATGCGCTACATCTCCAGGATTGACCAGGCGCTGGAGCTGGGGGCGCTACACGTGATCGCGGGGAGTGGTGCAGAGATACAGGGTTACGCTAGAGGGGCCCGGACAGATCCGGCCGGAAGTATAGCGGGCAACGTAGGGCGGTGACGTAGGGCCGCGACGTAGGAGCTGACGCTGGGCTCGACGTTGGAGCTCCACCAGGAGCAGAGTCCAAGGCCGCGGATCGCTGGAAGCGGAAGGAGTGATCGAGAAGCAGGTACGGTGATACACGTTACGTGGGAGCGGGGTGCGCTTTTCCCCTTGAAACCCGCACCCACACCCAGGCATCCTATGAGAGCAGCAAGGAGCACACGGCCACCGCCTGCGGGCACATAGAGCCAACCGTCTCCTGGAGTGCAACTCATTTCTAGGAGGCGCGCATGGACGCGCAGGCATCTGATGCAGAAGTAGACCTCTCCACCCCCGAGAACGCCGCCCAGGAGCGCAGGCGGGCCAACTTGGCCAAGGGCCGGAGCCTGGCCACCCACCGGCCCGACTGTGGCTGCCGCATCTGCACCAAGCGACGCCGCGTGGCCGCCCAGGCGTAGGGCATCGCCCCAGGCGCTGCGCAGCAGGCCGCCCCGCCCAGCTCGACCCCTGCGCCCCCGCTCGAGCCTGGCGACGTCCAGGCGGCCACCGGCAACCTCAAGCCCCTCATGCCGGGCGCCCTCGAGCGCCGCGAACCCGTCATCTCCGACGACGTCACCATGCGCCCCGTCGCCAGCGAGGAGCCGGCCCCGGCCGAGCTCCTGAGCGCCCAGGTCCGGGAGCGGCGGGCCATCAGGAACGCGATCGTGCTCGAGGATGATCGCCTGCTGGGCGATGTGATGGACGACTGGCAGCGCGAGGACCTCGAGGCCCTGGACCGCCCCGAGGTACGCCACGCCTACCTGGAACGGCCGAGAGGTCATAGCAAGACGGGTGACGCGGGCTCCGAAGCCGTGGTCGAGTTGCTCACCGGCAAGGGCAAGGTGCTGCTCGCCTACGCCGCAGACACTGACCAGGCTCGCCTGCTGTTCACGGACGTGCGGGACAAGCTCATCCGGGGCGGGCACGTGAGCGAGCTGAACCCGCGGACCCGCACGACGCCCTGGCAGCCGGGCGACTCCATCGCGGTGCACATGTACGCCGACCGCATCGAGTCCACGAGCGGCAACGTGCTACGGGTCGAAGCCTCGGACGTCAGCTCGAGCTGGGGCAAGCGCCCGGACTGGGTGTGCCTGGACGAGCTGGTCGAGTGGCGCCGGCCCGAGCTGTGGCAGGCGATCTGGACGCTACCGGCAAGCGGCCGCGGAGCCGCGTGATCTGCATCAGCACCGCGGGCTGGGACACCTCGCACTTCTCGTGGCAGGTGCGTGCGCTGGCCCAGCAGGAAGCGGACTGGTACTTCTCGAGCCGGAGGCAGTGCGCGAGCTGGATTCGCCCCGAGTGGCTCGAGCAGCAGCGTCGCACGCTCCCCGAGCACGTCTTCCGGCGCCTCCATCAGAACGAGTGGGTAGATGGGTTCGGCGCGTTCCTCTCGAGCGCCGAGGTCGAGCGCATCTTCACGACCGAGGCGCCGCCCACGGGGGGCCGCTCGGCGATCGGGCTGGACATCGGGCTCACGCGGGATCGGACCGTGCTCGCGGCCGTGCGCATCTTCCCGGGGGCCCTGCTCTACGTGGACGGCCTCGAGATGTGGCAGGGCTCGCGCGACAACAAGGTCGATCTCGAGGACGTGCAGCGGAGCGCGTACGAGGCCAGCGTGCGGTGGCGGGCGCCGATCTGGGCCGACCCCCACCAGGCCGTGCAGATGTGCCAGACCCTCACCAAGCGCGGCCGCCAGGTGAAGGAGTACACGTTCACCTCCGCGAGCCGTCGCGATCTCTTCGCCGGGCTGCTCTCGGCGATTCGCGACGGCCGGCTCCGCTGCCCGCCGCACGCGGAGCTGCGGCGCGAGCTCCTCGGCCTGGAGGTCCAGCCCACGGCGAGCGGCAACTATCGCGTGGACCACAAGGTGGGCAAGTTCGACGATCACGTCGTCGCGCTCTCCCTGGCCATCTACGGGGCGCTCGAGCGGGACGGCTCCTTCGTCCTGCCGCTGTTCGGGTACCACTCCGACGGCCCCACGACGCAGTTGATCGGCGCGTCCGCGCCGGGCGTGACCGCCACCGCCCCCGAGGTGGTCACGCCGGTGGTGCGGTGTCGGCACGGCGTCGACGTCAACGGCTCGGCGCCTCTCGAGAATCAGCATCGGGCTGAGTGCCGCGACGCCCGAAAGAAGCACGGGTCGACGCCGATCAACCAGGCCCCCACGCTCGTGAACGCCGACCGTGGCGTGCACCGGGTGGTGAATTCCTCGAGCGGCAAGACCGAGCACTATGAAGACCGCCGCGGGCTCGATCTCACCGCCACCGGCCCGTACGAGCAGTGCGGCCGGTGCGGGATGAAGTGGCCGCTGACGCAGTCGGGCGAGCGCCGCCAGGCGCACTGGATCGCCCGGCAGGATGATCCCAGTCTCAGCGAGAGCGAGCGGCGTCGCAACGCCGCGTGTCGCGCGTGGGCCCTGCCGAAAGGCTTCACGCCCCGGGGGCCCCGCACGACCGCGTAGCGGCTCCGCCAGCCGCGGGTTGATGCGGCAGCCGGAAGCGGTCGGGATCCGCGACAGCGGGCGGCCCACGGCGGCGATCCGCCCGCCGCTCGGCCGACGGGGCCCGGGCAGTCTGCCCGCACTCGCCCACGCCGAGTGCTCCAACCCCTAGAAAACCGGGGAGTCCGCATGCCCGCCCCGTGTGGCACTGCCCTTGCTCAATCTTAGGCCAGGAGGTCAATCGTCATGGACACTCAATGGCGTACGATCCCTGGCCGCATGGCCCTGACCGCTCTCGCCCTTCTCGCGGTTGCAAGCTTCACCGGCCTCTTTGCTCGACCCGCAGCGGGCGCCCCCATTCTGCCGACCGAGGTGGAGAGCCCAATCAACCGCGGAGCTGGGGACCTCGGCGCATCGCGTTAGTCGGCGGGGACCGGGCGGTAGCGCCCCTCATCGCTGGGTCACAGGCGGGTCGCCGTCCTCGCGGAAGTGCAGCAGCGTAGTCACACTCGGAACAGTCGCGATATGTGACGAGCCGGCCGCCGATCCGGGACCCGACGGGCCCGGTGGCAACTCGAACACAGGCTCACGGGCGATCGAGGGCCTACTGGAACGGCTATGACGCCGGGTTAGGCCGTCGCGCCGCCCTGATCGAAGAGGCAGACTTCCCCGTCAAGGATCAGGGTCGCCGGTCTCAACGAGGCGATTCTACCGCCCACTACAGGTGCCAACATCGCCCTGCGGGACATTCGAGCGGGTCTACCACAGAACCCTCGCTCCAGCTGAAGGGCGACGGCGGTAGGGTGGGAAGCCTCCAGGGGAACTCAGCGGAATGGGTCATGCCCGCCCGGAGTCGCGGGTTAGTGCGGAAGCGTGCGTGGGCTACGTGATCACGCTGCTCAGTCTCGGTCGCGGCCCGATGGACGAACTCCTTAGTGTCGTCGTCGTACTCGAATACCACGCCAGTGTCGTTGTCGTACTCGAATACCACGCCGCCGTTGGCCTCCGCACCGCGGTCCGGGTCGTGATGGAGCGGCGCTCCGGCTGATCCAAGGGCGACCCGCACCGGTGGAGCGAGCGCCCTGCCTGCCGCGCCGTCCCGTCGATTGTGGGCGAGCCGCGCGGCTCGCTCAGCTCACAGTTCCGCTGGAACTTGTACAGGCGCGCGCTGTGCTCGCCGAAGATCGTGAGAGACACCGGGTAACCGACAAACCTGACAGAACCTCGGTTGGGCTGTTCGCCACCGGGCGACGTCAGGAGCGTCGGGAAGCCTCCGGAGGAACGCGTCGCGATTGGGTCATGCCTGCCCGCGGCCAGCCGCGGGTTGGCGTGGAATCGCACGCGTTGGGCGGGGCGGGCCACGTGGACAAGCCGTACACAAAGTGACGGCGCCCTGTGTAAGCGGCGCCGTCGTCCTTCCCCCAGCCCGTTCTCTCTGCGCGGACGGAGGTCTCCACTTCTTACACGATGGGTAGCGCCCGCCAATCGGGCGCCAGTGCACTCGGATTTGGGAGTCGTTGCACGGGCCCGCAACCACCGAAATCGACCCGCCTCACCTTCGTGGTGGAGGTCGTCTCAACCCCGACTCGCAGGCGCACTCCAGAAGATGAACCCGATCACAGAATACCTGGACAAGACGATCCCAGGAAAGGCGTTTACGGCGTAACGACTGGCATCCCTCAGGAGAATCTGGAGACTCCCTTGTCTAGCAAGATTCGCCGCTTTGGTGAGCGCCCCCCTACGGGGCACTGCTAGACTCGCGGCGTGGAGGAGGAACCAAAATGAAACGCGCCATTTCATTACTCGGCATGCTTGTCTGCATCCTTGCACCCTCACTGGCATACAGCGTTGATGGGAACACTTGGATCAAGCTGCCTGAGGATGTTCAAGTCGGATATCTTGGCGGGCTCTGGGACGGATGGAGCTATGTGCTAAGTGAGGGCATGGCGTATCTAAAGAAGTATCCCGATGCGACGCCGGGAGCTGTCGAGACCGGACTTGCGGAAGTGCTCAACTGCCACAAAGGAAAACCGTACACTCAACTGAATGCGATTGTTGAGAAGTACATGAAGGATCACCCAGCGATTTGGCACTATTCGATGCCGAGTCTTGCCTTTGTCGCTATTAAAGAGGCATGTGTCAAATAGTAAGAGAAAGGTCGAGGTCGCCGCGCGCACACAATTTAGAAACTTCCGAACTTCGAAGCGGCCTCTGGGATGGGCTCAGGCTCATAGCGAATGCCGTCGTAGTCACTTCCCCTTCGCGCCACGGACCCATCCGGCGCGCGCGGAGAGAACATCTCGCGTAGGCGGTTTAAAACCGCCTAAAAAGGCGGGCAGCCTCGCGGCGCGTCGATCAGACGCATAGCCGGTTTAAAATTATCTTGGATGCGAGCGGCGGAGGTCCTGCGCACCGCGGGCCGGTCGCGATGGAGCCGGCGCTCCGCCTGATTAAGGGCGAGCCGCACCTGTGGAGCGAGCGCCCCCCTCCCTACCGCGCCGTCCCCTCGATCGTGGGGGAGCCGCGCGGCCCGCTCAGTGCTCCGCCGGAAACTTGTAACAGGCGCTTCGGTTCTCGCCGAAGATCGCGAGGGACACCGGCTAACCCGACAAAACTGACAGAACCTCGATTGCGTACTCGGCCCCGAACTCGGCGACGAGCTGCTCGAAGACCGGCCTGACCTCGGGGTTCACACCTCCGGGCTCGTACGGCACGTCCGTTTGTTCTCCTCCGCTTGGCACGGCTCGCGCTGACCGGACTACCGCCGCGTGAAGGCCAGCGTCCGGTCCACGAAGCCCCTGGGCTCGGCGTCGTTGATCCTGACCGTCTCGTAGGCGCCGCTCGTGTCGTGGTGGAAGCAGTTCGCGTACTCCACAAGCTCGCGAAGCTCCCGCGTGTCCTCGGCGTCAAGGATCTCCTCTGGCGTACCGATCCGCTCCTGGCACACGTCCGGAATGGGCCGAGCGTCGCGCCCAGCGGGACGTGCTCCGGGTAGCTGACGCGGATCAACGCTTCGAGCACCGGGCGGAGGGCCGCGGCTACGGCCCGGTCGTCCGGCGTGCTCGCAACGAGGTACTGGCGGAGCGCCGCGTGCCGCCGGTCGTGCTCCGTGACCCTGGTTGACGTCCCACGGGCGGAGCGTCGACCCGGCCCCGTCCCGCGATACCTCAAGGGCGGCCCGAAGGGCTTACTGTGGGACAGCACGATGAGCTGCCCCGCCCGCCCGGCGAGGTGCCGCATTTCTTGGACCGTCGTCAGCTCCCGGTGCTCATCCAGGCTGGGGGATGAACTATTGGGAAAGAGGACCGCGGCACTCTAGGCTCCATGGGCCTGGTTCGCCGCACCGTGGGCACGTCGCGATCACGGAAGAGACCGTGCGGTAGAGGCGATGGCACGCCGAGCATCGGACGGTGAACCGCCGGAGCCACGAGCCACCACCGGAGAGGATAATAATCACGACGACGCCAGGAACCGCTCGAGCGTCTCGATCGCGGTCTGCGCTTCCTGGAACTGCGAGTAGGGATCCCGCGTCTTCGAGAAGTACACCCTGGAGCAGACGCCCGGGTGGAGTGTGCAGCCCGCCAAGCAAAGCTGGAGCGGATAGCAGGCGCAGCACGTCGCCTTGCAGCAGAGATCTCTAGGGATGATCAGCACCTCCTCGACAGAGAAGCGCGGAGTCTCCCGAACCTCGAGCGCGTTCTTTTGTACCCCTGAGACGCCTGACAAAGGTAAGAAACCCGATACGAACCTCATAAGCGGTCGTTCTATACGCACTGCGTTATAAGCCCCGGGCATCAAAGAGCTCATCAGGCGGTGAGCGGCGATGGACGCGAGTGGAGGAGGTCCTCCGCACTGCGGTCCGGGTCGTGATGGAGCCGAGCACGAGATCGACGAAACCGGTGCGCGCTCCCAGTCAGTCCCGAGCCGCGACGCCGCCAGACTCTGGTGGTAACTACCCGCCGTGTTGCCGGCGGATGTCGGCCAGGTGATGTCGCTCGTGGCCCGCGATGTTGTGGGCGGCCCCTCCCCCTCGGGCGAATGCCAGGCTGCCCGCAGATACCCGGCAGTGTCGCTGTCGCGTGCGACGAACAGGCTTACTTAGTGCTCTGGTCGCTGACCTCCGAGAGTAGTTGCTCAAGGGCCTGGCGCGCTTCCGGCGGCATCGACAAGCCATGCCGAGGATAGA
>JBKPTT010000297.1:0-11252 GCA_046735635.1 Acidobacteriota bacterium | reverse complement strand
GCGATTACCTACAACCGCGTGCTGGGCAACGTGTCGGTCGGGTACACCGACAGCGCGTTCTGGCAGGACGTCCTCGACGACCGCTATCACGGCACGACTGATTCCTACACGATCGTCAACGCGGGATTCGGGGTTAAGTGGGCCCGCGACAAGGTGACGACAAGCGTGAAGGCGACCAATCTCGGCAACTCAGTCGTGCAACAGCACGTATTCGGTGACATCACCAAGCGTCAGATCGTGGGTGAAGTGAAGTTCCAGTTCTGATCGACGTCTTCGCAAGCGACAATGGACGAAGGTGAACTCTCGTCCTCGCATCCGGCTGCTCGCCCTCGATATCGACGGGACCATCCTCGACAGCCACGGCCGCCTGCCCGACGCCAATCGCGACGCCATCGTGCGCGCGATTGACGCCGGCGTCGAGGTCGCGCTCGCGACGGGACGCCGGTACGACTTTGCGCGTCCAATCTTCGAGAGGCTTCCTGCGCCGCTGACGCTCATCCTGAGCAACGGCGCCATCGTCAAGACTCGCGACGGCGAGACGCTTATGCGCACGCTGCTCCCGCGCCAGGCCGCGCGCGAGGTGCTGGCGCGCGTGCCGCAGCACCGCGAAGGCGCCGCCGTCGTGTTCGATCGCGTCCGCGAAGGACAGGTGGTATTCGAGTTGATCGACTGGGGCCATCCGCGCCACCATAAGTTCTTTGCCTCCAACCGTCCGTTTCTGAGCGAGGTCGCGCCGCTCGAGGACTGCCTCACCGAGGATCCCATTCAAGTGATGTTCTCGGGGGGCTGCGCGGAGATGCGGCAGCTTTTCGGCGAGTTGCAGCAAGTCCGGGGGAACTTCTCGGTCACATTGACCGAATACGAGCATCGCGATTTCTCCCTCGTCGACGTCGTCCGCCGAGGATGTTCGAAAGGCAGTACGTTGCGCACGTGGGCCCTGGGTCGCGGCCTCGAGCCGCCAGAGGTGATGGCGATCGGCGACAATCTGAATGACCTCGAGATGCTCGAGTTCGCAGGTACCCCGGTCGTGATGGGGAATGGGCTGCAGGAGTTGAAATCGCGAGGATGGGCGATCACCGCGCACAACGATGAAGCGGGCGCGGCGCAGGCCATCGAGCGGTTCGTGTTCGGCGGCTGAGGACAGGGGCGCAAATATCAATATGGCAATGGGAATGGGGCTGCGGCTCCCGCGAAGCGAAGGAGTCCGCGGCCATGGACGCAATGCCGCTCGCGAGAGTTCCGCGACGAAGAAGGGGCTGACCGCGGCGGCCTGGGACGAAGCGAAAGGCCTCATCTGGGCGCGGCGCGGCCGGCTCTCGCTCGGCCTCGTCCTGATGGTCGTGAACCGCGTCTCCGGCCTCGTGCTGCCGGCCACGTCCAAGTGGCTCATCGACGACGTGATCGGGAAGCGCCGCGCCGATTTGCTGATGCCGCTGGCCTTTGTCGCCGGCGCGGCGACGCTCGTCCAGGCCGTCACGTCGTTCGCGCTCTCGCAGGTCCTCGGTGTCGCGGCCCAGCGCGCGATTACGGATATGCGCAGGCGAATCGAAGCGCACGTCGCGCGCCTGCCGATCAACTACTTCGATTCGACTCAGTCGGGCGTGCTGATCTCTCGCATCATGACCGACGCGGAAGGGATCCGGAATCTCGTGGGCACGGGCCTCGTGCAGCTCACCGGCAGCATTGTCACCGCGGTCTTCGCGCTGGGCTACCTCTTCTACCTGAACTGGCTGCTCACCTGCATCACGATCGTCGCCCTCGCGACGTTCGGCGGAGCGATGGCGCTCGCGTTCAACAGGCTGCGGCCGCTCTTCCGCGAGCGAGGCAAGATCAACGCGGAGGTCACGGGCCGCCTCAACGAAACGCTCGGCGGCATCCGGATCGTCAAGACCTACACCGCTGAACAGCGGGAAGAGCTCGTATTCACGAAGGGCGTCCACCGGTTGTTCCGCAACGTCGCGCAGTCAATTACCGGCGTATCCGCCATCATGGGGTTCTCGACAGTCATCATCGGCGTGATCGGCGTCATCATGATCGTCGTCGGCGGGCGATCGATCATGGCGGGCCGGATGACGCTCGGCGACTTCATGAACTACATCCTGTTCACCGGCCTCATGGCGGCCCCCGTCGTGCAGATCGCGTCGATCGGCACCCAGATCAGCGAAGCATTCGCCGGGCTCGATCGCATCCACGACCTGATGACGATGAGGACCGAGGACGACGAGGATGATTCGAAGCACCCGCTCGGCCCCATCGATGGCGAGATCGTCTTCGACGACGTGAGCTTCGAATACGACGAGGGGGTCCCGGTGCTGAAGCATGTCAGCTTCCAGGCACCCGCGGGGACCACGACGGCGCTGGTCGGCTCCAGCGGATCGGGGAAGAGCACGCTCATCAGCCTCGTGATGGCGTTCAACCGCCCGAAGAGCGGGCGGGTTTTCGTGGACGGGCACGATCTGGCCAGCGTCCGGCTTCGCGATTACCGTTCGCAGCTCGGCGTCGTGCTGCAGGACAATTTCCTGTTCGATGGGACCGTTGGCGACAACATCCGGTACGGCCGGACGGACGCGAGCATGGACGACATTCGCGAGGTCAGCCGAATCGCGCACGCGGACGAGTTCATCGAGCAATTCGAAAAAAAGTACGACACGGTCGTGGGCGAGCGCGGGGTGAAGTTGTCCGGCGGGCAGCGGCAGCGGGTGGCGATTGCGCGAGCTATCCTTGCCGACCCCCGAATTCTCGTGCTCGACGAGGCAACATCCAGCCTCGACAGCGAGAGCGAAGCGCTCATCCAGGACGGCCTGCGATCGCTTCGGCATGGCCGGACGACGTTTGTCATCGCCCACCGCCTGTCGACGATTCGCAGCGCGGATCAGATTCTCGTGCTCGAGCACGGGGAGATCGTGGAGCGCGGAACCCACGCGGAGCTGCTCGCGCTCGGCGGCCGCTACCGCACGCTGTACGACAAGCAGTACAAACTGGAATCGGATAGATTCATCAACCCGGGCGAAGATTTCACCCCGGAGCTGCCGAAGGCAAAGGTGTCGGTTCCTGTGCGCCGCGACTCGGCGCTCTAGGCATACCCCCTTTAGGCCGGCCCGGATCAGCAATCGACAATCAGAAATCAGCAATGCAATTCATTTACACGATGAAAGGGCTGGGCAAGATCCACCCGCCCGACCACGTCGTCCTGAAAGACATCTGGCTGTCGTTTCTGCCCGGCGCGAAGATCGGTGTGCTCGGGCTCAACGGCGCGGGGAAGAGCACGCTCTTGCGGATCATGGCGGGAGAGGATCGCGATTTCGTCGGCGAGGCGTGGCCGGCAGACGGGATCACGGTCGGCTTCCTGCCACAGGAGCCGCAGCTGGATCCGAAGAAGGACGTGCGCGGCAATGTCGAGGAAGGCGTGGCGGAGATCAAGGCCCTGCTCGCGCGCTACGACGAGATCAACGCGAAGTTCGGCGAAGAACTGTCGGCCGACGAGATGGACAAGGTGCTCGAGGAGCAGGGCAGGGTTCAGGACCGCATCGAAGCCGCGAACGGGTGGGATCTCGATTCCCGGCTCGAGCTGGCGATGGATGCGCTGCGGCTGCCGTCGCCCGAGGCCGACGTGACGAAGCTGTCGGGCGGGGAGCGACGGCGTGTCGCCCTGTGCCGTCTGCTGCTCAAGTCGCCCGATCTGCTGCTCCTCGACGAGCCGACGAACCATCTCGACGCGGAATCGGTGGCATGGCTCGAACGCTTTCTGAAGGACTATCCCGGCACGGTGGTCGGCGTGACCCACGACCGCTATTTCCTCGACAACGTGGCCGGGTGGATTCTCGAACTCGATCGAGGCACCGGGATTCCGTGGGAGGGGAATTACTCGTCGTGGCTCGAGCAGAAGCAGAACCGTCTCGCGCTCGAGGAAAAGGCGGAGACGAAACGGCAGCGCACGCTGGCGCGCGAGCTCGAATGGATCCGCTTGTCGCCGCGGGCGCGCCAGGCGAAGGGAAAGGCACGCCTGAACGCGTATGAAGATCTCTTGAAAGAAGAGACAGCGCAGCAGATCGAGCAGGTCGAAATCTACATTCCGCCCGGCCCTCGCCTCGGCGACATCGTCATCGAGGCGCGCGGCGTTCGGAAGGCCTACGGCGATCTGCTGCTGATGGAAGACGTGAACTTCACGCTGCCTCGCGCCGGAATCGTCGGCGTCATCGGTCCCAACGGCGCCGGGAAGACGACGCTGTTCCGGATGATCACCGGGCGGGAGCAGCCCGACGCCGGCACGCTGCGGCTTGGCGAAACCGTGACGGTCGGATACGTCGATCAGTCACGAGACGCGCTGGGAGCCGACAAAACGGTCTGGGAAGAGGTCACGGGCGGGCGCGACACCGTGGAGCTCGGGAAGCGGGAGGTCGCATCGCGCGCGTATGTGTCGTGGTTCAACTTCAAGGGACGCGATCAGCAGCGAAAGGTCGGGTCGCTGTCGGGCGGCGAGCGCAACCGCGTGCATCTCGCGAAGCTCTTGAAAGGCGGCGCCAATCTGCTGCTGCTCGACGAGCCGACCAACGATCTCGACGTCGATACGCTTCGCGCGCTCGAGGAAGCGCTGCTCAATTTTGCCGGCTGCGCCGTCGTCATCAGCCACGACCGGTGGTTCCTCGACCGCATCGCCACGCACCTGCTCGCGTTCGAGGGGGACAGCAAGGTTGTCTGGTTCGAAGGCAATTACCAGGACTACGAGGCCGACCGGCATCGCCGCCTGGGCGCCGAGGCCGATCAGCCGCACCGGATCAAATACAGAAAGCTGACAAGGTAAAAGGTAAAAGGTAAAAGGTCTATCCGCCGGGCGCGAAGTACCTGTACCAGCCAATCAGAGCGAGCACGGCCCCGAGCACGATCAGGATCACCCAGACTCGAACGTTCAGTCGATCGGTGAAATCCGGTGCCATAGTCCTACTCTCCTCCTGCGAGCTTCTCCTGCCTCAGCGCGGCGGCGCCGAGCATGCCGCCCATGCCCATCGATTCGACGGCGCTGCTCGGAATGAGCATCAGCGCGCCTTTCTCCTTCAGCCCTTCATACAGCATGTTCATCGCGCGCAGATGCAGCGCGGTCGGATTGTCGTGGTACGACTTGGCCGCCTCCTGAAACGAATGCGCGATCTCGAGCTCGGCTTGTCCGAGGATGATGCGTGCCTGCTTCTCGCGCGCCGCCTGCGCTTCGCGTGACATCGCATCCTGCAGCGCGCCGGGGATGACGACATCCCGCATTTCGACCGACGACACGGTGACGCCCCAGGGGTTGGAGCGTTGATCGATGAGGTGCTGCAACTCCGTTTCGATGCGCTCGCGTCCGCGCAGCAGCTCGGTGAGCGTGGTTCGGCCGATGATGTCCCTGAGCGCCGTTTGCGCTGCCCAACTCACCGCCTGTGCATAATCCTGCACTTCCAGCGCGGCCTTCTCGACGTCGTGCACCATCCAGAACAGAACGGCGTCGACGTTCACCGGCACGGTGTCAGACGTGAGCGTCTGCTCGGCCGCGAAGCTCGTCGTGATCGTGCGCTGGTCGATCCACGCGGTAATGCCGTCGATGAACGGAACCACCCAGAACAAGCCCGGCCCGCGGAGCCCGGTGAACCGCCCGAGCCGCAGCACGACGCCTCGTTCCCACTGGCTCGCGACCTTCGGCGACTGCATCAGCACCAGTCCGAGCACGACCAAGGCCACCAGCGGAACCGGGCTGTTTGTTCCGACCATCAACCCCACCCCGGCGAGCGTGCAGGCGAGCAGAATGGCGACCGCGATGACGTTGATTCGCGGCGCAGGCAGCCGCGTTGCCTCATCGGAACGGCGGCTGAAGACTGCGGGGATCATTGTCGGCTCCTCTCCTCGGCCAGTGCGGCCGCTACGTTACCTTCCTCGCGCGCTGCTCTCTGAGCGCGGCGAGCAACTCTTCGACGTCGAACCCCGCGCGGTCGGCATCGGCGAGGACGCGCGTCGCGAACGCGCGCAGCCGCCGTTCGTGCTCCCGCGGCGGATGCGCCTGCGCAGGCGTCGCCGAGATGAACGATCCGACGCCTCGCCGCGTCTCGATCACCCCCGCGCGCTCCAGCTCGCCGTACACGCGAGCCACGGTGTTCGCGTTCACGCTCAGGTCCACCGCCAGTTGCCGCACGGTGGGGAGCTGGTCGCCGGGATGAAGCCGGCCCGTCGCGATTGCCGCGCGCAAGCCTCGTTCGAGCTGTGCGTAAATCGGCGTCGCGTCCTTCAGATCCAGATCCACCAGCGCCACATGAATGATTGTACTATGACATTAGTACAATAGCAACTCCCTCTTGTGCGATCGCTGTGGCCGCAACGCGATGACGTCATTACTGCTGTGGTTCCAATCTTGCACTTCGAGAGGACGGCAGCCAGATATGGATACGATGTTCAGTCGCAACGAGCCTGGATACAACGGTTTGCGGGTGCCGGGCGCAGGTCTGACGTTGGACGGATCTCGCGCGTCGACAATTTGGGCCTGCCGAAAAATGGCACTGATGCCGAAAATTGTCCACGCGATTGGTTTGAGCTGCCGCGGATCCGAACCGCTTATGACGAGTCCACGATCGCGGCAATCCGAAGCGGGTTTCACGCTGATCGACATGCTCTTTGTCGTCGCGTTGATCGGGCTACTCGCCTCGCTCGCGATTCCCGGGCTCATGAAGGCGCGCGGCGCCGCGCAGGCATCATCTGCGATCGGCACGCTGCGCGTGGTCAACAGCGGTCAGTTGAGTTTTGCGATCACGTGCGGGCTCGGTTTCTACGCGCCGGACCTTCCGACGCTCGGCGTGGCGCCCCCCGGCAGCGTCGAACCGTTCCTGAACGACGACATGACCGCCGCGGCGACGTTCATCAAGAGCGGCTATAACTTCAGCCTGGCGGGCACGCCGCTGGCCGGCGCCCCCGCATCCTGCAACGGCCTCGCGATCGGTCAGTCCGCGCCAGGATACGCCGCCGTCGCCGATCCACTCGACCCGAGCATCACGCGTTTCTTCGGTACGAATTCCGATGGCGTCACCTACACGCATACGGCGTCGCTCGGCCCCGTGATGCCCGAGGTAGGTCCGCCTCCCGCTGGCGCGCCGATTCAGTAGATCTCCCGCAGCCCGGATCCCGGATCCCGGATCCCGGATCCCGGCAGTGATATCGTTAGCCGTCTCTGGAGGCTATCGATGCGTCCGGCGGTCCACCGTTCTCTTCTTTTCATCCTCCTCTTTACTCTCTGCATCGGCGCCGGGTCGGCCCACGTCACGACGCCGAAGGAGCACTTCGGATTCAACATCGGCGACGACTACCAGCTTGCGACCTACGACCAGTTCGTCTCGTATTGGCGCACGCTCGACAAAGAGTCAGACCGGATGAAGGTCGTCGAGATCGGCAAGACCGCGGAAGGTCGGCCGCAGCTGATGGCGATCATCACGGCGCCGGAGAACTTCAAGAAGCTCGATCGATACCAGGACATTTCGCGGCGCCTCGCAACGGTGGACGGCATCAACGACGAGCAGGCGCGCGCGCTGGCGAAGGAAGGGAAGGCGGTCGTCTGGTTCGACGGTGGCCTCCACGCCACCGAGGTTCTCGGTGCGCATCAACTCATCGAGACCGTCTATCAGCTCGTGAGCCGGAACGATCCGGAGACGCTCCGCTTCCTGAACGACCTCATCATTCTCGCCGTGCACGCGAACCCGGACGGGATGCAGCTGGTGTCGAGTTGGTACATGCGCCGTCAGGATCCAGCGCGACGATCGACCGAGGGCTTGCCGGTCCTCTACGAGAAATACGCGGGGCACGACAACAACCGCGACTTCTATATGTCGAACCTGCCCGAGAGCATCAACATGAACGCGGTGCTCTACACAGAATGGTTCCCGCAGATCGTTTACAACCACCACCAGACGGGGCCTGCGGGCGCCGTGATGTTCGGTCCGCCCTTTCGAGATCCGTTCAACTTCAACTTCGATCCGATGGTGCCGATCGGCATCGACATCGTCGGATCCGCGATGGCCGACCGGCTCGCCGCCGAAGGAAAACCGGGATACACGAGCCGCAAGGGGTCGACCTATTCGACGTGGTGGAACGGCGGTCTGCGCACGACGCCCTACTTCCACAACATGATTGGGCTGCTCACCGAGACGATTGGCAACCCGACGCCCGTGAGCATTCCGTTCGTTCCCGGGAAGCTTCTGCCGGACTCCAGCTTGTACTTTCCCATCGAGCCGCAGCAGACGTGGCACTTCCGACAGTCAATCGACTATTCGGTGAGCGCGAACTACGCCGTGTTCGACGTGGCATCGCGCAACAAGGATCGTCTTCTCTACAACATCTACGAGATGGGAAAGAACTCGATCGAGCGCGGCAGCCGCGATACGTGGACGATGACGCCGAGGCGCATCATCGCGGCGCAAACAGCGCTGAGCGGACGCGGTGGCCGCGGAAGCGTTGAGGGGGCGCCAGCAAGTGACGAGCCCTCGACGCCCGCAAGCGGGGCCGGCCGCGGCGGTACGGTCGCGGAGTTCAGGACGATGCTGCGCGATCCTGCGATGCGCGATCCTCGCGGATATATCCTGCCGGCGGACCAGCCGGACTTCGCGACCGCAACCAAGTTTGTGAACGCGCTGATTAGAAACGGCATCACGGTCCATCGCGCGACTTCGGCCTTCACGGTTGCGGGCCACAACTATCCAGCAGGTTCCTATGTAGTGAAAACCGCGCAGCCGTTCCGGCCGCACGTCCTCGACATGTTCGAGCCGCAGGACCATCCGGACGACATTCCGTATCCGGGCGGCCCGCCGACCCGCCCGTACGACAACGCGGGCTGGACGCTCGCCTATCAGATGGGGGTGAAGTTTGATCGCGTGCTCGACGGATTCGACGGGCCTTTCCAACGCATCGATGGCGTCCAGCCGCAGCCTGCCGGCCGCATCGCGGGGACGCAGGACGTCCTTCTGAGTCATGCCGTCAACAACGCATTCGCCGCCGTCAACCGCCTCCTTGCAGCAGGTCGCGACGTGCGGTGGCTCCAGACCGGCAGTCACGCGTTTTACATCCCGGCTGCGGCGCAGGAGGAGCTGCGTAAACTCGCAGGGGACCTTGGGGTGAGCTTCGCGCCGGCAGATGCCGCGACAGCTTCTGCACCGGCCGTGACGCTGCGCAAGCCGAGAATCGCGCTCGCGGATCAATATGGCGGATCCATGCCGTCCGGCTGGACGCGCTACGTGCTCGAGCAGTTCGAGTTTCCGTTCGAGGTGGTGTACCCGAAGTCGCTCGAAGCGGGAAATCTCGCGAGCCGCTTCGACGTGATCGTGTTTCCGTCTGGCGTCGGTCCGGCGCCAGCGGGTGCCGGACGCGGAGGTCGAGGCGGGGGAGGCGGTCGCGGCGGCGCGGCCAGCGACGACGGCGATATTCCGGAGCAGTATCGCGCGATGCTTGGATCCTATAACTCCGCCCCCATCGCCAGCGCGTTGCGCTCTTTCGTCGAGGCCGGCGGCATCGTCGTCGGAGTCGGCCGTGCGACGACGAATCTAGCGCAGCTGTTCGCGCTTCCGATTTCCAACCATCTCGTCGAGCGATCTGCCGACGGGGTCGTCCGTCCCGTGCCTGCGGAGAAATACTACGTTCCGGGATCGATTCTTCGCGTCGCGGTCGACAACACGTCGCCGGCGGCGCATGGGCTCGACGAGCACGTGGACGTTTTCTTCGACAACAGCCCCGTGTTCCGGCTCGCGCCGGACGCTGCGCTGAAAGGCGTACGGGCGATCGCCTGGTTCGACTCCGGCCAGCCGCTGCGGAGCGGATGGGCCTTCGGTCAGGGCTATCTGGAAGGCGGAGTCGAGGCGATCGAGGCGTCGGTCGGGAAGGGGCAAGTGCTGCTCTTCGCGCCGGAGATCACATTTCGCGGCCAGCCGCACGGAACGTTCAAGTTCCTCTTCAATTCGCTGCTGCTGTTCGCGGCCCGGCCGTGAGGCCGGGCCGGCGGTCATTTCATCTTTTCTTCGACCCACCCTTCGCGCGGCGACTGGATTTGCGGCCCGCCGTGCGGCGCGCCGAAGACTTCGTCGCGGCGCTCGCGGCTTTGCGTCGGCCCTTTGCCGCGGCGGCCTTGCCTCGCGCCGACTTGGCGCCTGTGCCACGCCCGGAGAGCACTTTCGAGACGCGCCGCGTCGTCGTTTTGGCCTGTCGGGTCGCACGCTTCACCGCGCGCCGCACCGTCCGGCGGACCGCCCGGCGCGGTTTCGCCGTGCTGCTGGCAGCGTTGGTGGCGGCGTTGGTCGCGGCGGCGGCGGCCGTCGTGGCCGCGCCGGCCGCGCCCTGAGCAGTGTCGACCACGGCGCGGGTTGCCGACCCGAGGGCGGTGCCGACCAGTTCTGCCGCGTCGGTCAGCAGGCTTCCCTCATCTGGTTCGTCGTCATCGTCAACCACGTCATCGAGGTCCAAATCGTCGTCCATAGCGTCTCCTTGAACTTGGGGTCTGACCCCGGTCTGACCCTGGTCTGACCCTGGTCTGACCCCTCGGCGCAGCGCATGTTAGCAGAAGCGGTGCAGTTCGCGCGGGCAATGTACAGTGCTGCGAGAGGTTCGCGTTGCCAAAGTATCGCCCGCAGATTCTCGAGGAGCTCGGACGGCACGGCCTCGCTCCGCAGGACGACACGGCGACCGGCCCGCTGCGCGACGCGGTGCGCGATCTTTACAAATACGAGATCCGGCGGCTGCGCGACCGGGTCATCGCCGGGGACATCCCCAAACAGGAATATGCCGGCCACATCGTCGAGCTGCGCAAGAGATATTGGATTCTCTCAATTCCGGTCCACCTCTGGACCGAGTGATCCGCCTTCGCTAAAGCTCCGGCGGACAAGCCCGCCTTCGCCGCCGAACCGCGAATCGCGAACCGCGATCCAAGCGCGAACCGCGAATCGCGAACCGCGATAGAGTCAATGCATGAAGGATTTCGAGAAGCTGGGACTCTTCTATCTGGGTCGCGAGTACGACGCTGCGCATGGCAAGGCGCTCGCCAATCCCGTCTTGTACGACTCGCGCGATCTCGTCACGCATGCGATGTGCGTCGGGATGACCGGCAGCGGGAAGACGGGGTTGTGCCTTGCGCTCGTGGAAGAGGCCGCCATCGACGGTGTTCCCGTAATTGCCATCGACCCGAAAGGCGATCTGGGTAACCTGCTCCTGACCTTTCCACGGCTTGCGGCGGAGGATTTCCGACCGTGGATCGACGAGGACGA
>JBKPTT010000296.1:0-38733 GCA_046735635.1 Acidobacteriota bacterium | reverse complement strand
TCCTTCCGCTTCGAGCTGCTTCCGGTCGTCTTCGAACAGATGGTCCTCGAGCCCTTCGAACGTGATGGATTTGAGAAACCGCGCGGGGATGATGCGATCGGTATCGATGTTGTCGCCGCGCAGCGGCACGGCTCGGCCGGCGATCCGTCGAATCTGCTCAATCGCCATATTCAGGAAGTCGCCGAACGTCCACCACTTCTCCAGCCACCGCCGCCGCGGCAACCATCGCCGGGCTCATGAGGAGCGTACGGCCCGTGGGGCTGCCCTGCCGTCCCTTGAAGTTCCGATTCGACGACGACGCGCAGATTTCACGGCCTTCGAGCTTGTCGGGATTCATCGCCAGGCACATCGAACACCCTGCGCCGCGCCAGTCGAACCCCGCTTCCATGAACACGCGATCCAGCCCCTCGCGCTCCGCGGCCGCCCGCACGGGCTGCGATCCGGGCACGACCATCGCGCGCACGTGCGGGGCCACGTGGTGTCCCCGGACGATTCTTGCTGCTTCGCGCAAATCGGACAGGCGGGCATTCGTGCACGAACCGACGAATGCCACATCGATTCTGGTCCCCTGAATCGGCGCCCCAGGCTGGAATCCCATGAACTCGAGCGCTTCGCCAACCGCCGCTCGATCGCTTGTCGACAAATCGGTGGGCCTCGGCAGCGGCTCGTCGACGTAGACCGATTGTCCCGGATTGATTCCCCACGTCACCGTTGGCCGAATCGACGCCGCATCGATCTCCACTTCATCGTCGTACGCCGCGTCGCGGTCCGAGGCGATACTGCTCCACCACGTGCACGCCTCGTCGAACAGCTCGCCTTGCGGCGCGAACCGGCGTCCGCGCAAGTAGTCGAACGCCGTCTGGTCCGGATTGACGTATCCGACGCGCGCGCCGCCCTCGATGGACATGTTGCAAATCGTCATGCGCTCGTCCATCGACATGCGCTCGATGGTGTCGCCGGCGTACTCGTACGCATAGCCGACGCCGCCGTTGACGCCGAGGCGCCGGATAATCTCGAGGATCACGTCTTTGGCGTACACGCCCCGCCCGAGCCGGCCCGTCACGCCGATTCGACGCACCTTCAGCGGATCCATCGCGAGGCACTGCGACGCGAGCACGTCGCGCACTTGTGACGTCCCGATGCCGAATGCGACCGCGCCGAATGCGCCGTGCGTCGAGGTATGGCTGTCGCCGCACGCGATCGTCATTCCGGGTTGCGTCAACCCCATTTCGGGACCGATGACGTGCACGATCCCCTGGACCCCGCTCGACAGGTCGTACAGGCGCACGCCGGCATCGCGGCAGTTGCGTTCGAGCGCCGAGAGCATGTCTTCGGCCATGACGTCGAGGAACGGGCGCCGCTGGTCGCGTGTCGGGACAATGTGATCGACGGTGGCGATGGTGCGGTGCGGGAATCGCACCGTGAGCCCCCGCGCCCGCAGCATGTCGAAGGCCTGCGGGGTGGTGACTTCGTGGATCAGGTGCAGGCCGATGAAGAGCTGCGTCTGGCCGTTCGGCAGCTTTCGAACGGTATGCGCGTCCCAGACTTTCTCGAGGAGCGTGGCGCCCATGTTGAAACGGGGATGGTACTACAGAGTCGGGATCCGGGGTCCGGGATCCGGGATCCGGCCGGGATGGGGTCGCAGCTTTGCTATATGCGCGACATCGTTCGCTCAGGTCAATGACTTGCAGCGAATCGTTGAAGAGACTGCGATGGCGGCAGTTTTCGTCGTGGCAGAAAGTGAGATCCCATGGGTCAGATTCTCAGCTTCAGAGACCTCGATGCGTGGAATGCCGCGATGGATCTTGTGACCGCCGCCTATGCCTTATGCAATCGTCTACCGCGCACTGAACAGTTTGGCCTCATAAGCCAAATTCAGCGGGCATCGGTATCGCCGAAGGGCACGCCAACGGACCCGGCAGCCGGTATCGGTGGCACATCCGGATCGCCTTAGGCTCGGTTGCCGAGCTGGACACGCAAATCGAGCTCGTTCGCCGACTGCGGTACCTCGACTCGGCGCAAACCAAAGCCGCAGAGCAGCAGCTGGCGAGGACGCGTCAGCTGCTGCACGGCGTGAACCGCTCGTTACTGCGTAAGCAGGCAGCGCAGGTGCTACTTCTTGCCTCCTTCGTTCTTGGCGGATCCGCGCTCCTGTTTTAGCGATTTGGAAAACCGCTGTTTGTGGTCCTGTTCAGCCCTTGCAGCTTCCCCGGTTTCTCGCGCCCGGCGACTTTGTACTGTCCAGGGTTAACGTTGTTGTGTCTGCTCATGCCGCCGCTGACAACCAAATGGCCTGCCAAGAACACGAAGGCTCCACGCATCCCGATTCGGATCCCGGATCCCGCACCCCGGATCCCCGTTGTACGCGCGAGTTATAATTGAGCTCCCTCCAATGCAGTTCCTCGACAAACTGAACCCGGAACAGCGCGACGCCGTTCTGCATCGTGACGGCCCGCTGCTCATCCTGGCGGGCGCAGGGTCCGGTAAGACGCGCGTGATCACCTACCGCATCGCCTACCTCGTCGGCGATGGGCACGCACAGCCGGACCAGGTTCTCGCGGTCACCTTCACGAACAAAGCGTCCGAGGAGATGCGCGAGCGCGTCGAATCGTTGATCGGATCGGCTGCCTCGGGTCTGTGGCTGTCGACATTCCATGCGCTCTGCGCGAGACTCCTGCGGCGTGAGGCGCCCAAGATCGGCCTCTCGCGAGACTTCGTCATCTACGACTCCTCGGACCAGGTCGCCGTCGTCAAGCAGGCGCAGAAAGAGCTCGGTATCGACGACAAGCTCGTCCCGCCCCGGATGGCGCTGTCGCGCATCAGCACGGCGAAAAACCGGATGGAGGGGCCAGAATCGCTGCGCGGCAGCTGGAACATTCGCGAAGAGCAGATCGCGAAGATTTACGAGCGTTACCTGCAAGCGCTCGCCGATGCCAACGCGCTCGACTTCGACGATCTGCTCCTCAAGACCGTCGAGTTGTTCGAAGCATCGGTACCGACGCGCGAGTTCTACGCGCGGAAGTTCAAGTACGTGATGGTCGACGAATACCAGGATACGAATCGACCGCAGTATCTGCTGATTCGCCGGCTCGCCGAACTGCACCGGAACATCGCCGTCGTCGGCGACCCCGATCAGTCGATCTACAAGTGGCGGGGCGCGGACCTGAAGAACATTCTCGATTTCGAAAACGATTTCTCCGACGCGACGATCGTCCGTCTGGAGCAGAACTATCGCTCGACCCAGACCATCCTCGACGCCGCCACGGCCGTCATCGGCCGGAACCGAAACCGGAAGGACAAGCGGCTTTGGACCGATCGCAAGGGCGGCTCGAAGATCGTCTACTATCGCGGCAACGACGAGCTCGAGGAAGCCGACTTCATCACGCGGTCGATCAAGCAGTATCGCAGCGAAGATATCGGCGCCACGATGGCCGTCCTCTATCGCACGAATGCGCAGTCGCGCGCGATCGAAGACTCGCTGATGCGTGAGGCCGTGCCGTACAAGGTCATCGGAGGCGTCAGGTTCTACGAGCGGAAGGAAATCAAGGACGCGCTTGCGTACCTGAAGCTGATCATCAATCCACACGACGATGTGAGCCTCAGACGCGTCATCAACGTGCCGGCGCGCGGTATCGGCAAAGGCGTGATGGACTCGCTACAGGCCATCGATCCCAACGCGATCGCCGCGGATGCTCCGCCGCTTCTTGCTGCGGGGCTTCAGGAAGCGACCTCGGCGCGGTCGCTCTGGGCGAAGCTCGTGTACGCGATCGACGAGAACACGCTCGCGCCTCGCGCCACGGCATCGTTACGCGTGTTCCGCGACTTGATCGTCGGGCTTGCGGACGTGGCGCGCCAGGACACGGTCTCGACAACGATCGGCAAGATGCTCGATCGAACCGGCTACCTGAAGGATCTGCGCGACGAGAACACCGAAGAGGCCAACGAGCGGATCGAAAACCTCATGGAGCTCGTCTCCGCGGCGCGCGAGTACGAGACGCGTGAACAGGACGCGTCACTTGGAGGGTTCGTCGATCGCCTCTCGCTGCTGTCCGAGGCGGACGAGGAGTCCGGCTCGCGCGAAGCGCATGTCTGGTTGATGACGATGCACGCGGCAAAGGGCCTCGAGTTTCCACTCGTGGTCATCGCCGGCCTGGAGGAAGGCCTCTTCCCGCATTCGCGGTCGACCGACGATCAGGAGGAACTGGAGGAAGAGCGGCGCCTCTGCTACGTGGGCATGACGCGTGCGCAGTCGCAGCTGGTGCTCACGAGTGCCGCGCGGCGGCGGGTCTTCGGCGAATACCAGTCCAGCGAGCCATCGCGCTTCCTCGATGAGATTCCGTCGGAGCTCGTCGAACGTATCGTGCCGTCGTTTGCGACGGCTTATCAGAGCTCCTTCAGCCACTCGCATTACGAGTTCCGCACGAATCCCTACGGGCGCAGGGGCCGAGGTGCAAGATTTCGGGAAGAGCCGGACACCTACAAGTACGAGGAAGAAGATCAGTCGGCGCCGACTCTTCGCCTGGGGATGCGCGTACGCCACCCGGAGTTCGGCGTCGGCACGGTGATCTCAGTCGAAGAGCACAACGACGATCTGAAGATTACCGTCCGGTTCAATGCCGTCGGTGTGAAGAAGCTGCTCGCGAAGTACGCGAAACTGGAGCCGGTGTAAATGATAAAGATGAATGATGAATGATGAATGATGAATGATGAAAATTGATCATTCATCATTGACGACATCGTCCTTCTCCGCGAGCTTCGCGATTCCAACGACGGCGTCCCCTTCTTCCATCTCAATCAACCGAACGCCCTGTGTCGCGCGGCCGATGGAGCGCACGTCGCCCGCCCGCATGCGCAGAATCATGCCCTGCTGACTGATGAGGAGCACTTCGTCATCGTCGTGCACGTAGGCGATGCCAACCACCTTGCCGTTCCTGTCGGACGTCTGGATATTGATGATTCCCACGCCACCGCGCGACTGCAGCCGGTATTCCTCCAGCTCGGTGCGTTTGCCGTAGCCGTTCTGCGCAACCGTGAGGAGCGTGCCGCCTTCGCGGACGACTTCCATCGCGACGACCTCGTCGGCCTCGCGCAGCGAGATACCGCGGACGCCGTATGCCGTGCGGCCCATCGGGCGAACATCGGTTTCCTCAAACCGGATCGCCATCCCGTCGCGCGTGCCGAGAAACACCTGTTCCTTCCCGTCCGACAGTTCCACCGCGATGACCGAGTCGCCTTCCTCCACGCCCATGGCAATGATGCCGCTTGGACGGGGATTGCTGAACGCCGAGAGGTCGGTTTTCTTGATGGTCCCTCTGCGCGTGCCCATGACGACGAACTGCTGCCCGTCTTCGTTCGGGAACTCCTTCACGGCGAGCAGCGCGGCAATCCGTTCACCTTCCTCGAGTTGCACGAGGTTGACGATGGCCTTGCCTTTTCCGCCTGGGCCGACGTCGGGAACTTCGTGGACCTTCAGCCAGTACGCGCGGCCGCGGTCGGTGAAGATCATGATGTAGGCGTGCGTCGACGCGATGAAGAGATGGCTGACGTAATCCTCTTCGCGCGTGCGCATGCCGATGCGGCCCTTGCCGCCGCGGCGCTGTGCGCGGTACGTCGAGATCGCGGTCCGTTTGATGTAGCCGGTATTCGTGACCGTAATTGCCATGTCCTCGTCGGCAATCAGATCCTCGATGCGCAGCTCGCCGCTCTCGTCGACGATTTCGGTCCGGCGGGTGTCGCCGAACTTCTCGCGGACTTCTTTCAACTCGGACACGACGACCTGCATCAGAAGCTCGTCGCTCGAGAGAATCGCGCGCAGACGTTCGATCGTCTTCATCAGCTCGACGAGCTCGTCCAGAATCTTCTGCCGCTCCAGGCCGGTGAGCCGCTGGAGCTGCATGTCCAGAATCGCCTGGGCCTGGACGGCGGTCAGCTGGAACTGGGTGACCAGGCCTTCGCGCGCTTCGGCGGGACTCTTCGACCCACGAATCAGCTTGATGACCTCGTCGAGATGGTCGAGCGCAATCTTCAGCCCTTCGAGGATGTGCGCGCGGGCTTCCGCCTTTCGCAGCTCGAACTCGGTCCTGCGGCGAACGACTTCGCGCCGGAATTCGATGAAGCTCTCGACGACCTCGAGCAGTTTCAGGACCTTCGGACGTCCGCCGGCAATCGCCAGCATGATGATCCCGAACGTCGTCTGCAGTTGTGTGTGCTTGTACAGGTTGTTGAGGACGACCTCCGGCACTTCTCCGCGCTTCAGCTCGATCACGATGCGCATGCCCTCGCGATCGGACTCGTCACGGAGATCCGCAATGCCCTCGATCGTCTTCTCGCGATAGAGCTCGGCGATGTTCTCGATCAGGCGTTTCTTGTTGACCTGATACGGAATCTCCGTGACGACGAGCGACATCTTGTCGCCCTTCTTCGACTCTTCCGTCGTCACGCGCGCGCGAACGGTGATCGCGCCGCGGCCGGTCGTATATGCCTGAAAGATGCCGGTTCGGCCGACGATAATGCCGCCAGTCGGGAAGTCGGGACCGGGGACGGCGCGGAGAACGGCTTTCATCCGCTCCTGGCGTGACTGGCCGCGCTGCTCGATCGCCGCGAGCACGCCGTCGATGACCTCGCGCATGTTGTGCGGCGGGACGTTGGTCGCCATCCCGACCGCGATGCCGGCCGACCCGTTCACCAGCAGGTTCGGAAACGTCGTGGGAAGGACGGTGGGTTCTTCGGTGGTCTCGTCGTAGTTCGGAACGAAGTCGACGGTCTCCTTGTCGAGATCCGTCATCATCGCTTCGGCGATCGGCTCGGGGCGCGCCTCGGTGTACCGCATCGCCGCCGGCGGATCGCCGTCGACCGACCCGAAGTTCCCCTGCCCGTCGACCAGGGGATACCGCATGTTGAATTCCTGCGCGAGTCGAACCAGCGTGTCGTAGATCGACGCGTCGCCGTGAGGATGGAAATTGCCCATCACCTCGCCGACGATCTTCGCGCACTTGCGGTAGGCACGGTTCGACCCGAGACCCATCGTGCGCATGCCGTACAAAACACGCCGGTGCGCGGGCTTCAGGCCGTCTCGGACGTCGGGCAGCGCTCGTCCGATGATTACGCTCATGGCGTAATCCATGTACGAGCGCTTCATCTCGTCTTCGATATTGACGGGGATTTTGGAAGCAGCGATATCGGTCATCGATGAATAGCGTCCGTTTTTGGTTTTGCGTTTGTCGTTTTACGTTGCCGTCTTTCGTTTGAGGTTATACGCAACGACCAACTCGCAAACTCAAACCTCAACCAAAACTGAAAACCCGAAACGACAAACCAACCGGCGAAGCCGTTCAGATATCAAGATTCTTGACGTCGAGCGCGTTGTCTTCGATGAACTTGCGGCGCGGCTCCACCTGATCGCCCATCAGCGTCGTGAACATCAGATCCGCCTCGGTGTGGTCCTCCGCCCTCACCTGGAGCAGCGTACGCTTCACAGGATCCATCGTGGTCTCCCACAGCGTGTCCGGGTTCATCTCGCCGAGGCCCTTGTAGCGGTTGATCGCAATCCCTTTCTTGCCCGCCGCGATGAAGAACTCGACGAGGTCGTCGAGCGACTCGACGCGGATCTCCGAGTCCTTCGCCTTCGCCGCGGATCGCGGAATCGAGCTCGCGTCTGGGACCTTCGGCTCGGCGGCCAGCTTCGTCGCGGGATCGAGCGGCGCGCCCCCTATTGCGGTGTCGTTCGCGGCCGCCTGTCCGGCATCCTCAGCGGCTTCGTCTCCGTCGGTTGCCGCCAGCGTCTTGACAACCATCGGACCCCGCACGCCCTTGACGTCCTGGTAGCTGCTCGCGAGCGTCCGGAACTCCGTCGTGGAGACGAAATCCAGATCGACCCGGTGATGGCGTGGATACCCGCCGCTGCGATCCTCGATGACGATGCCGAAGGCCTGGTGCTCTTCGTCTGGATGCACGGTCGCGGTGCGCGTCGCCGTGATCAGCACGTCGGCGAGCGCCTGCAGTTGCGCTTGATCGCTGAAGAAGGCCTTGTCGGCCCGAACCCCGCGGTCGAGGAGCGCAAGAATCACGTCCCGCGTGGGACCGCGCCGCTCGACGACCTGCAGGTACTTGCGGAACTGGCTCAGCTTCTCGATTTTCGTCTCCAGGTCCGCGCCCGACATCTCTCTGCCGTCGGGCAGCACGACCACGCGCGATTCGACCGCGCGGTGCGTCAGCCAATTCTCGAGCTCGCGCTCGTCTCGAATGAAGTGCTCGGTGCGTCCTCGCTTTGCCCGGAAGAGCGGCGGCTGTGCGATGTACACGTACCCCGCGTCGACGAGCGCGCGCATCTGGCGATAGAAGAACGTCAGCAGCAGCGTGCGGATGTGCGAGCCGTCGACGTCCGCGTCGGTCATGATGATGATTCGGTGGTACCGCAGCTTCGACAGGTCGAAGTCCTCGGTTCCGATCCCGCACCCGAGCGCTGCGATCATCGTCTTGATCTCGTCGCTCCCGAGCATCTTGTCGAAGCGCGCCTTCTCGACATTGAGTATCTTGCCCTTGATCGGCAGGATGGCCTGGAAGCGCCGATCGCGCCCTTGCTTCGCCGAACCTCCCGCGGACTCACCTTCGACGATGTACAGCTCGCTCAGCGCCGGGTCGCGTTCCTGGCAGTCCGCCAGCTTCCCCGGCAGCGCGCTGCTGTCGAGCGCACCTTTTCGCCGGACGAGATCGCGGGCCTTGCGCGCCGCTTCGCGCGCGCGGGTGGCGTCGACGGCCTTGGCAACGATCCGCTTCGCGACCGACGGATTCTCCTCGAGATACGCGCCCAGCTTGTCGTTGAGGATTGCCTCGACGATGCCTTTGACTTCGGTGTTGCCGAGCTTCGTCTTCGTCTGCCCTTCGAACTGGGGCCGCGGAATCTTCACGCTGACCACTGCGACGAGGCCCTCACGGATGTCGTCGCCGCCGATGCTCGAGTCCTTCAGGTCCTTCGCGAGGTTGTTCTTCCCCGCGTAGTAGTTGATCGTGCGCGTCAGAGCGGAGCGGAAACCGGAGAGGTGCGTGCCCCCCTCGTGCGTGTTGATGTTGTTGGCGAACGAGTACACCGTCTCCGCGTAGCCGTCGTTCCACTGCAGCGCCATCTCGACGTCGATGCCGTCCTTCTCGCCGTGCATGTAGATCGGCTTGTCGTTGACGAGCGTCTTGTTCTGGTTCAGGTACTCGACGAACGAAATGATCCCGCCTTCGTACAGAAACTTGTGTGACTTCCCGTCGCGCTCGTCCTCGAGCGTGATCGTGACACCGCCGTTCAGGAACGCGAGCTCGCGAAGGCGCTGCGCCAGCGTGTCGAAGCTGTATTCGGTCGTCTCGAATACCTGGACGTCGGGCTTGAACGTGATCTTCGTGCCGCGCTTCTTCGTCGTCCCGGTGACTTCGAGCGGACGGGTCGGGATGCCGCGTTCGTAGGTCTGCGTGTAGACCTCGCCGTTGCGCCAGATCTCCAGGTCGAGCGTCTCCGACAGCGCATTCACGACCGACACGCCGACCCCGTGCAGGCCGCCCGACACTTTGTAGCTGTCGTTGTCGAACTTCCCGCCTGCATGCAGCACCGTCAGCACGACTTCGGCCGCCGACTTTCCGCTCGCGTGCTGATCGACCGGGATCCCCCGGCCGTTGTCGACAACGGTGACGGAGTTGTCGATATGCAGCGTGACGTTGACCTGATCGCAGAAGCCGGCCAGCGCTTCGTCGATCGAGTTGTCGACGATCTCGTAGACGAGATGGTGCAGACCGGGCGCGCCGGTCGACCCGATGTACATCGCCGGCCGCTTGCGGACCGCCTCGAGGCCTTCGAGTACCTTGATTTTGTCCGCGCCGTAATCGTCGACCGCGGTCGCGCCGTTGCCGTTGCCCGACGCGGGATGGACGCCCTCCGGCACGAGCGTTTCCGCGCTCATGCGGTCCTCCGGCGTGGCGGCGGCGGCCCGCTGCTGCTCGTCTTGGGGTTCCAGTTCAGACATCAATCAGATTCGATTAGATCCGCATCGGCATGATGACGTAGGTGTAGTCGTACCCCTCCGCCCCGATGGGTTTCCTCACGGCCTGGCTCATTTCGTCCTTGAACTCCAGGCCGACCGAGTCGGTTTCCACGACGCTGAGGAAGTCGAGGACGTACTGCGCATTGAAACAGATGGTGACCGGTGCGGCAGCGTAATCCACCATCAGCACTTCTTTCGCTTCGCCGAATTCGGGACTGCTCGACGCGATCTCGACCTTGCCCTTGTCCATCTGGAACTTCACGGCGCGCGAGCGTTCGTTCGAGAGCAGCGCCACGCGCTTCACCGCGTTCGTCAGCCGGTCGCGATCGAACTCGACGCGCTTGTCGTTCCCTTTGGGAATCACGCGCTCGAAGGCGGGGAACTGCCCGTCGATCATCCGCGAGATCAGCAGCCGGCCGCCGATGTCGAAGAACAGGTGGTTCTCCCCCCGCTCGTACTGGATGTCGCCATCACCCTCCGCGAGCAGGCGTCCGAGCTCCAGCAGCGTCTTGCGCGGCAGAATGACGCGCATCTCGTCTTCGGCGCGTCCCTTCCCCGTCGCCTTGTCGCGCGGCACCGTGATCAACGCGAGGCGATGGCCGTCGGTCGAGACCAGGCTCATCGAATCGGCGCGCAGGATGAACAGCGCCCCGTTCAGAAAATACCGAGTATCTTCTCCCGTGATCGCAAACTGCGTTTTCGCGACCATCTGCTTGAGGACGTCGCGCGGCAACGTCGCACTATAGGCGCCCGTTCCGTCGGGCAGCGTCGGAAAGTCCTCGCGCGGCAGTGTCTGCATCCGCGAGTCGAACCGATCGGCAGCAACTTTGACGCCGCTCTTGTCCTCCTCGATCCGGACGTCGGTCTCAGGCAGCGCCTTGATGATCTCGTAGAGCTTTTTCGCCGGCAGCGTGAGCGACCCGCCTTTCGACACCGAGGCCTGGCATTTGCTCCGCAGCCCCACTTCGAGGTCGGTCGCGAGCAGGCGAACCTGGTCCTTGTCGGCTTCAATCAGGACATTTGCGAGGATCGGGATCGTGTTCTTGCGTTCGACGATGCCCTGAAAGAGTTGCAGTTCGCGCAGCAGATCGGCCTTGCGTACGACCAGCTCCATGTGGTGACGACCTCTCGGGGAAGGCGCTTTCCGACTCCAAGGAAAGCCGCGCTGATCCCTTCAATTGTGAGGGAGATCAGGAACAAAGAATTATACCAAGAAAGAGGTGCTGTTGAAAACCAAAAACACGCCGTTTACCCCTTGAAATTCTGGTATTTAGCCTGTGCATCCGGTTTCGGTACCGTAGCGGTATTCCGCGCGCGATTCGGTGGATAAACCCGGGTTGTCGAGCCGTCCACATTTCATCCGCAGCCCGCGCTGTCGAAGACTGTGCAAAAGACCGCTCGCCGAGAGAAATCCTTACCGAAACGACTCCAGGAAGGTGTTGATAAGCGTGTTGAAATTTCCGTCGCGCTGTCTGAGGTCTTCGATCTTCCGGATGGAATGGATGACGGTCGAGTGGTGCTTGCCGCCGAAGCTCTTGCCGATCTCGGGGAGCGACGCGTTCGTCAACGCCTTGCACAGATACATCGCAATCTGCCGCGGCATCGCCACCGATTTCGAGTTGTTGCGAGACTTCAGCTCGCCATGTTTCAGCTGGTAGTAATCCGAGACGAACTTCTGGATGCCTTCGATCGTCACGGCTCGCTCGTCGTGTTGCAGTACGTTGCGCAGCACGTCCTGCGCGAGCGACAGCGAAATCTCGCGGCCCGTCAACGATGCGTATGCAATCAATCGAATGAGCGACCCTTCGAGCTCGCGGATGTTCGACTTGATCTTGCCCGCGATGTAGATCGCCACGTTGTCGGGGAGCGGCACACCTTCGGTCTCCGCTTTCTTCTTGAGAATCGCAACCTTCGTTTCGAGATCCGGTGACTGAATGTCGGCAATCAGACCCCACTCGAATCGCGATCGCAGCCGCTCTTCGAGCTGTGGAATCTCGTGCGGCGGGCAGTCGCTGCTGATCACGATCTGCTTCTGCGAGTCGTAGAGCGCATTGAACGTGTGGAAGAACTCGGTCTGCGTCCCTTCCTTCCCCGCCAGGAACTGGATGTCGTCGACAAGGAGCACGTCGACGCTGCGATACCGCTCGCGGAAATCGAGCACGCGGTCGTACCGCACCGCGTTGATCATCTCGTTCATGAACCGCTCGGAAGAGATGTAGGTCAGCTTGAGCGACTTCAGATGATTGAGGACGTAATGCCCGATCGCGTGCATGAGATGCGTTTTTCCGAGTCCCACGCCGCCGTAGATGAACAACGGGTTGTAGGAGCGGGACGGCGCTTCGGCAACGGCCCGGCACGCGGCGTGCGCGAACTGGTTGGAGGGGCCGACGATGAACGTATCGAACGAGTAACGGGGCGCAAGCCCCCCTGTGGCGTATTCGTCGGGCGACTCGGACGTGGCATCTGGCAGCGAATCGATAATCACCGGCCCAGGCAAGATTGGCGCATCGGGGATGGGCGGAGGGACGGCCACCTCGGCCGTTTCCATACCGTCCGTGACGAAGCTGATAATCGTCCCTTTACGGTCGACCTCGCTCAGCGCCTCGTCCAGAACGGCCGCGTAATGTTTCGTGAGCCAATCGCGGAATAACGCGTTCGGTACGCGGATTTTCAGGGACTCCCCATCGTCGCGCACGAAACTCGTGGGTTTGAACCAGGTGTAGAAGATGTGCCGATTAACCTTGGTTTCGATGCGGGAAAGGACCTGGTCCCAGATACTGCCGGTCATGTGCGCGTGCCAGTCGCTTTCCATCCCTTGCTTTTCCACATTTTTTTCCACAGTTGTGGAAAACTTCGGGGGGAACCCCTACGAGGGGCCGCAGGGGACCGAAGACTGTAGCACACGCGTACAGGCTCGGACAACGCCCCGGTTGCCGGGGCCTGGCGGAATTGACACAATTCGGCCGAGTTCGTTACTATCGAGATTTTCTCCCCCTTTATTCTCTCGCTGCAGAGGACCGACAATGAGTGTTACGTTCCAGCCAAACCGCCGGCGCCGCAAGCGTACGCATGGATTTCTCGTGCGAATGGCAACCAAGAAAGGGCGTCAGGTTCTCAAGCGCCGCCGCGCGAAGGGCCGCAAGCGCCTGACGGTTTCCTCGCCGTAATCGCGCGCGGGCTGGCTCGCGGAGGACTGCCGATGCCGTCCGAGCGTTTCTCGAAGGACCGCCGGGTGAGGCGCCGCGGTGAATTCCAGCGCGCATTCGACAGATCGATCCGCGTCAAAGGGCGATTCCTCACGATTCTTGTGGCGCCAAACGAATCCACCACGGCGCGCCTCGGCATCGTCGCCTCCAGGAAACTCGGGGATGCAGTCAGAAGAAACCGGGCTAAACGATTGATTCGAGAGGTATTCCGTCGTTCCGCCGCCGCTCAGGCTGGCGTGGATTTCGTGGTCATTCCGCGCCGTGAGCTGTTCGATGCCGCCTATCCGGATTTCGAGGCCGATTTCCGGAACACCCTCAAACGCTGCGCTGCGCGCCTGCCGCCCGTCAATGTCGCCCGATAACCTCTCAATCGCCCAGCGCGCTGCGCTGACGGTGCTCCGCGCGTACAAGGTCTCTCTCTCCCCGCTATTTGCGGGCTCGTGCCGGTTCATCCCGTCGTGCTCGGACTACGCTGGCGAGGCGATCGAGCGATTCGGCGTGATCCGTGGCTCGCTGCTGGGATTGAAGCGCCTGGCCCGCTGCCGCCCTCTCGGGTCGCACGGGTTCGACCCTGTGCCGGCGCGAGAGCATGGGGGCCGTTAGCAGTTCCATGGAAAAACGGGTTCTACTTGCGGTCGTTCTGTCCTTCGTCGTGCTCTACGCGTTTCAGGCGCTTTTTCAGCCGCAGAAACCGCCGGGCGGCAAACAGCCATCAGCGGTTCAAGGCCCTGCCAGTTCGGAAAGCAGCAGCCCGACCGCACCGCCCGTGACGGCGCCACCCGTGACGGCACCGCAAACGACCGCCGCGTCCGCGCAGCCGGCGGAGCCGACGGCTGCGGCAGCGCTCGTCGGCGACACGACGGAGCGCGACATCACCGTCGACAATCAATCGGTGCAGGCAGTCTTCACGACACGCGCCGGGGCGCTGAAAAGCTGGCGGCTGAAGAAGTATCAGGACGCCAACCATCAACCCCTCGAAATGGTGCCGCACACCGTTCCGGCGGGCTCGCCACGTCCATTCACGCTTCAGTTGCCGGATGCGGCCGCGAGCGCGACGCTCGCGAACGCGCTGTTCAAGCCGAGTGCTGACCACCTGCAGGTCGCGTCGGGTTCGGCGACGCTGACGTTCGAGTATCAGGACGCAAGCGGTCTCAGCGCGCGCAAGGAGTTCGTGTTCTCCGAGTCGTCGCCCTACGTCATCGAATTCACGGCGACTGTGTCACAGGGCGGCAAGCCCATCGTCCCGACGATTCTCTGGGGTCCTGGAATCGGCAGCGGAGTCGTGACCTCGACGCGTTCGTACGATCCGGCGCCGCAGCCGATCTTCTATCGCGACGGTGACGTGCATCGCGTCAAGGCGAACAAGGTCGCTGAGAACGCCGTCCAGGAAGGACAGATCGGGTTCGCGGGCGTCGACGATCATTACTTCCTCGCCGCGACACTTCCTGCGGGCAGGCCGATTCACGTCGACTACCGCACGTTGGAGGTTCCACTCGCGGGCGCAACCGACAAGAACGCCGCGGCACACTTCATCGATTGGTCCGTGCGCTATGCCGATCAGGCCCGAACCCGATTCTTCGTCGGCCCGAAGGACTTCGACGTGCTCGCGGCCGTCGATCGGGATCTCGTGCGCTCGATTGACTTCGGGATTTTCGCGTGGCTGGTCGTTCCGCTGCTGCGCGCATTGAAGTGGGTGAATGGCTACGTCGGCAACTACGGCTGGTCGATCATCATCCTCACGGTCCTCATCAACGTTGCGATGTTCCCGCTCCGGCACAAGAGCGTTGTGTCGATGAGAAAGATGCAGGAGATCCAGCCAGAGGTGAAGGCCATCCAGGATCGCTATGCGAACCTGAAGATGACCGATCCTGCGAAGCAGAAGATGAACACCGAGCTCATGAGCCTGTATCGCGAGCGCGGCGTGAATCCCGCGAGCGGCTGTGTGCCGATGCTGCTGACGTTCCCCGTGCTTCTCGCGTTCTACTCGATGCTCTCGGTGGCGATCGAGTTGCGTGGCGCGCCGTTCATGGGGTGGATTCACGATCTCTCGATTCGCGACCCCTTGTACATCACACCCGTCATCATGGGGGTCACCCAGTTGGTTCAGACGAAGATGACGCCGTCTGGCGGCGATGCTATGCAGCAGCGGATGATGCTCTTCATGCCGCTCATCATGATGTCGTGGCTCCTTTTCATGCCGAGCGGGCTCGTCCTGTACTGGACGACGAGCAACCTCTGGGCAATCGGGCAGCAGGCGCTGACCAACAAGCTGATTGGTCCACCCAAGGTCCGGACCGTGCGCCCGCCTGCGGAGCGACGCGTCAAGGGCGCAGGGTCGGGTCGGACTGATCAGGCTGTCAAGGAGCGGAAGTGATGGACCTCCACGAGCGCGTGCGCGAGTTCGCGAAACAAACCGTTGCGGCGATGGGGCTGCCGCTGGACGTCGCGGTCGTCGACGCCGGCGACAACATCCGTGTGGAGTTGTCAGGTGAAGGGGGCGAGGCGTTGCTGCGGCGCAAGGCCGAGGCGCTCGACGCGCTCCAGCAGATCGTCAACACGGCGTTCCGGCGGGAACTCAAGGACGATCGCTCGTTCGTCGTGGACTGCATGGACTACCGCAAGGCCAAGGACGCGGAGCTCCGTCAGATGGCGCGCTTCATGATGGACAAGGCGAGGACGATGGGGCCGCAGGAGATGGGACCGTTGAATCCGTACGCCCGCCGAATCGTTCACCTCACGGTCGCCGAGGATCCGCAGATGGCGTCCGAAAGCATCGGGGATGCGTTTCTCAAGACCGTCATCATTTCGGTCAGGCACTAACGGATCCGTTTTGGGTTTCAGGTTTTGGGTTTTGCGTTGGCGTTTTGGGTTTTGGGTTTTGAACGCCCACGCATAACGAAGAACCCCAACCCAAAACGCAAAACCTGAAACGACAAACGGACGCCCTGTGTTCTCCCCCGACGACACCATCGTCGCGATCGCGACACCGCCGGGACGCGGCGGGATCGGAGTCGTGCGAATCAGTGGGCCGGATGCTTCGGTCATCGGTGGTGCGCTGATCGCGCGTGCGGAGCCGCTTGATCCCCGCCGCGCGACCCTCGCACGCATCGTGGCTGATGAACACGCGATCGACAGGGCCGTCGTCACGTTCTTTCCTGCTCCGCACTCCTACACCGGTCAGGACGTTGTCGAGATCAGCGCACATGGCAGTCCGGTGCTGCTACAGGCGATCGTCCATGAAGCGATGCACGCGGGTGCGCGTCTGGCGGAGCCTGGCGAATTCACGTTCCGCGGATTTCTCGGCGGCCGCATGGATCTCGTTCAGGCCGAAGCGGTGCGCGATCTCGTGGCCGCGGTGACGCCGCTGCAGGCGAGGGCGGCGTTCGACCAGCTCGAGGGAACGTTGACGAGCAGGATTGGCGAGATCGATTCGACGCTGCTCGCACTCTCGGCGAAGCTGGAGGCCTCGCTGGATTTTCCGGAAGAGGGCTACCACTTCGTGGACCCGGACGCCGCGTCGCGTGACATCCTCGCGATTCGTGACGAGATCCAGCGGCTTCTCGCGGATGCCGGACGTGGACGCCTCGTGCGTGAAGGCGCGCAGGTCGCGCTCGTCGGGACGCCCAATACCGGAAAGTCCAGCCTCTTCAACCGGCTGGCGGGTGCGGCGCGGGCGATTGTCACCGACATCCCCGGCACCACGCGCGATCTGCTGACGGAAGTCGTGGACATCGACGGCGCGGCGATCACGTTGATCGACACCGCGGGGCTGCATGTCGGAGCGGCGGACGTCGTGGAACGGGAGGGGATGTCGCGCGCGCACTCGGCCCGACGCGCAGCGGATCTGGTGCTCGTCGTCCTCGACCGATCGCGTCCGCTGACCGAGGACGATCGCGATCTTCTGCAGCTCCACGCGCCGGAAACGCGCCGCCTGGTGATCGCGAACAAATGCGATCTGCCGGCCGCGTGGCCTGTCGAACACGCCGGTGCAGACGCGATCGTGGTCTCTGCAAAGGAGGGGTCGGGGATCGAGGCGCTGCAGCGCGCGATCGCCGACACGCTCGCCGGAAGCGAACGCCTCCGCGACACGCCCGCGATTACGAACGTGCGTCACATCGATCTGTTGTCGAGGGCCTCGGCGGCGTTGACCCGTGCCGCCGCCGCCGCGGGCAGCGGTCTGCCGGAGGAGCTCGCGGCCGCGGACGTGTCGGACGCGCGCGCCTTGCTCGAGGAGGTCACCGGCGCGCGGACGGCTGACGACGTCCTGCGAACGATCTTCGAGACGTTTTGTATAGGAAAGTAATCTATGACGCAAAGCCATGTCGACTTCGACGTCATTGTGATCGGCGCGGGACACGCCGGGGTCGAGGCCGCATGGGCGGCGGCGAAACTGGGGCGTCGCGTCGGGGTGTGCACGTTATCGGACTCGACGGTTGCGCACATGCCGTGCAATCCCGCCGTCGGCGGTACCGCGAAGGGGCACCTTGTCAGGGAGATCGATGCGCTCGGCGGGCTCATGGGGCTGGCGATCGACGCGACCGGCATCCAGTTCAAGATGCTGAACCGCAGCCGCGGCCCGGCAGTGTGGTCGCCGCGCGCCCAGGCGGACAAGCGGCGCTACAGTGCCTGGGTGAAGGCGACGCTCGATGGAGAATCGAACATCGAGTGGATCCTGGGAAAGGCCGGACGAATCCTCGTGGACGGGTCGCGGGTCACGGGAATCGAGCTGGAAAGCGGCGAACGCTACGGCTGCACCTCGCTCGTCGTCACCACCGGGACATTTCTAAATGGCCTCGTGCACGTCGGCCCCGAGCAGCGTCCGTCGGGGCGCGCCGGTGAACCACCGTCTCGCGCGCTCGCCGAGTCTCTGAAATCGTTCGGCTTCGAGTGGGGCCGCCTGAAGACCGGCACGCCACCTCGCCTTGATCGCCGGAGCATCGATTTCGCCCGCTTCCCCGCCGAGCACGGCGACGATCCCATCGTGGCGTTTTCGTTTGTCAGCGGCGCGATCCAGCGGCCACAGATCGCGTGTCACCTGCTGTACACGACCGACCACGTGCACGATCTCGTGCGCAGGAATATCGGTAGGTCGCCGCTCTATAACGGCCAGATTCAGGGCATCGGGCCGCGGTACTGCCCGTCGCTGGAGGACAAAGTGATGCGGTTTCCGCATCGCGAGCGCCACCAGATATTCCTGGAACCGGAGGGTCTCGACGTCGACGAGATCTACGTCAACGGTTTTTCGATGAGCCTGCCGGCTGCGGTGCAGGCCGAACTCGTCCACGCGCTTCCAGGCCTCGAGTCCGCTGTGATGCTGCGTCCAGGCTACGCGGTCGAATACGACTTCATTCAACCGACAGAGCTCGATGCGATGCTCGAGACGCGCCGCGTGCGGGGGCTGTTTCTCGCGGGCCAGATCAACGGCACCTCGGGATACGAGGAGGCGGCTGCGCAAGGTCTTGTCGCGGGAATCAACGCCGCGCGGCCGGGGCGAGCGTTTACCCTCGGGCGGCACGAGGCGTACATCGGAATCCTCATCGACGACTTGACGACCAAGGGATGCCTGGAGCCATACCGCATGTTCACGTCGCGGGCGGAGCACCGCCTGCTGTTGCGCATCGACAATGCCGACTTGCGGTTGACGCCGCGCGGCCGTGAGATCGGGCTCGTGAGCGACGAACGCTGGGAGCGCTTCGTTGCACGGCGGGACCGGTTCGAGCGCAACATGCAGACGGTGGGTGGCGCGGTTGTTTCGGCGCCATCGGGGGCTCGGCTACCCGCCGCTAGAGCGCTGAAGCAGCCGGAGATTACGCTATCGGGATTGTGGGAAGGCGGCGAGGTCGCGCTGGATGTCCGCGAATGCGATCGAGCGATCGACATCGGCAGCGTGGAGACGGAATTCAGGTACGAGGGCTATCTGCAGCGGCAGTCCGCGGCCGTGGAACGGCAGCGGCGTCAGGAACACCGAAGAATTCCAGACGAGTTCACGTTTCACGGTATTCCCGGTCTATCTCGGGAAATGATCGAGCGCTTGACGCGGATCCGGCCGGCCACACTGGGGCAGGCCCTGAGGATTCCGGGAGTGACCCCTGCGGCTGTCGCGCTGGTCGGGACCTACCTCGACCGTAGCCCGATCCAATAACGCGAAAATGGCTGGCACTTTCGTGCAGAGTGCCTGGTACCGTCGGAAACAAAGCCGTGCCATTTGATACTCTGATGCCGTGGCACAGCGGGATTTTCGAACGCGTCTTTCGAAGCGCGCGTCGAAGGCAGGGCTGTTCCTGCCTGGAGAACTGACCGCTGATCTCGTGACGTATTACGAGCTTCTCTCGCGCTGGAACCGCAAAATCAATTTGACGGCGCTCGAGAACGTCGATGAAGCGATCGATCGGCTGCTTCTCGAGCCAGTCGCCGCCGCCAAGCATTTCCCTGAAGCGACGGCGAGCGTTATGGATGTCGGTTCAGGCGGGGGGTCGCCAGCAATCCCGATGAAGCTGGCGACCCGGTCAGTAAGCCTCACAATGGTCGAAGTCAAGGCACGCAAATCCGCGTTCCTGCGAGAAGCCGTGAGAACTTTGCATCTTGACAAGACGACCGTAGAAACCAGCCGTTACGAGGAACTCCTCGCGCGCCCTGAGTTGCATGAAGCTTTTGCGGTTCTTTCGCTGCGAGCTGTGCGAGTGGAAGTGAAGATCCTTCACACTCTCCAGGCTTTTGTGCGACCTGGAGGAGTTCTGTTCTTGTTTCGGGGACCAAGCGGCCCCGCGATACCCGAGTTGGTCCCCCCGCTGCGCTGGATCGCGACGGTGCCCCTGATCGAAACATTGCAGAGCCGTCTCACCGTGCTTCAGAAGCTCCGCTAGTCGTAGAAACGTTCCACGTGAAACAACAAGCTGCGTGATATTCTGTCGGTGCAGCTCGTCAGATTGGTTGTTTGACCCAAAATGGCCGCACGAATTCGCGCAATTGCAAATCAAAAAGGCGGCGTTGGCAAGACCACAACAGCGATTAACCTCGCAGCATCCCTCGCACTCGCCGAGCAGCGGGTACTGCTGGTCGACATGGACCCGCAAGCCAACCTGACCAGCGGCGTCGGGCTGAAAGGACGCGCCGCCGGGGACCGCACGATCTATCAAGCGCTCACGGCTGAAGTTGACAATCTAAATAACTTTGTATTGAAAACTTCAACCTCCGGCCTCTCGCTGATCCCGGCCGACAGGAACCTTACTGGCGCCGAGATCGATCTGGTCACACTTCCCCACCGGGAGCTGCGTCTGCGCCTGCTCCTCGACCGACTGCGCGACGGGTTCGATTACGTGTTCATCGATACGCCGCCGTCACTCGGACTGCTGACGCTCAATGCGCTCGTCGCGGCCGACGCCGTCGTGATCCCCCTCAACTGCGAATACTTCGCGCTCGAAGGTCTCGCGGATCTCGTCGCGACGCTTCGCCGCGTACGCGCCGCGTTCAATCCATCGCTCGACATCGCCGGCGTCCTGATGACGATGTACGACGAGCGCACGAACCTGGGGCAACAGGTCTCGAAAGACATCCGGGCCTTCTTCCAGGAGCGCGTGTACGACACCGTGATTCCGCGAAACATCCGGCTCGGCGAAGCGCCCAGCCATGGAATGCCGGCGATCGTTTACGACGTCAAATCCAAAGGCGCCGAGGCCTACCTCGCGCTCGCCCGCGAGGTCATCGCGCGTGATTCATCCCTCCCGACGGAGCAGCACCATGGCTGACAAACGACCCGCACTCGGACGTGGACTCTCGGCCCTGATCCCTGATGCCGCGCCGCCGACAGCGGGCGAGCGCGCGCTCGAAGTCGACAGCGATCTCCTTCGTCCCAACCGGTTCCAGCCGCGCACGAACATGGACGACTCGAAGATCGACGAGCTCGCGCGATCGATCCAGTCCAACGGGATCATTCAGCCGATCGTCGTCCGCAAGGTCGAGGGCGCCTACGAGATCGTTGCCGGAGAGCGGCGTTGGCGCGCATCGCAGCGCGCCGGGCTTCTCAAAGTTCCCGTCGTCGTGCGTGACATCCCCGAAGAGCGCCTGCTCGCCGCCGCGTTGATCGAGAACATCCAGCGTGAAGACCTCAACCCGATCGAGGAAGCGCAGGCGTACCGGCGGCTCGTCGACGACTACCAGCTCACGCAGGAGCAAATTGCCGACGCCGTGGGCAAGGACCGATCGTCGGTGGCCAATTTCCTGCGTCTGCTCCGGCTGCCTCAGGACGTGCGCGCGAACCTCGCGTCCGGCGCGCTGTCGATGGGCCACGCGCGCGCGCTGCTCGCGCTGCCCGACGAGGACTCTCAGCTTCGCGTCGCGCGCGACATCGTCACCAAGAATCTGTCCGTGCGAGAGACGGAGGCGCTCGTCAAGAAGGGCACGACTCCGGCCTCGCCGAAAGAGCCGCCGCAGAAGGATGTGCACACGCGCGCCGCGGAAGAGAAGCTGCGATTCGTGCTCGGCACGCGTGTGCGGATCGAACGTAAACGCCGCGGAGGACAGATCGAAATCGATTTCGAATCGGAAGACGAGCTGCAGCGTATTTACGAGGCGCTGACCGACACGAAATGACGAAGAAGCTGACCGACTACGCCGCCTGCGCCGGTTGAGCGAGCAAGCTCGCCGCAGGCGAGCTCGCCCAGGTGCTGGGCGGTTTGCCCCCGACCGATGACGACCGGGTCCTCATCGACTACAGGACCTCGGACGATGCCGGTGTGTACCGGCTCGACGGCGAGCGTGCGCTCGTCCAGACCGTCGATTTCTTCACGCCGATCGTCGACGATCCGTTCGTCTACGGCCAGATCGCCGCCGCTAATGCCTTGAGCGACGTCTACGCGATGGGCGGCCGGCCGCTGACGGCGCTGGCGATCGCGGCGTTTCCGAAGGACGCGGAGCGTTCAATCCTGCAGCAGATCTTCGCCGGCGGTTTGGCAAAGCTTCGGGAGGCAGGGGTCGCGCTCCTCGGCGGGCACACGGTGCAGGACTCCGAGATCAAGTTCGGCTACGCCGTGACTGGTGAAGTGCATCCTCGACACGTGCTCGCCAATGCTGGTGCGCAGCCTGGAGACGCGTTGATCCTGACCAAACCGCTCGGGACCGGAGTCATCGCGACGGCCTTGAAGTTTGGCCGGGCCCCGGCTGAAGCCATCGAGGCGGCGATCCGGACGATGACGGCGCTGAACAAGGCGGCGGCTGACGTGCTGCGAACGCTGGACCCCGGAGTGGTGCACGGCTGTACAGACATTACGGGCTTCGGATTGATCGGCCACGCGACGGAGATGGCCGTCGCGAGCGGTTGCTCGATCGAAATCGAGGCCGCGAGCGTGCCGATGATTGAGGGGGCCGTTTCGCTGGTTCACGGCAACATTCCTGCCGGAGGCCGTACGAACAGGGAACACTTCGGAAGCGACGTCCGCGTTGCTGCAGGAGTTCGCCCCGAGGTTGTCGATTTGCTGTACGACCCGCAGACGTCGGGCGGGTTGCTGGCCGCCGTTGTGTCCACTCAGGCGACCGCGGTGGTCGCGGCGCTGGCTTCGGCGTCGGTGACGGCGGCCGCGATCGGCCGAGTCACACCGCCATCGTCACCGCGGCTCTCGATTTACTAACGGACCCTCGAATGTCCGGCCATCGGAGGCGCCCTGTCGCTGACTTTTGAGAGGCGCTCGACCCCGTGGACGTGGTATAAATTGATGTTTTGTGCCGCGGCAAAATCGCGGCCGAGTGGTGTTGCTCCCGGAGGTCTTGTGCTCCCGGATCTGTCTGTCGTCTGGGTCATCTTCTTCGTCCTGCTGCTGACGGTCGTGCTCGATCGACTGTTGTTCAAACCTCTCCTTCGGGTGATGGACGAGCGACAGCGCGCGATCACGTCGGCGCGCGAGCTGGCGGAGCGATCGGCCCACGAGGCGCGGCTCGCGGCGGCGGAGTTCGACAGGAAGACGGGCGAGGCGCGCGCGGAGCTCTACCGACAGATGGACGAGATGCGCCGCACGGCGCTCGACGAACGGGCGGCCATCATGGCGCAGACGCGAGCCGAGGCAGAAGCCGAAATCACGGCCGCGTCGGCGAAGCTGCAGGCCGAAGCGGATGAAGCGCGCCGGCGCCTCTCGGCCGAGGCTGACACGCTCGGCGCCGCAGTGGCCGAGCGCATCCTGGGCCGCAAAGCATCCTGATGAGATCCCTACGCAGTCTTGTGTTCGCCGTCATCATCGCGGCGACGTTGCCGATCGCTGCGGTATCGGCGCAGCAGCACGAGCCTGCGCGGCCGGAGACGGCCGCCGCCCAGGGGGCCGCGCAGCACGAACCGCCGGGAGCCGCGGGCGCCGAAGGGCGGCACGAGCAAACCTGGCTGCAGACGGCGGCAAAGGTCGTCAACTTCGCAATCCTCGTGGGCGCGCTCGCCTATTTCCTGCGGACCCCCATTGCTGCATACCTCGCATCGCGGGCCACACAGATCCGCAGCGATCTCGTGACGGCCGCCGAAGTGCGTGCCGCGGCCGCCGCGCAGCTTGCGGAGATCGACAAGAAGCTCCAGTCGCTGCCCGGCGAGCTCGACACGCTCCGTCGTCAAGGCGCGGCGGATCTCGCGGCGGAGAAGGAGCGGATCGCACGGCAGGCCGCTGCCGAGCGGCAGCGGCTCATCGAGCAGACCCACCGCGAGATCGAGATGCGGTTGCGCGTGGCGCGGCGGGAGCTCACCGAGCATGCCGCACAGCTTGCCGTGAGCCTCGCGGAGCAGCGCATCCGCCGCTCGATCACATCCGAGGATCAACTGCGGCTCCTGGATCGGTACGCGGCGCAACTGCAGGAGGCGCGATGACGAGCCGCGCGGCGGCCGTTCGGTACGCCCGCGCGTTGTTCGACGTCGCGCTCAAGGAAGCCGACGCGCAGCAGGCCGGTCGCGATCTCGATGCATTCGCCGCGCTCGTCGCGGGGAATGCGCAGCTCGAACACGTGCTCTCGAATCCGGCGATTCCCTCGCCGCGCAAGCGTGCGGTGATCGACGAGCTGCTCGCACGAGCCGGGAGCGTATCGCCTCCCTTCAGGAAGCTGCTGCAACTGCTTGCGGATCGCGATCGGCTCGTTCTCCTTCCGGAGCTCGCCGCCGCGTACCGCGCGCGGCTCATGGAATACGCTCAGGTGGTGCGCGCCGAGGTCGTGACGGCCGTCGATCTTCCGGCGGATCGGGTCGCGGCGCTGCAGCGCGGCCTTGCGGCGGCGACGGGGCGGCAGGTGCAGGTGGAGACCCGCGTCGATCCGTCGATCATCGGCGGGGCCATCACGCGTATGGGAAGCACGGTGTACGACGGCAGCGTGACACGCCAGCTGCAGAAGATGAAGGAAGCGCTGACAGAGAACGCATAGTACACGCCGGCCCTTGAAGGGCCGGCCTACTGTCGGCCCATGAAGGGCCGGCCTACTGGCTGGGCGTGATGCCCCGGCATCGACCGGATGTTATGGACCTCAAAGCTGAAGAAATCTCCAAGATCATTCGCGACCAGATTGGAAGCTACGCGGTCGACGTGGACGTCGCGGAAGTCGGCACGATCGTGTCGATTGGCGACGGCATCGCTCGCGTGCACGGCGTCGAGAAGACGATGGCGGGCGAGATGCTGGAGTTCCCGCACGGCGTGTACGGGATCGCGCTGAACCTGGAAGAGGAAAGCGTGGGGGCGGTGCTCCTGGGCGAGTACACCGAGATCCGCGAAGGGGACACCGTCAAGCGCACCGGGCGCATCATTTCCGTGCCTGTGGGCGAGGAACTGGTCGGACGCGTCGTCAACGCGCTCGGGCAGGCCGTCGACGGCAAAGGCCCGATCGTCGCGAAGCGCGTCAGCGAGATCGAGCGCCTCGCGCCCGGCGTCGTCGACCGCAATCCAGTGAAGGAACCGCTCCAGACGGGTCTCAAGGCAATCGACGCGATGGTGCCGATCGGCCGCGGCCAGCGCGAATTGATCATCGGCGACCGGCAGACGGGCAAGACCGCCGTCGCCGTCGACACGATCATCAATCAGAAGGGAAAGGACGTCATCTGCATTTACAACGCGATCGGGCAGAAGCAGTCCACGATCGCGCAGGTCGTCCGCATCCTCGAAGAGGCGGGGGCGATGGAGTACACCATCGTCGTCGCGGCGGCCGCCTCCGATCCGGCGCCGCTGCTGTACATCAGCCCGTACGCGGCATGCACGATGGGTGAGTACTTCCGGGACAGCGGACGCCACGCGTTGTGCGTGTACGACGACCTCTCGAAGCACGCGCAGGCGTATCGGGAGATTTCGCTGCTGCTGCGACGGCCGCCGGGTCGCGAAGCGTATCCGGGGGACGTTTTCTACCTGCACTCGCGCCTGCTCGAGCGCGCCGCGAAGATGAAAAAGGAATTGGGCGGCGGGTCGCTGACCGCGCTGCCGATCATCGAGACGCAGGCGGGCGACCTCTCCGCCTACATTCCGACGAACGTCATCTCGATCACCGACGGCCAGATCTTTCTCGAGAGCGACCTGTTCCACCAGGGGATCCGGCCGGCAATCAACGTCGGCAACTCGGTGTCCCGCGTCGGTGGGTCGGCGCAGGTGAAGGCGATGCGCCAGGTCGCCGGTTCGCTGCGGCTGGACCTCGCGCAGTACCGCGAGCTCGCGGCGTTCGCGCAGTTCGGCAGCGACCTCGACAAGGCGACGCTGAACCAGCTCAATCGCGGCCGGCGGCTCGTCGAAGTGCTCAAGCAGCCCCAGTATCAGCCGCTCGCGGTGGAAAAGCAGGTGATTATCATCTACGCCGCGACCAACGGATACATCGACGGCGTTGATGTCGAGCAGATCCGCGCCTACGAATCGGAGCTGTATCAGTTTCTGGAAACCCGGCGCGCGCAGCTTCTGACCTCGCTTGCTGACAAGAAACAGATCGACGACCAGATCAAGACGGATCTGAATCAGGCGCTGAAAGAATTCACCGACGCATTTGCCGCTCGGGCGAAGTCGGCGGCGGCCTAGCCGGTCCCACGTATGCCATCACTGATTGACATCCGCCGGCGCGTCCGGGCGGTCAAGTCGACGCAGCAGATTACCAAGGCGATGAAAATGGTCGCCGCGTCGCGGCTGCGCCGCGCGCAGGAGCGCATCCAGCAGGCGCGCCCCTATGCCAGTGAGATGCGGCGCGTGCTGACCAGCCTGGCCTCACGCGTCGATCCGGCGTCGCACGCGCTGCTCGACGAGCGCGCGATTCCGCGGGCGGGAGGCAAGGTCCTCCTGATCGTCATCACCGCCGACCGCGGGCTGTGCGGGAGCTTCAACACGAACGTCATCAAGGCGGCGGGCGCCTCCATCACCGAAGCGCACGGCCGGCAGGTGGCGCTCGGCCTCGTCGGGCGCCGGGGGCGCGATTTCTTCGCGCGGCGCGGCTTCGAGGTGCGCTACGAGCAGGTGAATCTCTTCGCGCAGCTCAAATACGAGAACGCGAAACGGATCGCCGACGCGGCTATCGACGCGTTCATCGGCGGGGAAGTCGACAGCGTCGACCTTGTCTACAACGAGTTCAAATCGGTCATGCTGCAGCGGGTCGTCGTCGAGCAGCTGCTGCCGATCCCGCGTGGCGCGTTCGAGGAGGCCGGCGCGAAGGCCGGCACTCCGGGTGCGGAGGTCGAATACCTCTACGAGCCGCAGCCGGCGGAGCTGTTCAGGCACCTGCTTCCGAGCTACGTCGAGGTGCAGGTATTCAGGGCGCTTCTTGAATCGAATGCGGCCTTCTATGCGGCCCAGATGACCGCGATGGACGCGGCCACTCGCAATTCCGGCGAGATGATCGATCAGCTGACTTTGTATATGAATAAGGTCCGCCAGGCGGCGATTACTCGCGAGATTATCGAAGTCGTCTCCGGAGCCCAGGCGTTATAAGAGCTATCAGCTTTCAGCTATCAGCTTTCAGCTAGGCTGACGGGCTGACGGCGGATAGCTGATAGCTGATAGCTGATAGGAACAACCGAATGGTAACAGCGGCAGTGGAGAAGGTAGGAAAAGTCGTCCAGGTCATCGGACCTGTCGTCGATATCGAATTCGAAGGCGGCCATCTCCCGGAGATCTACCACGCGCTGCGCGTGACCTCTGACGGGGGGGCCGCGCAGGCGATCGACGTGGTCGTCGAGGTCGAGCAGCACCTTGGCGAGAACCGCGTGCGAACCGTCGCGATGAAGCCGACCGACGGCATGCAGCGCGGGATGAGAGCGATCGACACGGGCGCGCCGATCTCGATGCCGGTCGGGCCGGCGACGCTCGGCCGCGTGATGAACGTGCTCGGCGAGCCAGTGGATTTTCCGGACCGCCCCGTGCGCTCGGCCGACCGCTGGTCTATTCACCGCAAGGCTCCCGCGCTCGATCAGCAGTCGACCGAGTTGCAGATGTTCGAAACGGGCATCAAGGTCGTCGACCTGCTCGAACCGTACGTCCGCGGCGGCAAGATCGGCCTCTTCGGCGGCGCCGGTGTCGGCAAGACGGTCATCATCCAGGAGCTGATTCACAACGTCGCGACCAAGCACGGCGGCGTGTCGGTGTTTGCGGGTGTCGGTGAGCGCACGCGCGAAGGAAACGACCTCTGGCTCGAGTTCCAGGAGAGCGGCGTCATCAACCTGGAGGACATGGAGAAGTCGCGCGCGGCGCTCGTCTACGGCCAGATGACCGAGCCGCCCGGCGCACGCCTGCGCGTCGCGCTCAGCGGCCTCACGGTCGCCGAGTACTTCCGTGATGCCGAGAACAAGGACGTGCTCCTCTTCATCGACAACATCTTCCGCTTCACGCAGGCGGGGTCGGAGGTGTCGGCGCTGCTCGGACGCATGCCGTCGGCCGTCGGATACCAGCCGACGCTGTTGACCGAAATGGGCGAGCTGCAGGAGCGCATCACGTCGACGAAGAAAGGATCGATTACGTCGGTTCAGGCCATTTACGTCCCCGCCGATGACTACACCGATCCGGCGCCCGCCACCACCTTCGCGCACCTTGACGCGACGACGAACCTGTCGCGCGCAATCGTCGAGCTGGGAATCTACCCCGCCGTCGATCCGCTCGCGTCTACGTCGCGCATCTTGGACGCCCGGATCATCGGCGACGAGCATTACAACACCGCTCGGGCGGTCAAGCAGGTCCTTCAGCGCTACAAGGACCTCCAGGACATCATCGCGATTCTCGGAATCGACGAGTTGTCGGAGGAAGACAAGCTGATTGTCGGGCGCGCGCGGCGCATTCAGAGATTCCTGTCGCAGCCGTTCTTCGTCGCCGAACAGTTCACCGGGTTCCCGGGTAAATACGTCGAGGTCGCCGACACCGTGCGCAGCTTCAAGGAAATCGTCTCCGGGAAGTATGATCACCTTCCGGAGCAGGCCTTTTTCATGGTCGGCACGATTGAAGAGGCCGTCGAAAAAGCTGAGAAGATGAAAGGGTAATGGCGCTCCCGTCGCATCTGGATCTGAAGATCGTGACGCCCGACCGGCTCATCGTGCACGAGCAGGTCGACGAAGTCGAGATCCCCGGATCCGCAGGGTATTTTGGCGTGCTTCCCGGCCATACGCCGCTGCTCGCGGCGCTGGCGGTGGGAGAGGTCTGGTACCGCAAGGGACAGGACAAATCTTATTTCTCGATCGCGTTCGGGTTTGCGGAAGTGCTCCCCGATCGCGTCACGATCCTCGCGCGGCTCGCTGAACGCGCCGAGGACATCGACGTCGCCCGCGCAGAGGCCGCGAAGAAACGCGCCGAGGAGCGGCTCGCGGCACCCAAGTCGGACGTCGACTACGAGCGCGCACGCGTGGCGCTCCTGAAATCGTTGATACGTCTGCAGGTGTCCGCGCGCACGCCCGGGGGAGCGCGCGTGGCGGAGCTGAAGCGGATGCGCGAGCACGTGAGAGGATAAACGCCCTCATATGTGTCCGCTGCCGTCGCTCTCGTGGGCGGTCTCCACCGATCCCGGCCTCAGGCGAACGAGCAACGAGGACAGCTACTCGACGCGGCCCGACGTCGGCCTTTTCGTCGTCGCCGACGGGATGGGCGGCCACGTTGCGGGCGAGGTCGCCTCGCGCGTCGCCGTCGAATCGATCGAAGCGTTCATCGAGGAGACGGCGGGCGCAGATAAGAACCGCACCTGGCCTTTTCCCTTCGATCCTTCGATCAGCCTCGAAGCCAACCGGCTGAAAGCTGCCTTCCGCCTCGCCAACCGCAAAATCGCCGCGAAGATCGCCGATTCGCAGGAGCTGCGCGGCATGGCCACGACGGCATCCGCGGTGCTGTTCGGCCATGAACGGGCGAGCGTGGCGCACGTCGGCGACAGCCGCGTCTACGTGCTGCGGCAGGGCGCCCTCCAGCAGATCACCGCGGATCACTCGTGGGTCGAGGAACAGGTACGAGCGGGAACGATGAGCCGCAGCGCCGCCAGACAACACCCGTGGCGGAATGTCGTGACGCGCGCGCTCGCGGGCGGCGAGGACCCGGAGGTCGACGTCACGGAAGTCGCGCTCAAGGCCGGCGAGCGCTACCTGCTGTGTTCCGACGGCCTCTTTGGCGTCGTCCCCGATGCGCAGATCGCGGAGCTGCTCGGCCAGTCGATACCGCTCGAGGCGATCTGCCAGCATCTGGTGAGTGCCGCGAACAACGCAGGAGGCCCCGACAACATCACGACGGTGATCCTCCAGATCGATGTTCCCTAACCTCGCTCGGCTGATCCGCTACCGGGGTCTGATTCAGAGCCTGGTGGCGCGCGAGCTGAAAGCGCGGTATCGGGGGTCCGTGCTCGGGTTCTTCTGGTCGTTCATCAATCCGCTGCTGCTGCTCCTGGTTTATTCCTTCGTGTTCACATTCGTGATGCCGGCGTCGCACGATCCACGCATCGAGCCCTACGCGCTGTTCATGTTCTGCGGCATCCTTCCATGGACCTGGTTCGCCTCGTCGCTGAACGAGTCGGCGGGCGTGCTGATTTCGGGCGGGAACCTGATCAAGAAGGTGCTTTTCCCCGCCGAGATTCTGCCGATCGTCAGCGTGCTGGCGAACATGGTCCATTTCTTTCTCGGGTTGCCCATTCTCTCGGGGTTTCTGCTCTACTATCATCGGCCGCTGCATGTCGACGAAGTGGCGCTGTTTCCAATCGTCGTGCTGGTGCAATTGATCCTGACGCTTGGGTTTGCGCTGATATTGTCGGCGCTCACCGTGCATTTCCGCGACATCCGTGACATTCTCGCCAACCTCCTCACGTTCTGGTTTTTCGCCACGCCCATCATCTATCCGTATTTCATCTTCGAGGATTTGGCGAACCCTGGTCACGTCATGTGGCAGGCGAGACTCTTGAAGTTGAACCCGTTCACGCATCTCGCTATCACCTATCAGGAGATTCTGTTCTTCGAAGGTCCCGTCGGGCACATGAAGTGGACGCTGCTCCTGGGGCTCATATCGGTCGTGTTCTTCCTGTTTGGCTATTGGGTGTTCGATCGCCTTCGAGACACGTTCGCGGAGGAAGTGTGAACGCCATCCAACTCGCCAACGCCTCGAAGGTCTACAGGCGTTACAGCCGTCGCCATCAGTTCTCCACGCTGAAGAGCGCGCTTCTGTCGCGTAGTCTGATCCGCGATCTGCGCCCCGACGAAACCTTTCCGGCGGTGAAGGACGTGACCATCAACGTGGCGCGCGGCCGTACGCTCGGCGTCATCGGCCGGAACGGATCAGGAAAGAGCACACTGCTCAAACTCGTAGCGGGCATCACGAAGCCGACCAGCGGAAGCGTGCACGTCAACGGCCGCATCTCGGCATTGATCGAGCTCGGGGCGGGATTCCATCCCGAGATCTCCGGACGCGAGAACGTTTTCATCAACGGCATCATGCTCGGCTTGACCAAGCGGGAGGTCGCGCGACGGTTTGATGAAATCGTCGAGTTCGCCGAGCTGCAGGACTTTATCGACGCGCCCGTGAAGACCTACTCCTCCGGGATGTACATGCGGCTGGGGTTCGCCGTGGCAATCCACGTCGATCCCGACGTGCTGCTCGTCGACGAGGTGCTCGCCGTCGGCGACGAAGGATTCACGCACAAGTGCCTGGACAAGTTCGCGGAATTCAAGCGGCGCGGCAAGACGATCCTTCTCGTGACCCACTCCCTGGGACTCGTCGAGCGTTTCTGTGACGAGGCGCTCTGGATGGACGCCGGCAGCGTGAAAGCGACAGGCGATCCCAAGCGCGTTGTCGGCGCCTACATCACCGATGTCGAGGCGAGCGAGGAACAGCAGCTCGCGGCGAGTGATGCGAAGGCTCAGGAGTCGGCCGTTGCAGTCTCGCCTGACGAGCCGGCGAGCGCCGTCCTGCCCGACCACCCGATCGAGACTGCCGAAGGACCAGCCGACATGTTCCGGGCCACCGAGGGACGATGGGGGTCGCGGGAAATAGAGATCACGGACGTGCAGCTATCTGGTCCAGACGGAAGTGGCGCACATGTCTTCCAGAGTGGCCAGCCCCTCACCGTCCGCATCCGGCTGCGGTCGCCTCTTGAAAACGACGACTTCGTGATTGGCATCGGGATCTTCAACGCCGAAGGTGTGTGCTGCTATGGCACGAACACCCACATCGAGGACTTCCAGCCGGTCCGAATCCTCGGCGACGCGGAGGCCGCGTTTTCCATCGGCAGCCTGGACCTCGTCGAGGGCACCTACAAGCTCGACGTCGCGGTGCACAAGCTCGACGGATATCCGTACGATTACCACCGCCTCCTCTACACCTTCCGGGTGAAGTCACGGACCAAAGACGTGGGGATCTTCCGTCCACGGCACGAGTGGCGGTTCTTCCAGGGCGTGAGCTTCACCCGCGAATCCGGAGTGCAATGAGTCGTGATCGCCCGGGCGACGTTGCGGTAAAATAGAGGGTTCCGATTTCCCCGGGACACCTCGCCGTGTCGTCATACACATCCAGTTCGCTGACGCTTCGTTCGCTGCTCAAGACGGCCGCGAGCCGCCTGAGGCTCGGTGTGCCCGCGGCCAGAGTTTCCGGACTGACGGCACCGGCGAAGGCGTTCTACGCCGCGGTTGCCGCCGAGCGCGGACGCACGGTGTTCGTGGTGCCCACCGACAGCGATGTCGAAACGGCCACCGCCGACGCAAGGTTCTTCTTCTCCGCGCTCGAAGGCTGGTCGGACGTCGAGCTGGAGCGGGCCATCGTCCCCTTCCCGTCGCATGAAATCGATCCGTACCGAGGCCTCGCGCCGCATTTCGAGATCGCGTCGGCGCGCGCTCGTGCGCTGCACGCGGTATCGAGCGGTACCGCACGTTTAGTGATCGCGTCGGCGGCGGCTCTTCTGCCGAAGGTGAGCCCGCCGGCCCGTCTTGCCTCCGTTGCCCTTACGGTCACGCCGGGCCACGAGATCTCGCCGACGGATTTGGGAGACTTGCTCGCCGCGGCGGGCTATGCGAGGCAGGATCCGGTCGACGAACACGGCGAGTTCTGCGTGCGAGGCGGCGTTGTCGATTTCTACCCCGCGGGGGCTCGGGAGCCGATTCGTCTCGAGTTCGTCGGAGATACGATCGAGTCCATCCGCTCGTACGACCCCTCGACACAGCGATCGACGCAGCCGCTCGATCAAGCGTCCATCCTTCCGCTTCAGGAGCTCCTGGGCGGATCGGAAACCGCCGATCGATCCGCCACCGCATTCGATCACTTCTGGGCGGGTGGCAGGCCGACAGTAATCATCTCCGAGCCAGACGAAGTCCGCTCGCATGGCGGCAACCTGACGACGCAGATCGAGGAGAGCTATCAGGAGGCGCTCGCAAAAGGGAACCGTGTACCCCTCCCCTCGGAGCTGATGCTCACGTGGAGTGAGGCATCGTCATGGCTCGAAGGCGCGACGCTGCTCGAAACGCTTTCGGTAGAAGAGGCCGCCCACATCGCGTGTCAGCCGTCCCTCGAGTTTGCAGGGCGAGTGCAGGACTGGGTCGCCGAGATCCGTCGCACCCGTGAAACAGGCGAGACGATGGTCTTCGTGGCGAACTCCGCCGGACGGGCCGAACGGACGATCGAGTTGCTCGCCGACTACGAGATCTACGCCGCGCCGATCGAGCGTACCGAGGAAGTCCGCAGCGCGTCGGTCCTGGTCGCGGTCGGTCACCTCTCGCGCGGCTTCCGTCTGCCCGATGCCACTCTCCAGTTCTGGGCCGAGACCGACGTCTTCGAAGAAGAACGCAAGGCTCACGAACGTCGGCGCACCGCGGCGCGCACCACCTTCCTATCCGACTTCCGCGATCTGAAAGTCGGGGATTTCGTCGTCCACGTGGACCACGGGATCGGAGTGTTCGTTGGGCTGAAGCGGATCGACGTCGGGTTGGCGCCGCAGGAGTTCATGGAGCTGCGGTATGCCGGCGAGGACAAGCTGTTCGTGCCGGTCGAGCGCCTGGACCTCGTGCAGAAGTACACGGGGTCGGCGCGGCCGTCGCTCGACAAGCTGGGTGGAACGACGTGGGAGAAGGCAAAGACGCGCGTCAAGAAAGCGATGCGCGACATGGCCGAGGAGCTGCTGAAACTGTATGCGGCGCGCAAGGCGATGGCGGGCCACGCGTTCTCGGCCGACTCCCATTGGCAGCAGGAATTCGAAGACGCCTTCGAGTGGGACCTCACGCCGGACCAGGGGAACGCCATCACCGATATCAAGCGCGATATGGAAGCGCGCTCGACGATGGATCGGCTGCTGTGCGGGGACGTCGGGTACGGCAAGACGGAAGTGGCAATGCGGGTCGCGTTCAAGGCCGTCATGGACGGAAAGCAGGTCGCGTTCCTCGCGCCGACCACGGTGCTGGCGTTTCAGCACCTGAAGACGCTGAGGGATCGATTCGCCGCCTTTCCGGTGCGCATCGACATGGTGAGCCGATTCCGGACCAAGGCCGAACAGAAGCAGACGCTCGAGGATCTGAAAAACGGCAAAGTGGAGATCATCGTCGGCACGCACCGGCTCCTCTCGAAGGATGTCGAATTCCGCGACCTTGGTCTGCTCGTCGTCGACGAAGAGCAGCGGTTCGGCGTGGCACACAAAGAGCGCATCAAGCAAATGCGCAAACGCGTCGACGTGCTCACGATGACGGCGACCCCGATCCCGCGCACCTTGAACATGTCGCTCGCGGGAATCCGCGACATGTCGATCATCGAGACACCGCCGAAAGATCGGCTCTCGATTCAGACGAACGTCCTCAAGTTCGATCAGGAAGTCATTCGACGCGCAATCCGGACGGAGCTCGAGCGTGGCGGGCAGATCTACTTCGTGCACAACCGTGTCGAGTCGATCTATTCGCTTGGGAACCTGATCACGCGGCTCGTGCCCGAGGCGCGGATCGTGATCGGCCATGGGCAGATGAGCGAGGAGGCGCTCGAGCGCGCGATGGTCGACTTCGTCGCGCACAGGTACGACGTGCTCCTCGCCACGACCATCATCGAAAATGGCCTCGATATCCCGAACGCGAACACGATTATCGTCAATCGCGCGGATCGATACGGCCTCGCGCAGCTGTACCAGCTCCGCGGCCGGGTCGGCCGCTCGGACCGGCGCGCCTACGCTTACCTGCTGATCCCGCCCGAGGACGCCTTGTCTCCCGTCGCGAAGAAGCGGCTTGCCGCGATCCGCGAGTTCAGCGATCTCGGGAGCGGGTTCCGCGTGGCTGCGCTGGATCTCGAGATTCGCGGCGCCGGCAACCTGCTGGGCGGCGAGCAGAGCGGCCACATCGAGGCTGTCGGCTTCGACATGTACATGAAGCTGCTCGAGCAGACCGTCAAGGAGCTCAAGGGGGAGGAAATCGAGGAGCAGGTCCGCGCGAACGTCAACCTCCGCGTCGATCTGCGCATCGACGAGGACTACATCCCCGACATGAACCAGCGGCTGACGGTGTATCGCCGGATGGCAGCCGTGCGAAGCGACGAGGAGCTCGAGCGTCTCGTCAACGAGGTCCGGGATCGATACGGCAGCCCGCCGGAATCCGTCCTCAACCTCGCGGAATATGCGTCGATTCGCCTCATGGCCGACCGCATCGGCGCCGAGTCGGTCGACCGTGAGGGTTCCATCGTCGTCATAAAGTTCAGACCAGAAGCGAAAATCGACCCCGCGTGGCTGTTCCGGGTCGTCCAGCAGCGGGGAGACGTCACGCTCGTACCGCCGGCGACGGTCAAGCTCGACTTGAAGAAATCACTTGCGCCGAAGCCGCCGATCCCGCCAAGGCCGCCGGCGCCAGGCGCCGCGACCAGGAAGGACAAAGATCCGGTTGCTGGCGGCTCGTGGTGGGCCGCCCGCGCCCAGACGGGCGCCGTTGCGCCGGGCTTCACGAGAGACGAGATCCTGCGGCCGGCCAAGGAGGATCCTCGCTCCGAAAACGGAGTGTTCACGCGAACGTCGAATCTGCTGCGCGAGTTGAGCGGCCGCGTCTGAATCGGTTAAAATGTAACGATTACAATAGTTTAGGGAAATTTCATGAAATCGCTTCACACCGGCATTGCCGCGCTTGTCCTCTCCACGGCGGCGCTTACCGCACATGCGCAGATCATCGAACGGGTGCTCGTGAAGGTGAACGGGGACATTCTGACGCAGACTGAACTGGAGGAGCGGCAGACCGCCGCAATCCGCGCGCGGGTCGGCCGCGATCTCACCCCGGAAGCCGTGAAGAACGACGCTCAACTCAAGAAGGCGCTCGACGAGGTGACGCCGCAGATACTGGTCGATGCGGTCGACGAGCTGCTCCTCCTGCAGATGGGCAAGGAGAAGGGTTATCACCTCACCGACGAGCAGTTCAAATCCTGGCTGGAGAATCTGCGCAAGGAGCAGAACCTGACCGATGACAAGCGATTCCAGGAAGCGCTCAAGCAGGAAGGGATGACGATCGAGGACCTTCGAAAGAACGTCGAAAAGCAGTTCCTCGTCAGCCAGGTGCAGCGCGACGAAGTCGGGTCGAAGCTGACGATCACAGAAGAAGAAGCGCACCAGTACTACAACCTGCACAAGGATGAATTCGTCGAGCCCGCGACCGTCACGCTGCGAGAAATTCTCGTCGAGGTTCCCACGACGACCCAGGGCGGCCAGGCGGCGATCAGCGTCGGGAAGATGGATGATGCGGAGCGTCAGGCCGATGCGCTGCGCACTCGGCTGCTCGCGGGAGAGGATTTCGCGAAGGTCGCGGCCGAGGCGTCCGCCTCTCCCTCGAAGGCGAACGGCGGCCTGATCGGTCCGATCAACCTGGCGGAAGTCTCCGTCTCGCTCCAGCAACTGATTGCGAAGATGAAGCCCGGCGACATCAGCCAGCCGATTCGGACGAATCGTGGCGTCCAGATTCTCAAGCTCGAATCAATCAAGCCGGCGGCGACCCAGCCGTTCGAGGCCGTTCGCGATTTGGTCGCCGATAAGGTGCACGACGCGCGGCAACAGACGGAAGTCCGAAAGTTCCTCGCGCGGATGCGCGGGCAGGCGATCATCGAGTGGAAAAACGAGGAACTGAAGAAGCTGTACGACCGACAGGTCGCCGCCGAAGGCGGCAACTGAGGCGCGCGCCGCTCAATGGCGAACGATTTACCGGCGGCTTGGTACGCCATCTGGACGCGATCCCGCCACGAACAGGTAGTCCGGGAGCAGATCGCGCGCAAAGGGTTCGAGGCGTTCCTGCCGACGGTGACCAAGTGGAGCCGCTGGAAGGATCGCAAGAAGAAGATCGATTGGCCTCTGTTCCCAGGCTATTGCTTCGCGCGGTTCGATCCGGCCGAACGGCTGCCGATTCTCAAGTGCACTGGCGTCGTCAACATCGTGTCGTTCGACGGCGAGATCGTTCCCATTCCTGATTTCGAGATCGACGGGATCCGACGCCTGGTCGAAACCGATCTGCAGTTCGATCCCTGTCCCCTCATCCACGAAGGCATGATGGTCGAAGTTGTTCACGGTCCGCTGAAGGGCGTCATTGGCCGCCTCGTTCGCAAAGGTGCGCACGCGCGGCTCGTCCTGGCGGTCGATCTGATCGGTCAGGCGGTCAGCGTCACGGTCGACGCGGCGGACGTGCGGGCGTACTGATGAAGATAGGGTCGATCAATCTCACCCCGCCGCTCGCGCTGGCGCCGATGGCCGGCATGACGGATACCGCGTTTCGCCGTCTCGTCAAGCGGAAGGGAGGCTGCGGCCTCGTCGTGAGCGAGATGGTCAGCTCGGAGGGGCTCGTTCGAGGCATCGATCGAACGCTCGAGTACGCGGAATACACCGAGGAGGAGCGTCCGGTCTCGATTCAGATCTTCGGCGGCGATCCGGAGAAGATGGCGGCGGCCGCGCAAATCGTCGAAGGAATGGGCGCCGATATCGTCGACGTCAACATGGGCTGTCCCGTGCCGAAGATCGCCAAGCACAACGCGGGCTGCAGCCTGATGCGCGAGCCGGAGCATGCTACGGAGGTCGTCCGCGCGATGGCGCGTGCGGTGAAGATTCCGGTGACGGTCAAGATGCGCGCGGGCTGGGACGCGAACGAGATCACCGCGCCCGACCTTGCCCGGCGCATGGAAGATGCGGGCGCCGCGGCGGTGGCGGTCCATGGGCGCACGGCCGCGCAATCCTACTCAGGGTTCTCGGATTGGGATCTGATCGCGCGGGTCGCGGCTGGGGTCTCGATTCCGGTGTTCGGCAGCGGCGATTGTGTCGAGCCACAGCAGATCGTCGAGCGTCTGCGCCGGTTCAGCATCCGCGGCGTGCTCGTTGGACGTGGCGCGCTGCGCAATCCATGGATATTCCGGCAGGCCGAGGACCTGGCGGCGGGACGCGCGGCCCGCGAGGTCTCCATGCGCGAGCGCGGGGAGTTTCTTCTCGATTACATCGATCTGCTCATGAGCGAGCGGGTAGACGAAGCGGCCGGCTTCCGTCACGTTGCGCCTGGAGAAGCGCCCCCGTCGGCGGAGGTCCCCGCGCGCGGGCGTGAACGCTGGGTCATCAACAAGCTGCGGGCGTTGAACTCGTGGTACACCAAAGGCCTCGACAACGGCTCGCACCTGCGCATCGCCGTCAACGCCGCCGAATCGATCCCCCAGCTGCGCGGGATCGTCGAAGACTTTTTCTTTCAGCCCACCAGTTCGCCGGCGTCCTCCGCATCCACCACCGCATAATCGTAGGCGAGCGCCTTCGACGTTGACGTCATGAAGTGGTGGCCGAGCAGCGCATGTGAGGGGTGCGCGAGATAGATCTTCAGCGCCTCGATGTCGTCGAACTCGATGATCGCGGCGAATTCGTAATCATCCTTCATCATCTGTTCGTAGCCGGGCATCCAGTGCTTCACGCGTTTCCCGACGCGGAAGCGCCTGATGGCTGGGATATCTCCGGCGGCGTCGACGAGCGCTCGAATCAACTCGCGGCGTTTCTCTTCGGGCAGATCCGGTTGCGGGCTGAACAGGACGACGTGGGCGATCATTGCGCGCGCCCGCCGCCGCCTCCGCCGCGGCCGCCTCTCGGGCCAGGCCGCCCGGTTCCCGCAACCTCGCGCCGTTTTCGCGCGGTGAACC
>JBKPTT010000295.1:0-20887 GCA_046735635.1 Acidobacteriota bacterium | reverse complement strand
TTTCTAGGGCTATAGTTGCTACGCTGGGTCGTGCCACATGCTTAGGGGCTGCCTCGACGCAACCCTGCACCACCAGAGTGAACTCGCCGCGCTCGGCGACTGGCTCCAGCAGCAGGCGAGAAATTGGTCTAACGACCAACTCCTCGTGGACCTTCGTCAATTCGCGAGCCAGCAGGGTCGGCCTGTCACCGAAGGCCTCAAGCATATCGCTGAGGCACTGTCGAATCCGATGCGGCGCTTCGTAGAGAACCAGTGTCCGAGGCTCCTTCGCCACGTCAGCCAACCATCGTTTTCTGTCTTTAGACCTAGATGGTGCGAACCCCAGGAAGACAAATCCGATTTCCGGAAAGCCAGCGGCCGAGATCGCGGCGACGACCGCGCTCGGGCCTGGGATTGGCTCAACGCGTATTCCGGATGCATGCGCTGCGGCCACCAGCATGCTGCCGGGGTCGGAAACGATCGGTGTCCCCGCGTCCGAAACCAGCGCGATCGACTCACCGGCCTGCAACCGCTCTATCAATGCGGGCGTACGGGCACGTTCGTTGTGTTCGTGAAGGCTCGTCGTTCGCGTTGAGATCGAGTAGTGTTGAAGGAGGCGCGCCGTCCGGCGGGTGTCTTCCGCCGCGATTACCGACACTGCGCGCAGAATACGGAGGGCCCGTAGCGTAACATCCTCGAGGTTGCCTATGGGTGTTGCGACCACATAGAGGATGCCGGGCATGTCTGGCCGGCCGATTGTAGCTAAATGTACTCAGCCGAACCACTGCCGCATTTCGTCGACGAATACCTGTCGTACCTATACGAAGTCCATCCCACCAACGCAACGTTCGACGGCGTTCACCTGCACGACGACCTGCTCGAGGACTGGAGCCGGCAGGCCATCGATACGCAGGTCCGGGATCTGGGGGGCTTCGCGCGCCGGCTTGCCGCGATCGATCCCGCGCGGCTGACCGACACGGAACGGCTCGAGCGACCGGCGCTCGACGCGAGCATTCGCGCGCGGCTCTTCGAGCTCGAAGACATCCGAGCGTGGGAGCGCAGTCCCCAGCAATACGCGGACATCCTGGCGACCAGCCTTGCGGGGCAGGCGCTCTTCGATTACGCGCCGCTGGCCGAACGCGCCCGCCGGGTGCTCTCGAAGCTGCGTCAGGTGCCGCGATTGATGCAGGCGGCGCGCGACAACATCAAGGATCCGCCGGGCATCTACGTCAAGGTCGGTCTCGAGAGCATGCGTGGCACGCTCCGGTTCATCGATGAGGATCTTCCGCGCGCGTTCGGGGATCTGGGCGACCTCCATCTGCTCGGGGATCTCGCGGACGCGTCGACCGAGGCAGCCGGAGCAATTCACGCATACATCGACTTCCTCGAAAAAGACCTTGCCCCGCGCAGCAAAGGCTCCTTCCGGCTGGGACGGGAGCGGTTCGAGCAGAAGTTCCGGCTCGACGAAGGAATCTCCCTCAGCGCGGACCGCCTGCTGGAAATTGCCACGCGCGAGCTGCAGCGGACGCAGGAGGAGTTCCGGCGCGTGGCGTCGCGGCTGAACGGAGGCGATCCGCTCGGTGCGTGGGCGCGCGCGAAGAACGAACATCCGGCGGCCGGACAGCTCGTGTCGGTTGCGCAACAGCAGCTCGCGGATCTCGAAACCTTCATCAAACGGCAGCGGATTGTCTCGATGCCGGAAGGCGCGCCGGTGGAGGTAGCGCCGACCCCGCGCTTCTATCGCTGGACGTTTGCCAGCATGTGGACGCCGGGTCCGTTCGAGGCGCGGCCGTTGCGGGCGTTTTACTACATCACGGATGTCGAGCCGTCGTGGCCGTCCGAACGGAAGGACGAGCACCTGCGCGACTTCAACTACGGCGCGCTCTGGGCCATTTCGATCCACGAGGTGTTCCCGGGACATTTCCTGCACTATCAGCACCTGCGCCAGGTGGACTCGAAGCTGCGCAAGTCGATCCTGTTTTCGTCGACGGCGTTCGTCGAAGGATGGGCCCACTACTGCGAGCAGATGATGGTGGAGGAAGGTTTTCGCAAGAACGACCATCTCGTGCGCCTCGGCCAGCTCGCGGAGGCGCTCATCCGTCTCTGCCGCTTCATCGTCGGCATCCGCTTGCACTGCGAAGATATGTCGGTGGAGCAGGGGGTCAGGTTCTTCAGAGAAGAGGCGTTTCTCGAAGAGCCGAGCGCGCGGCGTGAGGCCGAGCGAGGAACCTTCGATCCGTCCTACATCCTGTACAGCGCCGGCAAGCTGATGATCATGAAGCTCCGCGAAGACTACAAAGCGCACGCGGGCGCAGATTACTCGCTGCGCGGATTCCATGACACGCTCCTGGGGAACGGGACCGTCCCGCTGTGGCTGCACCGGACGTTGATGCTGGGCCCGCAGAATGGGGAGATGTTGGAATAACGCGGCCCTTCGAGAGCCTCAGGGCCGCCCTGAGCTGCGTCGAAGGGCGGTTCGCGGTTCGCGGTTCGCGACTCGCGACTCGCGGTTCGTCAGAGACTTATGCCCTTATACGAGTACCCATGCGAGGCGTGCGGCAGCACCTTCGAGAAGATCCGGAAGTTTTCCGACCCGCCGCTCGAGGTGTGTGAAGTCTGCGGGAAGGGGCCGGTCCGGAAGCTGATCTCCTCCCCGGCGATTCAGTTCAAGGGCAGCGGGTGGTACATCACCGATTACGCGAAGAAGTCGGGAACCGATTCCTCGTCCACGACGAAGCCTGCCGGAGACAAGAAGTCCGAGCAGAGTGACTCGTCGGCCAAGACCGAATCGACCTCGTCGAGCGCCAGCGCGAAGCCGCCGAAAAACGACTGACTAGCGGAGTTTCAGTTCGCCCAGATCGATCGTCCGCAGGTAGTCGCGGAAGGGATCGCCCAGATCCGGCCGGCGCAGCGCAAAATACACGACGGCCTTGAGGAACCCCAGTTTGTTTCCGGTATCGTGCCGTACGCCGTCGATTCGGCAGCCGTAGATTGGTCGCGACTGGAGCAGCCGCCGCAGGCCATTGGTCAGCTGAATCTCACCCGTGCGGTCGCTCGCAGTTGCGGCCAGCGCCGGGAAGATGTCGGGCGTGAGAATGTAACGGCCGATGATCGCGAGGTCGGATGGGGCCTCGCTCCGCGGCGGCTTCTCGACCAGATCGCGGATGCGGTACACCCCGGGCCGTACTTCCTCGGAAACGTCGATGACTCCGTACGAGCTGACGTCGTCTCTGGGCACCTGTTCAATCGCCAGCACGGGACTTTGCACGTCCTCGAACACCTGGATCATCTGTCTGATTGCCGGCGGCTCCGCGTCAATGACGTCGTCGCCCAGGATCACCGCGAACGGTTCTTCGCCGACCAGCGGGCGCGTCACGAGCACCGCGTGACCCAGGCCGAGCGGCTCCCCCTGACGCACGTACGAAAAATTGATCAGATTCGAGATCTTGCGAATCTCGGCAAGCAGCTCCTTCTTTCCTCGTGCTTCGAGAAATGTCTCGAGTTCGACCGACACGTCGAAGTGATCCTCGATGGCGTTCTTGCCGCGACCGGTAACCAGGATGATGTTGTCGATACCAGATGCCAGAGCCTCCTCGACGCCGTACTGAATGATCGGCTTGTCGACGAGCGGGAGCATTTCTTTTGGCTGCGCTTTCGTGACGGGAAGGAACCGCGTACCGAGTCCGGCGGCAGGGAAGACCGCCTTACGAATGACGTTGCTCACCGAGCACTCTCCGCGAGCGATCATATCAGTTCGATATAGGATCTAGCTCATGCTCGATCCGGTCTACGTGCGCGATCACATGGACGAAGTGCGCGAGGGTCTGCGCAACCGCGGTGTCGATGCGGACGCGGATCTCGAACAGGTCGCGACCGTCGAAGCGCGGCGGCGCCGGCTGATCCCCGAGCTCGAAGGTTTGAAACGGGAGCAAAACGCCGCCGGCGACGAAGTCGCCAAAGCGAAGCGGCGCGGCGAGGACGCGTCGGGCATTTTTGCGGCGAACAAGGCGCGCGGACAGCAGATTCGGCAGCTGGAGATTCAGCTCGAGCAGGTGGAGCACCAGCGAACGTCGCTGATGATGACGATTCCAAACCTGCCGCATTCGAGCGTTCCGGTCGGGAAATCCGCAGAGGACAATCTGGAAGTTCGCCGCCACGGCGAGCCCCGGTCCTTCGACTTCGATCCCAGGCCTCACTGGGAGCTGGGCCCCGCCCTCCGGATCATCGACTTCGAGCGTGCGACGAAACTGTCGGGCGCACGGTTTGCGGTGCTCGCCGGCGCTGGTGCGCGGCTGGAACGCGCGCTCATCAACTTCATGCTCGATCTCCACACGGGCGAGCATGGCTACACCGAGATGGAGCCGCCCTTCCTCGTCAACGCCGAGTCGATGCGCGGCACCGGGCAGCTCCCGAAGTTCGAGCAGGATCTATTCAAGATCGCAGGTGAGTGGGATCTGTACCTGATTCCAACCGCCGAGGTGCCCCTGACCAACTACCACCGCGGCGAAATCCTCGACGGGCGCTTGCTGCCGCTCCGGTACACGGCGTATACGCCATGTTTCCGGTCCGAAGCGGGCTCTTACGGAGCTGACGTGCGCGGGCTCATTCGTCAACACCAGTTCGACAAGGTGGAGCTCGTAAAGTTCACGACGGCAGAGCAGTCCTATGAGGAGCTCGACGCGTTGACAGCCGACGCGCAGTCCGTGCTCGAGCGGCTTGACCTGCCTTATCGCACCGTCGTCCTCTGTACCGGAGACCTGGGATTCACGGCGGCAAAGACGTACGACATCGAGGTGTGGCTGCCGAGCCAGGGCAAGTATCGCGAGATCTCCTCGTGCAGCAACACGGAGTCGTTCCAGGCGAGACGCGCGAACATCAAGTACCGACCCGCGGGTACCGGCAAGGCGGAATTCGCGCACACGCTCAATGGTTCCGGCCTCGCCGTAGGGCGGACGCTCATCGCGATCATTGAAAACTTCCAGCAGAAGGATGGTTCGGTCGTCATTCCGCCGGCGCTGCGTCCGTACATGCGCGGCCTGGAAGCGATCGAGCCCGTTCGGTAGTGCCAGCCTTTAGGCTGGCCGGTCAGCCCACCGCACTCTTGACGGCCTGGCGCGCGCATCATATATTGTCGGACCATATATGGCGCCAAAGGATGACCTGAAGAAAGGCGGAGCCGAGCTGATGGTCCTCGCTGCCATCGAGGAGGTGCCCCGGCACGGGTACGACATCGCGCGTGAGATTGACAGCCGTTCGGCCGGCGTGCTGCGGTTTCATGTCGCCTCGCTCTATCCCATGCTCTATCGCCTCGAACGCCGCGGCTGGATCAGCGGGCGCTGGGTGGAAAAGAGCGGTCAGCGGCGCCGCCGCTACTACAGAATCACGCCCGAAGGGCGCCGCATGCTCGCGGCGCAGCGGCACGAGTGGCGCACGCTGATCGACGCGTTGAATCGCGCCGGCGGCTTGGAAACGGCCTGAACCCATGCCGGCCGACTGGTACGCCCTCGTGCGGAACGCGGTGCCGCGGCTGCCGCCTGACGTCGCCGAGGAAATTGCACAGCACCTGGCAGACGTCTATGACGAAGTCCTGCGGAGGGGCGCGACCGAACAGGAAGCGCGGGACGTCGCCCGCGCGGCGCTCCGCGACGAAGCGGCGCTGCTCGCCAATTCGACGACGAGGCCGCCTGCCGGTAGCTCGCGCTGGCAGGCGGGCCAGGCGGAAATCGATTCCATTCACTGGGGGCGGACGATGCTCGTGCACCTGCAACGAGATGTTCAATACGCACTTCGGATGTTTCTGCGTCAGCCCGTCTTCGCGGTCATCACGGTTCTAACGCTCACGCTCGGCATCGGCGTCAATGTCGCCGTGTTTGCCGTCATGCGGGCCGCCCTGCTCGCGTCGATGCCCGTGCCCCATCCGGAACGCCTGGTTTCGATTGTCGAGTGGACCGCCGCGGGAGGGGACCACACCGACTTCTCGTATCCGCTGTACGTCGATACCCGGGAGGCGGCGGCTCGGCTGGCGCAGGTTGCGGCCTATAGCTCCTGGACCGTCGGTGTCGCGACCGCCGATCAGCGCGAGCGCGTCACGGCGGAGTTCACGACGGCCAACTACTTCCAGGTCATGGAGGTGCAGATGCATCTCGGTCCTGGCTTCACCGGCGGCGACGAGCGTCGTGGCGCCCCCGCGGTCGCGATCGTCAGCGATCATCTTTGGCGGACGATGCTTCGATCCGACGCCGGCATCGTCGGGCGAGCCATCGTCGTCGACGGACAGGCGGTGACCATCACCGGCGTCGCGCCCGCGAGCTTTACTGGCTTCATCCGGGGCCAGCGTGCGGACATCTGGATTCCTGTGAGCCAGTACTCGGGGCTCCGCCACGAGTCGGAACTGCTCGACCGGCGAACGACGAGCTGGCTGTCGCTCGTTGCGCGCCTCGGCGACGGCAGCCGCCGCGAACAGCTCGAGCAGACATTGACGGCCGCGCTACGCACGCCCGCACACGGCGGGCCGGGAGGCGAGTGGGCGATCCATGCGAACCCAGCGACGAAAGGCGACGACTCGCTCGTGGCGGATCTCGGCAAGCCGCTGCAGCTCCTGATGATTGTCGTGGGCCTCATCCTAGTGATTACGTCGGCCAACGTTGCGAACCTGCTCCTCGCGCGTTCGTACTCGCGGCAGGGGGAGATTGCGATCCGCGAGTCTCTCGGTGCATCGCGCGGGCGCATTGTTCAGCAGCTGATGGTTGAAGCCGGCGTTCTCGCGGCTGCGGGCGCCGCTGGTGCGCTGCTGGTGGGCACGTTGGTGGCGCGGGTTTTCGAGATCCGGACGGTTGCCGGCGGCACAGCCCTCGCGCTCTCGATCGTTCCGGACGTCGCCGTGCTCGCATTCACCGGGGTGCTCGCGGCAACAGCCGCTCTTGCGACAGGAATCATTCCGGCCGTAGGCATTCGCCGCGTGAATCCGGGAGAAGCGATCAAGAGCTCAGCGATCGGAAGTCGAGCGACAGGCGGGGGAGGACGTCTCCGGGGAGCGCTCACGATCGTTCAGGTTGCGCTGTCGCTCGTGCTGCTCGTGGGCGCCGGTCTCTTCGTGCGCAGTCTCGCGAACATCCGGGCCGTCGACCCGTCGCTCCTCACGGATCGAATCATTGCCGTCGCTCTCAACACGACGCTTCGAGGTTATGACGAACCACGTGGGCGCCAGTTCTACGACCGTCTGCTCGAAGCCGTCAGGCGGCAGCCGGGGATTCAGTCGGCGGCGCTCGCCTACGTGCTGCCGGTGACCGCGGGCGCCATGCGAAACAATCTCAACCCGCGCAGCACGATTCCGCCGATCGACGCCCCCGTCGAATACGACATCGTCCCGGTCTCGCCGGGTTTCTTCAGCACGGCTGGCGTCCCGCTCGTTGCGGGGCGGGATTTCGGGGCAGCCGACGTGCCGGCGTCCACTCACGTCATCATCGTCAACGAGCGGATGAAGGCGACCTTCTGGCCGTCGACCGATCCGATTGGCCAGCCCTTCAAGGGCGGTCTCGACGCGTACACGGTGGTGGGCATCGCGCGCGACACGAAGTATCGGAGCCTCCGTGAGAAGCCGCGGATGGTCATGTACGTGCCGCTGGCACAGATGCACATGCCGGCCGTCAACCTGATCGTCAAGACCGCGGTGCCTGTCGACGTCACTGTTGCCTCGCTGCGGGATGCCGCCCGCAACATCGACCCCGCGATGCCGCTCTACAACGTGCGAACTCTCGCCGAACACGTCGATCGCTCGCTGTACTTCGACCGCCTTCGTGCGCGTCTGGTTGCCTGGCTCGCCGCGCTCGCGGTGGCGCTCGCGGGCGTGGGCATCTACGGTGTGGTTTCGTACACGGTGACCCAGCGTACCCGCGAAGTCGGCATCCGCCTCGCGCTGGGCGCGCAGCGACAGCGGATTCTCGCGATGCTCCTGGCGAGCGGGGCAAAACTCTCGATCGCCGGGCTTGCGATTGGGGTCGCGCTCTCGGCGTGGGTGACGAGGGCCGTCGAGTCTCAACTGTACGGGATCACCCCGCACGACCCGCTGACCGTGATCGGCGCGGCGGCAGTCCTGCTTGCCGTCTCGCTTGCCGCAACCTACATTCCCGCGCGGCGCGCGACACGCATCGATCCCATGCTCGCTGTGAGATCCGATTAGCTTCTCGACGCGTTCACCCTTTCGGCGTCAGGACGATTTCCAACTGCTTGCGATATCGAACCGGCACGCCGTCCTTGGTGGCCGCGTGAAATTTCCATTGGCGCGCGGCACGCAATAGCGTCGAGTCGTATGACGGATGGAGCGGTTGCTTCAGTACGGCTGAGACGACCGCTCCCGACTCGTCGATCACGAGCTCCAGCATCGCCTTTCGCGGCGTGTTATAGCTGGCGCCCTGGGGGTTCCAGGCAGGCACGATCTGGTTGATGGCGACGGGCGGCACCACACCCGCGTCGCCGGGTCCAAAGAGCGCCGGCGTCGTACGCTTGGTTGCTGATGTCGCTGGCGCGGGCTGCGACGCGGTCGCCGCCGCACCGGGCGCTGCGATTGACAATCGGATTAAATCGCGAAACCCGATCGCCAGCGTCCGCAAGTCCTCGAGGCCGGGCTGGCTCGGCAGTCCGGGCTCCTCCAGAATCAACAGCGTGCGCTCGAATCCGGACAGCGCGGCAGGCATTTCCTTGCGATCGAGCGCCTCCTTGGCGGAAACGTAGGTTTGCTGAACGATTTCGGGCAGCAACTTGTTGCGCTCCTCGTCGAACAGGGCGCGCGTGCGCGGGGAGGCCTGGGCGCCCGACAGGCGATACAGCGGATTCGCTCGAACGACGTGCTGAATTTCGCGGCGTGCTTCCTCCGTCCGGTCCAGCGCGATGAGACAGAAGATTCGATACCCCGCGACCTCGAGGTTGTCGTCGGCTGGAACACGGTCGTGGATGGTGTCGATCACGGCGAGCGCTTCCTCATACGCGGCTGACGCGTATAGGTCTTTCGCCCGCGTCAGCGTTTCCTGACCGCACACGTTGCTCGAGACCGCGACCCAGCATGCGAGAGCCATGACAGTGCGGGCGTTGATGCGACTGGCCGACATGTTGAACCTCACCGGGCGCAGCGGGAAGGACGCCTTGCGATTTCGATGGAGAATTGAATCGTAACGCCTTCGCGGTGGATGTCAAGACGAAGCGCCGATCGGCTCTCTTTTTGTGTATCATGGCCGCGCGCGAGGTGCTCCAGGTGCAAGAACAGCTGGTCTCGGACGAACAACGGCAGCACGTCTCCCACCTTCAAACGCAGATCGATCGCCTGAGTCAGACGCTGCAGCAGTGGCAGCAGACACAAGAGCAGCTTCAGCCGATGGAGCAGCGGCTCGCGCGACTGACCGAACAGTGGGACCAGATTCTGACGCGATGGATGGCGACCGATCGCCGCCATGCAGAAGCCGCGGGCCAGCTCGAGGCGCGACTCACCGACTGGAGCGCGATGGAGATGCGTCTGCAGCAGGATGCATCGGAAAAGATGCGCCAGGTGAAGCAGACCATCGAGCAGGAATGGGAAGCGCTGCGACAGGTCCACGAGGAGCCCGCGAGGCAGCTTCGCGAGCAGGCCGCGAACCTGAGCGAGACGTGCGTAGCTGCCGCTCATTCGGCGTTGAGCGTGTTCGAGCGCGCCGAGGCTCGCATCGCAGCGCTCGAAACCGATCTCCACGGTCGGATGAATCAGTTGTCGCTCGACGTGCACGCGGCGATCGGCGAGTTGCGCGGAACGGGCGCCCGACCCGCCGCGCTGGCGCCGTTCCCGCTCGAAAGCGTGATGCGCATCCACGAGGGATTGCGCGACTCAGGCGAGAGTGCCGGAAAGCTGCCGCAGCCAGCCGATCCAGCCCACGCGCGGGAAACGCCGCCGGCGGCCAAGACCGTCGCATCGCTTCCCGAGTCTTCCGCGCTGACCCAACGTATCGAGACGCTGGAACGCGCGAATGAGGAAGCGCGCGAGAATGCGACGCGTGCCGAGCGCATGTGGCGCACCTGGCAGATCGTGCTCGCCGTGACCGTCGTCGCGCTCGCGGCGGCCGCGATCGGCGGGGTGATCCTGCAGCGTCGCGTCGAAGCGCGGCTCAACGAGGCCGCGTCCAGAGTTGCCGCTGCCCAACAGCAGGCCACCCTCGCCGGCGAGCTCGCGGACAAGCGCATCGCCGCCACGCGCCAGGATGCGGAGCAGCGCATCCAGCAAGCCCGCCAGACGGCCGAGGGCGCCCAGGTGATCAGCGGGGTGCTCGCGGCGCCGGATCTGATTCGCTTCAATCTCATCGGGCAGCAAGGCGCGCCCCGCGCGTTCGCGCAGGCTCTTTGGAGTCGCTCGCGAGGGCTCGTCTTCAGCGGCTCGAGGCTGCCCGCTCTGCAGGCCGGCACGACTTACCAGCTGTGGCTGTTGACCAACACCGAGCCGGTCAGCGCCGGACTGCTCACCCCTGACGCAGCCGGCAGGGTCAGTCTCGCCACCGATACTCCGCCCACGGTGCCGCGACCGGTGATCGGCGTGTCCGTCACGACGGAACCGGCCGGCGGCCGACGAACGCCATCAGGGGTCGTGGTGCTGGCGCGCGGGCAGTAGAGGGTTCCCCTTCGCGCAAGGCCATCCCATGAGCATAACGCTCGACGACGCGCTGCTGATGGTTGGCCGGCTGGATGACGCGCCCGGTTTCGACACCTCGCGCGAGCGGTTTCGGCGGTTCATCGGCACGCACATTAACGACGTACGGGTCGCGCGCGCGTTCATCGAGCAGTGCCAGCGCTCCATCGACGAACAGCATCATCGAGCGCTGAAGGACCTCGTCACGATCCTCGGGCGTTTTCTCGGCCTCGAGACGGCGTTTGGCACCTACACGCCCGTGTCGGGCGCGCTGCAGTACGACGGCCACTGGCGATACCCTCAGCGCCTCAATATCGTCCTCGAGGTGCGAACGGATCGGACGCAAGGTGCGGACGTCTCGACCTTGACACGAGCGGTGGCTGCGATGTCCGCCTCGTCGCTTCTACGGGGGTCGAGCACTCCGCCCATCGGCCTGTCGGTTGTGACGACGCATTACCCACGACGCATCGTGCTCGAAGACGCGATCGCGTCGCGCAAGGGGGAAGTCCCGATCAAGCTCGCGTCCGTATCCTCTTTGCTCCGGCTGGCAGAGATGGTCGACGCCCGGCACATCACACATTCGGAAGTGCTGCGGATCCTGAGTTCCGACCTGGCGATCGATTTCATTGTCGATTTGCTCGAACGATCGTCGGCCTCCGACGTTGCGAACCACTCCTTGCCTGTGGAGCAGGAAGAGAAGCCGGCGTTCTGGGTTGCAGTCGTCGGCGGCGATGTGGCAGCAACTCCCGAACAGATCCTCGAGCGCGTGATTGGAAAACGGCGCCTGTTTGGATTGCGTCGCACAGGGGCACGTCCGACGGTAGGTCGCCCGGGCGAACGCGTGTGCTTCTATCTGGCCGGCGCAGGCGTCGTGGGGCACGCCAGGATCGAGTCAGTCGTCGAGAATGGCGCTGGTCTTCGCGAAGCGGACCGCTTCAGCCACGTGTTGCACCTCGGCGAGCCTGAGTTGCATCTGCGCACGCCTGTTCGACCCGGCGACGAGTTGCAGCGGAGGTTGGATTCGGACGCGGCAGCCACGCCTCTGGTCCGTGTATCCGAGGAGGAATTCGGCCGCCTGACGTGGTTGCGCCGCCCGAAAGCGCAAGCGGATACCAGGGACGCCGCGCTTATTGCTGCAGATTCACGCTCACGCGACTGACCGCGTCGGCCCTCACCACGGCGAACTGACGCCGCTCGCCAAGCTGCGGATGACGGAAGACCACCTCGTGCGGCCCGATCGGAAGCGCCACGTTCCCCAAGGGGGTCTCCCCCACGGACTTGCCGTCGATCCATACCTCGGCCCACGGCAGCGCATTGAGGCTCAAGCGGCCGTTCGGCAACGCTACGGCCAGCGAAGTTGTCTGGCCGGTCTTGACGTGAACGGTCTCCCGCGAATGGTAACCAAGAGTCGTATTCACGAGTTCCAAATCGTGCGCCCCCGGAGCTAGCGTAATCGGCTTCGTGTTGGAGCCCAACAGCCGGCCGTTTTCGAGCACGTCTACATCGACGGGCGAAGCCAAGGCAAGTCGACCGGTCCGCGTCGCCCCCGGGACGGCAAGGGGGTGGTCGCTCGCTACGGGCGCCGGTTCGTGAATGCGCTCGCTCAATCGGGTTCGGCCTGCCGCCGTAGGCGCCGCGATTCGCACCGACCTGGTTGCCGAGTCCAGTTTCAGCGTCAGTGGCGTCACTCCGGCGGAGCGCCCGTCGACAATCACATCGGACCCGGGTTGAGGTGAGTCGATCGTGATCGCGGCGGATCCAAAGAGCGGACCTTTGACGTATACCAAGCCGCCGATAATCGCCGCTTCGGTCATCGCCAGAATTGCCAGGGAAGCAGTGACCCGCGCCGGAGTCGCTTTTCGACGCCGCTCACTCTCGGCCGGCGCCTTCCGGCGCGCTGACATCGCGATCGTCGAGGCTATGGAACGCACCGGTGGCGCCGCAGCCGGAGGATTCGGCCGTATCAACGGGTACGCGCGTTCGGCAGACGGCGCGCGCAAAACGGGTTCAATACGGGCAATCCGCGGCGGACGGGCCGCGAGCGGCGGCGCAACGTTGCGTTCGTCGCTGAAAAACGACAATGGCGAACTCGTCTGCTCGGCCGCCGATATCACTACTTCGTCGCAATAGACGGGAGCCGGCTCCTCTGCTCGCACGCACGGTGCAACCGGTACCTCCAGTGGCGGCGCTATCGACGCGGCCTCTTCGACGGCCGGCTGGCGGACGAGAATGGCTTCGTCTGCCGTCGTATGCACCCTGGCTGTTTCGTCGTCGGGACGTTCGGGCGCACCGGCGAGCATTCGCGAGAACTCGCGTGCTTGCTGACCGCGGTCGTGGGGCAGATCCTCGAGCGCCTCCTGTGCGTCGACAGCGGACCCGAACAGCCGGCCGTCGACCTGTAGCGCGCGTCCGAGCCAGGTTCGCAGGAATGCGGACGAGGCGGAGTCCCTTCCCAAGGCCTTGTCGATGTCGTCGAGCAGCGCCGGAAGGCGATCCGATGTCTCGTCGGGCCGCAGGGGGCGTCCGAGCAGAAGCGTCAAGGCGGTCAGTGCCAGCTGGACGACGTCCGTGCGGCTGTCAAGCCTGGGACGGTGCAGTGTACTGGCGGCCGCTACAGGGATTCGCAAGTCGGCCCACAGCCGGCCGGCGGTGAAATTCAATCGCTCCAGCGCCGGGCCGAGCACGTGTTCGACGATCACGAGCCGCCCTTCCGGCGTCACCACAATCCGATCCGCGCCGAGCGCGCCGTGCGCAACGCCATCGCCTTGCCGCTGCAGGAGAGCGAGCGCAGGCGTCAGCTGCCGGATCAGCGCGAGCGCAAACGACGGCCCCTTCGCCTCTCGCAGAATCTCGGACAGCCGTTTTCCGGGAACGTGATTGGAAACGAGCGCCAGGCTGTTGCCGCCGTCGAGCGATTCGACCGCGCGGACTTCGGAGAACGATGGATGGCGAAAGCCGCGCAGCAGCTCGACACGCTCCCGCAGCGCGGTCTCGAAGCCTGGCGCGGAGGCCAGCAGCGTGTTGAAGCGAAGCAACTCCAGTGAAGGCGCGCGGGTGTTGTCGAACATCAGCAGCCGGTCGCCGATCCGGTCCGACCAGCCCGGGGCATACCAGCTTGCCAGATGCCGCGGCGGCTCGACGTCGAGCGGGTTGACCTCGGTGACGGTCTGGTGAGCGGTATTCATCGAGTGACCATCAAGGATCGCGTCCACGCGCCGCATGGATGCATCTCGAGCGCACACCACAGCCCGCTCCACGTTGACCGACCCGCTGATTGCGTATCGAGAATTGAGCAGGAGTGCGTCGGATTCACCGACGCACGCGACGCGCGTTCATTCTGCCAGAAAGAAGGATGGAGTCAACCGGTATTCGATCGATGCGGTCAGCGTCGCAAATGGAACGGCACGCTCGTGACCACGATGTTCGGTCTGAAGAGGAGCGATCCTTTGATGAGCAGCGCGCGCTGGTTGTGGAAGATGTGATGCCACCATCGTGCCGGTACGAACTCAGGCAGAACAATCGTCACAAAATCATTCGGTCGCTCGGCCGTGACCTGCTCGATGTATTCGAGCAGCGGCTCCATCAGCGACCTGTAGGGGGACTCCAGGACGACGAGTGGCACACCGTTGCCCCAGCGCTGCCACTGGCAGCGCATCTGGTCGAGCGCAACCGGATCGACGTTGACGTAGATCCCGCGCACGTCGGACGACAACGTCTTGGCGTATTCCAGCGCCTGCAGCACGGCACGATGCACGCCGCTCATCGGCAGCAGCACGACGTTTCGGTGCTTCGCGCCGTTCCGGTATCCGTTTATCGAAAGCTGCTGCGCGACCTCGTCGTAGTGCCGCCTGGACATCCGAAACAAGAACACGTGCAGCGGGATCAACAGCAGGATGATCCACGCCCCCTCGCGCGTCTTGGTGATCGCCACGACGATCAAGACGACCCCGGTCACGAGCGCGCCAAAACCGTTGATCGCGGCGCTGGTCCGCCAGCCGGGTCCGCCCAGCCTCTTCCAGTGGACGACCATTCCCGCCTGTGAAAGCGTGAACGAGACGAACACGCCGATCATATAGAGCGGAATCAGCGAGTGCGTGTCGCCGCCGTAGACGACCAACAGGATGGAGGCGAAGACGCTCAGGCCGATGATGCCGTTCGAGAAGGCCAGCCGGTCTCCCTGGTTCATCAACTGGCGCGGCACATAGCGGTCGCGGGCAAGGATGGACGCCAGACGGGGGAAATCCGCGTAAGCGGTATTGGCCGCCAGCACGAGGATCGCCATCGTCCCCGCCTGGACGATGTAGTATGGCCACCCGCGACCACCGAAGACACCGCGCGCGATCTGCGAGACGACCGTCTCCTGCTCGCTCGGGACGATGTGATACGCGTGCGCGAGCAGCGTGATGCCGGTGAACATCGTGATCGACAGCACCGCCATCATCAGCATCGTCGCCGCCGCGTTCTTCGCTTCCGGCGGCCTGAAGGCGGGCACGCCGTTCGATACGGCCTCCACGCCGGTCATGGCGGTACATCCGTTCGAGAACGCGGTGAGCAGCAGGAGGAGAGTCAGCGTGTCACCCGCAGGCTGAAGCGGGGGAGCGCCCGCGACGGGATGAATCGTGCCCGCGAACGCTCGCCATGCGCCCGCCGCGATCAGGGCGAGCAAGCTGACCACGAACACATACGTCGGCGCGGCGAAGATGCGTCCCGACTCGCGAATGCCGCGCAGGTTGCCGAGCATCAGCAGCAGCACGAATCCGAGCGTCATCTCGACGCGGTTCACATGCAGCTGCGGGAAGGCGGACGTGATCGCCGCCACACCGGCCGCGATGCTGACCGCGACGGTGAGGACGTAATCGATGAGCAGAGCCGCCGCCGCGACGAGGGCCGGCGTTTCACCCAGGTTGTCCTTCGCGACGATGTAGGCGCCTCCGCCGCTCGGGTAGGCATGAATCGTCTGCCGATACGAGAACACGACGATCGCGAGAATCGTGGCGATCACGAAGGCGATCGGCGTCGCAAGGCTCAGCGCGCCGACGCCGACCAGTATCAGCACCCGGAGGATTTCTTCGGTCGCATACGCCACCGACGACAGCGGGTCCGACGACAATACCGCCAGGCCGGTGAAGCGCGACAGCCGTTCGTGATGCGCGAGGTGCGACGGGATCGGCTCACCGACGATGAGCCGTTTGGCTTGCGCCAGCAGGCCTTCCGCGGGCATGAGTTCCTCCAACGGCCGACGGGGTTAGCTGACGGGCTTGAGGTTGGAGTCCTCATCTCGCGGTTCGCGGTTCGGCGAGATTCGCCCCGGCCGGGCATCGTGCCCGGGTGGGTCCCCCGTATCGCCTCGTGCGTCGAAGCGATTTAGGCTCGTGGCGATTATGCCGGGAAATCGGCATGCGTCCGCCGCGGAAGGGGCCGTACTTATGAACTTTTTACAACTTTCTTATGAGTGCCCAGGCAATGTCCTCGACACGCGCAGGAGACGGCGCGAATACACGAGCTCGGCGACCCAGGCCCAGGCGGGCGGGACAAGGCACAGGGCGACGGTGAGCATTCGCGCAAGCGGCGAGAACCCGTGAACGGTGGTTTCGAGAGTGCCGGCGGCGAGCGCCAGCAGTCCGCAGCGCGCGACCATCAGCCGTCGTACGATACGCGCGCGATCGAGCGCGAGGTAGTCGCAGACGATTCGCCCCACTTGCTCCGGCGGCACGCTCGACGCGCGGAATGACATGACGGTATGCATACGCCTCTTGTCGCCAACCTAACGCCCGCGCTTGTAAGGAAACCGTAAAGAATGAATAAGAAGTTGGCCCCGGGCTGCAATCGCGGAGGTGACCGGTGACAGAATTGATGCGATCCCGCTTGCCCTCACGTCTGCGAACGCGTGATGAGATTGTCCTCGTGGCCGCGCTTGGCGCGCTCGCGACGGCGACGATCGCGCTCCGCGCGCTGCGTGACCTCAGCCCGACAACCGTTGCGCTCACCTTGCTGCTCGTCGTGCTGGCGGCGGCGACGCTCGCACGTCTTCGGGTCGCGATCGTCGTGTCGATCATGGCGATGCTGACGCTCAACTTCTTCTTCCTTCCGCCGGTCGGCACGTTTACGATTGCCGACCCGCAGAACTGGATCGCCCTCTTCGTGTTTCTGCTCGTGGCGGTGATCGCCAGCAACCTTTCCGCGGCAGCGCAGGATCGGGCGCGCGAGGCGATTGCGCGCCGCAACGAAGTGACACGCCTCTTCGATCTCACCCGCGACGTCCTGCTCACGACCGAGACGGCCGGGGCGATTGACGTTCTCGCCCGGCACGTCGCGCGCCGCTTCGAGCTGTCGCGCGTCGCCATCTGCCTCCCCGGCGATCACGGGTGGCGGATTCACCAGGGCGGCTCGGAGGAGGTGGAGATCGCCGAAGACGTGCTCAACACCGCGCTGGCGAAAGCGCGCGGCACGATCGAATTCGACGCATACCAGCGTGCATACGGAGGCCACACTCGTACCGGCAATGACGACGCGGTCACGATCGTTCCGCTTCGGCATGGCACGAAGGCCGTCGGCCTCCTCGCCGCGGCGTCGCCCGCGCTCGACATCGGCGCGCTCGACGCACTCGCCGGCGTCGTGGCCATCGCGATCGAGCGCGCCCAGTTTCTCGAGGAGCGCGATGCGGCCAAGCTCGTGCGCCAGAAAGCCGATCTCGCCGCCACGCTGCTCGCGTCGCTGAGCCACGATCTGCGCACGCCGCTCACGGCGATCAGGGTAGCGGTGGAAAACCTGCGCGGTGATCTGTCCGCGAGCGATCGCCTCGCGCAGGCCGACGCGGCCATCGCCGAACTGGATCGCCTGACGCGGCTGTTCCAGGACATCCTCGACATGGCACGCATCGATGCCGCGGCGATTCAAGTCGACCGGCAGTGGGTCTCTGCTGCGGACGTCGTCGACGCCGCGATGGCGCAGGTCCGGCATTCACTGCAGCGCCATCCTGTCCGCATCGTTGCCGACAGCGACACGGCCGTGCAGGTCGATCCGCGGCTCGTCTCCGTCGCGTTGTCTCACCTGTTGGAGAACGCCGCGAATTACTCGCCGCCCGGAAGTGAGATCGTCGTCGAAGGAGGCGTCGATCCGGACGGCCTCCACGTGTCGGTCACCGATCACGGCCCCGGGCTCGACCCGGCAGAGCTCGATCACTTGTTCGAGCGGTTCTATCGCGGGCGCGCGGCGCGCGCGACGAGCGCAGGATCCGGGATGGGCCTCTCGATTACGCGCGGCCTCCTGGCAGCTGCAGCGGGCCGCGTGTGGGCGGAGAACGTCCCCGAGGCCGGCGCGCGGTTCTCGATCAGCGTACCCGGAAAGGTTCGGGTCGCTTCGCTGGCGCCATCCCGATGAGCGCCCGAATCCTGGTTGTCGACGACGAGCCCAACATCATCGGCACGGTCGGGCCGCTGCTGCGGGGACGGGGCTACGACGTACTAACCGCAATGACAGGCCGCGCCGCCCTGGCGGCCGCCGAGCGCGACAAGCCTGATTTGATCGTCCTGGATCTCGGGCTGCCCGACATCAACGGCGTGGAGGTATGCCGCGAGATCCGGAAGACCCAGAGCGTGCCGATCGTGGTGTTGTCGGCTCGCGGGGCGGAAGGGGACAAGGTGAACGCCCTCGACGCCGGTGCCGACGATTACGTCACGAAACCGTTTGGAACCGAAGAGCTCCTCGCGCGGATTCGCGCGGCGCTTCGCCGCGTGGAGAATCCTTCCCCGGCATCGGAGCCAATGGTGCGCGGTGGCCTCGTGATCGACCGGGAACGATTCCGCGTGCTGAGGGACGGCGAAGAAGTCCGTCTTACGCCGAAGGAGTTCGAGCTCTTGACGTTCCTGGCGCAACATCCGGGGCGTGTGCTGACGCATCGCACGATCCTGAAGGCGATTTGGGGACCCCATGCGGCCGACCAGCCAGAACATCTGAGAGTGCTCGTCGGCGCGCTTCGGAAGAAGATCGAGACGAACCCGTCCACGCCGCAATACATCCTGACGGAACCGTGGGTCGGATACCGGTTTGCGGACGCGTCGGACGTATAGGACCCGGCCCTACCTGGTCGCGGCGAATCCGCGCCTCGCGAGGCTCTCCTGCAGAGACTGCAACGTGCTTTCGCAGGCCGCCGTTTGCGTGCGCTTTTGACCGAGCGCCAGCGCGAGTGAGCGAACGTTCGTGTTCCGCCGCGAGAGCTCGATGATTTGCGCGTGCAGCGCCATGAAACGATCGAGTGCCGCGGTGGCGTCGGCGAGCGGTTGCCGCGATCCGGACGCACTCAGACCGGAGAGCGTCTTCAACGCGTCACGGGCTTTCTGCTCTGACGCGGCCATCCGCTTTTCGAGATCCGTCATGGCCGCGTCGCTGGATTCGGCGATGTGCGGAGCCTCGAGAACTTCGATCTCACGCAGCTCCGCGACGCCGATCTCCGCGAGGGCCCGGACTCGCCACGTGTCAGCGGGATCCGACGGGGCCACCGTTTCGAGAGCCGAACGGAAGGCTTCGGCGGCCTCCGACACCGGACCAAACAAGAGACGCTGCGCCTTGAGGTTCGTGTTTGCGACCGCGAGATCGAGGATCGTCCGATCAATCTGCCTGTACTTCTCGAAACAGCCTTTGAACTCATCGAGGAGCCGATACTCGTCAGAGTACTGGAGATCGCGCAGCAGCGGCCCCAGTGCCTCGATGTTCTTCTGGACGGCCTCGTGGGCCTGCCCCGCCTCGCGCGCGAACGCCGCCGACGCGTCGTCGGTGTCAGCCATCACGGCGCGATTCGATGCGTCCGCCGCCTTCGTGAACTGCACCTGGAGGTCAGCCGTCAGCCTGCGAGACTCCATCAGGCGCTCGAGCGCGGTTTCCGGGGATTTCATACAGCCGCCTGCCGCGGCGGTGACCGCCATGACGAATAATGCGGGGCGCGACCAGCGACTCCTCACGTCTGCAGACATTAGCATGGCGGTGTCGTGAAGCAGATCGTCTTCGGCGTGGTGCTCGTCGCCGTGATGGTGTCGGGCGCGTTCGTGCTCGAGGAATCAATGAGCCCGGATTCCAGACGGTCTCGAGAACGGACCGCTTCATCGATCAGAAACAGGATCAGGACGTCTGGTGGCTCATCACGTTCCAGAAGCCCTGAGCCCGCATCCTACTTCCTGACGGGAGACTGCGAGTCGAGCGCCAGATTGAGCTCGAGGACGTTGACGCGCGGCTCGCCAAAGAAGCCCAGCGTGCGTCCGAGCGTGTTCGCCTGCACGACGCGGCGGACCTCGTCCTCCGAAACTCCACGCGCGCGCGCGACGCGCGGCACTTGGAACTCCGCCGCAGCCGGAGTGATGTGCGGATCGAGCCCGGAAGCCGACGCGGTCACCAGATCAATCGGCACTGGCGCGGTGGCATTGTCCGTACGCGCCGTGGCGACGTTCGCCCTGACGTTGTCGATCAGCTTCTTGTTCGTCGGCCCGAGCTGGCTGCCCCCTGATTGAGCTGCATCGTAGCCCGTTCCGGCCGCCGACGGCCGTGCATGAAAGTACCCGGGCGACGAGAATCCCTGTCCGATGATTCGCGATCCGATCACGGTGCCGTTCCGCTCGATCAGCTGGCCATTCGCCTGCGCCGGGAACGCGACCTGCGCGATCGCCGTGATCGCAAGGGGATACAGTAGGCCGAGGATCACCGTGGTGACGATGGTCATCAGCACGGCGGTGAGCAGGTTGCGGGTGATGTTCATGACCGCTCTCCCTAGGCAAGGCGAAGCGCGGTGATGACGACGTCGATCGCCTTGATCCCGACGAACGGCATGATGACGCCGCCGACACCGTAGATCAGCAGATTGCGCCTGAGCAACGCTGCCGCGCCTTCCGGCCGGTATTTGATGCCCCGCAGCGCCAGCGGCACGAGCGCGACGATGATCAGCGCATTGAAGATCACAGCGGAGAGAATCGCCGACTGCGGCGTCCGCAGTCCCATGATGTTCAGTGCGGCGAGCATGGGGAACGTGGCGAGAAACATCGCGGGGATGATCGCGAAGTACTTCGCCACATCGTTCGCGATCGAGAACGTCGTCAGAGCGCCGCGCGTGATGAGCAGCTGTTTGCCGATCTCGACGACCTCGATCAGCTTGGTCGGGTTCGAGTCGAGATCGACCATGTTCCCCGCCTCCTTCGCCGCTTGCGTGCCGGTGTTCATCGCGACGCCGACGTCGGCCTGCGCGAGCGCCGGCGCGTCGTTGGTGCCGTCGCCGGTCATCGC
>JBKPTT010000294.1:0-5030 GCA_046735635.1 Acidobacteriota bacterium | reverse complement strand
ACCAGCATGCCAACGCTCGAGAGGTTCAACCCCGCGAGCGATCGCCAGCGATGGCTGCTCAAGACACCATGACGAGCAGTAATCGGGCGCGGCGGGCTGCACTTGCAGCACTCGGCGTTGGCAGCGTGGTCGGACTGGTCGCGGCGCAGCAGCCGGCGCAACAGGCCCGCCCTCCCGCGCCTACGCTGACTCGTCCGTCATCGCCCGCCAAGCCGGCGAATGCCGCCGGATTTCTGCAGCGCTGGCTGGTGCTCGAGCCGATCAAAGTCCCCGGACAACTCACCGAAAGCGCCGTGCGCGCGGCAATCGGCAAGGACTACTTTCCGGACCAGCTCACCGTCGTGGCGCGGGATGGAGATAAGGTGACCGTCGGGGACGAGGCACTCATCTGGCATGCGGTTGACACGACGAATTACAACGTCAACCTGTACCACTTCGCCTACGCCCTCAGTAAACCGACGTCGAACGTTCTCTTCTGGGCCGTGACGCGCGTCGACGTGCCGCAGGAGATGCACAACGTCCGGCTGGCGATCGGATCGAATGCCGCGTCGATCTGGTGGCTCAACGGCCAGGAGGTGATCGCCATCTACGGCGATCGTCAAGCCGTGATAGACGACGGCGTGTCGAAGCGCGTGACGCTCAACAAGGGGCTGAACACGATCCGTGCGGCCGTCATCAATGCCGGCGGCGCCACGGACTTCTGCGCGCGATTCCTGGACGCCGATGACAATCCCATCAGAGGCATTTCAGTGCGATTGAGCGCAGAGCAGCCCTGAAACTCTCAAGGCCCGCCGGCTTACGCGTCGCTTGCGTTCACCAAATGGATCGCGAACTTGACATCGTAGAACGGCGGCGTCACGTCCCATTTCGCCGCGACGGAAGCGTCATCGATGCGTGTCGCTGACACGATCAATTCATCCTTCACCGCGAACGCTGCATCACTCTGGAGGTATTCGTCGCCGGCGATGAACGCATGCGTCGTCACCGGGCGATGTCCCGCCGCACTCACGCGAAGGTGTATGTGCGCTGGCCGCATGGGATGCCGTCATAGTAAGGCATAATTCAGCGCATGAGCTTGACCTCCGGCATGCGTCTCGGACCGTACGAAATCGTGTCGCCTCTCGGGGCCGGAGGGATGGGCGAGGTCTATCGCGCCCACGACTCGCGGCTGGGACGCGAAGTGGCCGTGAAAGTCCTGCCGCCCGGATTCTCGGTAGACACAGAACGCCTCCGCCGGTTCGAGCAGGAGGCGCGCGCTGCCGGCGCGCTCAATCATCCCAACATCCTCGGCGTATACGACATTGGCACTCACGACGGCGCGCCGTATGTCGTATCGGAGCTCCTCGACGGCGAGACACTTCGCGCGCGCATCGGCGAGTCGCCGCTGCCTCAGCGGAAGGCCGTCGACTACGCGACGCAAATCGCCAAAGGGCTGGCCGCGGCACACGAGCGCGGGATCGTGCATCGCGATCTCAAGCCGGACAATCTGTTCGTCACCCGCGATGGCCGCGTCAAGATTCTCGACTTCGGCCTTGCGAAGATGGGCGATCCGTCGGCCGGCAACTCGGAAACCGTGCTGGCGAACGCCGCGCCGCAGACGAGCGCCGGGACGGCGCTGGGGACGGTCGGCTACATGTCGCCCGAACAGGTCCGCGGACAGAAAGTCGATCATCGATCCGACATCTTCTCGTTCGGCGTCGTGCTGTACGAGATGCTCACGGGACGGCGTGCGTTCCAGGGAGATTCCGCCGTCGAGACGATGAACGCGATCCTCAAGGAGGATCCGAGGCCTGCCGGCAACGGCGGCCCCCCGCTGCCGCCCGGACTCGATCGCATCGTCCTGCACTGCCTGGAGAAGAGCCCGGAGGAGCGCTTCCAGTCGGCGCGCGACATCGCGTTCGATATCGAAGCGCTGTCGGGGACGTCGAGCCAGAGCACGATGACGGCTGCGGCAGGGGGGAGCCGGTCATGGCTGCGCCCGACGGTCGTCGCGCTCCTTGCCGTCGCGGCCGGTGTCGCGTTGTTCGCGACGGGCCGATCCACGGCGCCGACGCCACAAAGCCCTGTCTTTCAGCCGTTGACATTCAGGCGTGGGAACATCACCTTCGCGCGTTTCGCGCCTGACGGCCGCACACTTGTCTACGCCGCGAGTTGGGAAGGCGCGCCGCTGGAGCTGTATTCCACGCAGCCCGGCAGTCCAGAGTCGAGGACGATCGGGCTGAAGGCAGATCTTCAAGCCGTCTCCCAACGCGGGGAGATGGCCGTGGTGCTGAGGAAACAGGGCAGTGAGCCAGTGCTGGCCCGGATGCCCATCGGCGGCGGAGCGCCACGAGAGGTGCTCGAGCAGGTCCAGGCGGCCGACTGGGGACCCGATGGCGACTCGCTGGCTGTCGTGCACACTGTCGACGGCCGCGATCGCATCGAGTTCCCGATAGGACGGACGTTGTACGAAGCCCAGGGCTGGCTGAGCGATCTGGCTGTTTCTCCGAAGGGGGACCGCCTCGCGTTTGCCGAGCACCCAGTAGCCATCGACAACCGTGGCGACGTGGTGGTGATCGACCTGCACGGGAAGCGGACTGTCATCTCGCCGGGCTGGGAGGACATTTACGGTGTGCACTGGACCACGGGCAGTGACGAGGTCTGGTTCAGTGCCTCGGGCGGAGGCGGAAAGACGGCGGGAACGGATCATGCGATCTTTGCCGCAACGCTCAGCGGTCAGGTCAGGACGGTCATGAGCGCACCGGGAAGCCTTGATGTGGAAGACATCGCGCCGGATGGGCGGGTGCTTGTCGCACACGGCAACAGGCGGCCGTCCATCATGGTGCGTGCACCTGGTGCGGCCGAGGAGAGCGAGCTGACGTGGATGGACTTCTCATGGATCAGCGACATCTCCGATGACGGGCGCAACGTCCTCTTTTCGGAGCAGGGTGTAGCGGGCGGACCTGGTTATGCGGTTTATCTTCGCGGGACCGACCACTCTCCGGCAGTTCGGCTGGGCAAAGGCATGTCCCAATATCTCTCCCCGGACGGTCGCTCGGCGTTGGCGATCGACTTGAGCCAGAACAGGCTCGTGATCCTCCCGACGGGAGCCGGCGAGTCACGTACGGTCGCGCCGAACAGTATCAAGGCATACTCGTTTGCCGCGTGGTTCCCCGACGGCAAGCGTTTGATCTTTGCAGGATTCGAGGAAGGAAAGGCGTCCCGCATGTACATGCAGGACGTTGACGGTGGCACTCCACGCGCGGTGACGCCCGAAGGCGTCGCTGTTCGATCCAACACGCTCTCGCCCGATGGCAAATGGGTTGTCGCGCCGGTCAAAAAGGTGCTGACCGCGTTTCCGACCGGCGACGGGAATCCGCAACCTGTCAAAGGAGCCGCGGCCGAGGACACTCCAATCCGGTGGAGCGGAGACGGCCGCGTGCTGTTCGTGAGGCAGGGCCGGCTCCCGGTGCGGATCTTCGCGCTCGACGTGACCACGGGCCAGCGTACGCTCGTCCACGAGATCTCGCCGCGCGATGTCGTCGGCGTCGACGCGATTGGCGATATCCGTCTGACGCCGGACGGCAAGTCGTACGGGTACGTTTACATCCAGAACCTGTACAGCCTGTATCAGGTCACCGGATTGAAATAGTCCGTCTCTTGTTCATGCTAACGTCTGCGGCATGAAATCGGCCGTACAAGGGACAGCCGCGTCGCAAGACGCGGCTGTCCGTACTTCTCTTACTGCCGATCGATGGTCACGTAGACCGTTGCCTGGCCCCGGTGCACGAACAGCAGCGCCGGCTTGGTACCATCCTTCAGCGCTGCGCGAAGCGCATCGGGGCTGTTGACCGGTTTCCGGTCCACCTCGGTGATCACGTCACCAGGACGGAGTCCCGCGTCGGCGGCACGTCCGCCGGGCTGCACTTCGGAAACGAGGACGCCCGACTCCGTTGGCATCCCGAGTTCCTGCGCCCGATCCCGGGTCAGAGGCTCCACACCCATGCCGAGGGCGCCCGAGCGACCGCTCCCGCTGTTGCTCTCTTCAGCCTCGGAACCAGTCGGTTGCCGCTCCGCGAGCGTGACGTCGAACGTCTGTTCCTTGCCGTCACGTACTACGGTCAGCTTGGCAGTGCTGCCAGGCGCCATTTGCCCGACATTGTTGCGAAGGTCGTTGCTGTCCTTGACCGCAGCACCGTTGACGGACGTGATCACGTCGCCGCGGCGGATGCCGGCTTTGTCAGCCGGGCTGCCGGACTGCACCGAGTTGACCAGCGCGCCACGCACTTGCGAGAGGCCAAGGCTGCTGGCGATATCGCTCGTGACCGGCTGAATCGTCACGCCGATCATTCCGCGGTGCACCTGACCGTGATCGATCAGCTGAGTCATGACGCTCTTGGCCATGTTCGCGGGAATCGCGAATCCGATCCCGATGTTGCCGCCCGAGGGCGTCAGGATCTGTGAGTTGATGCCGATCAGTTCGCCGCGAGTGTTGACGAGGGCACCACCAGAGTTCCCCTGATTGATCGGTGCGTCGGTCTGGATGAAGTCCTCGTAGCTGTTGTCGCCGCGCTCGGTGGCCCGCCCTTTGGCGCTCACGATGCCCATGGTGACCGTCTGACCCACGCCGAGCGGGTTGCCGATGGCGAGCACGACGTCCCCGACTCGAACCGCATTTGAATCGCCAAGCGGCAGCGTCGGGAGCTTCGTCCCCTCGATCTTCACGACGGCCAGATCTGTGGCAGCGTCGGTGCCGACAAGCTTCGCCTTGAAGCTGCGGCCATCATTCAGCTCCACGCTGAGCTGGTCGGCGTGGTCGACCACGTGATTGTTGGTCAGGATGTACCCGTCCGGACGCACGACCACGCCCGAACCGAGTCCGTCCTCCCGACGTTCCGGCTGCTGCGTGCCGCGCCGGCCGAAGCCGAACTCGTCGCCAAAGAACCGGCGATACTCCTCAGGCATGTCCTGGCTGACGTTCCGAACCCGGCGTTCCATTCGAATCGTCACGACTGCTGGCGTGACCTGGTCGACCAGTCCGGCATAAGAAG
>JBKPTT010000293.1:0-33470 GCA_046735635.1 Acidobacteriota bacterium | reverse complement strand
ACCGTGATGGGCAAAGAGCGGCTGCTGACCGAGAACGTGGTGCTCCGGCGGTCGATCGAGGTTCGCAACCCTTACGTGTATCCCATCAATCTCGTGCAGATCGAGCTGCTGCGCCGCCTTCGCGAGGAAGGGCACGACGATCCGCAAATCACGAACGCATTTCAGGTGACCGTCAACGGGATCGCGGCCGGCATGCGCAATACAGGCTGAGTAGCGCCGGGATACGGGATCCGGGATCCGGGATCCGGACTCTACTCGATCGTCACGTACCGTTTCAGCCGTCCCACTTCCTTCGCGTCGACGTACTTCCCGATCTCCTTGTCGAACTGCTCCCACGACTTCCACGGGCGATATTCCTTGAACTCGCGGACCATGCGCGGGCCCACGCCGGGAATCGTCAGGAAGTCTTCGTCGGTGGCAGTGTTGAGGTGGATGGGGATGAAGCAGTACTGGGCGAGCTTCGCAGTCGCGTCCGCGCCGACGTACTTGCCAATCTCCTTGTCGAATTGCGCCCACGATTTCCACGGGCGGTACTCGGCGAACTCGCGCACCATGCGCGGGCCCGCGCCGGGGACGAGCAGGATCTCGTCACGCGTCGCGGTGTTCAGGTTGATGTGGATGAACGCCTTCTGATAGAAGTCCATCGCCTCGTCCTGCTTCAGTCCTTGCCCGATCAGGAACGTGTTCAGGTCGGTGATGCTCTTGAAGGGCCGCGTGCCGACGAGCGCCTTCGCGATGGCGGGCGTCATGTGCGGCATCTTCGCCAGGTCGGCCTCGGGCGCCGTGTTGGCGTCGACGACTCCCTGTGATTTCCCGACCTGAGCGTGGGCCGATGGCGCCATGAGCAGGACGGCCAACGCCGCAGCGATCAGCCAGTGTCTTCGAACGGGCATCGTGTTCTCCTTGCTGTCGTGGCCGGTCCGTGAAGGGCCGGCCAACACTTTGGTCTCGTGCCGGCCCGTGAAGGGCCGGCCTGCATTAGCCGGGGCTCACCTGTGGGGCGGCCCTTCATGGGCCGCCATGCCAACCGGATACCGATATGAGTACGCCAATCCGATCAGACCCAATTGCGACATCGAGCCCGGAGCGAGCGCCGGTGGGGCTTTCGCCGCCACCGCTTTCCAGAAGAGCGGCATTCCCGCGAGCGAACGGTCCATTTCGCGCTGAAACTCGACGTTCGCCTCGTAGTGCAGAACCATTCCCACGAGCCCAGCGGCAACGAACAACACCATCAGCAGACGCAAGGTCATGATGCTGGCCGCGCTCGGGCGCGCGACATGCCACACGAGCGCGATCACTCCGAGGCCGAGCAGCACGATCGGAATCAGCTGCGTGGCCTCCTCGGTGTGCTTGAGCAGCAGCAGCTCGGTCGTCGTCCCCACGATTCCGATGACGAGGATCGCCAGGAGCACGCGGCGGATGACGACGAGCGTCGTGGACTCGGGCAAGTCGGCCACCACTCAACTAGACCACAGCATCGCGCCCCAGTCTGAGAATTTTTCGTGAAACCGCGGCGCGCACACGCGGCATCGGAGAAGTCACTCGACAAACACGCGCATCTTGCGTGGTGTGACGTACACACGATCTCCCGGGTGAACGCCCAGCTTCTCGAACTGCTCTCGCGGTACCTCGGCGTGGATTCGGCCGCCGTGGGCGCCGGCGAGCTCGAGGCGCACGGTGCCCCCGAGCCGAGTCACTACCTCCAGCATGGCCCAGAGACCCGCGCCGGTGTCGGCGCGCGAGACCTCGAACTCGTGCGGGCGCATGTACGCGGACGCGCTGCGCGGCTCGACGTCGGAGTGGACCGGGTATTCCACCGCGAGCGGTCCGAAGATGCCTCTCCCGCCTTCGACGCGTCCATGGAAAATGTTGACGGTGCCCAGAAAGCTGATCACGAATGGCGTGGCCGGCTCCTCGAGCACCTGCTCGGGCGTCCCCTCCTGCTCGATTGCGCCGTGATTCATGATGGCGACTCGGTCCGAGACCTCGAGCGCCTCCTCCTGATCGTGCGTCACGAATACGCTCGTCAGGTGAATGTCGTCGTGCAGGCGACGCAGCCACCGCCGCAGCTCCTGACGGACACGCGCGTCGAGCGCGCCGAACGGCTCGTCGAGGAGCAGCACCTTCGGTTCGACCGCGAGCGCGCGTGCCAGCGCGATCCGCTGGCGCTGGCCGCCTGACAGCTCCGACGGACGACGGTCGGCGAGAAAATCGAGCTGCACGAGCTCGAGCAGCCCGTGTACGCGCCGCCGAATCTCCGATTCAGCAGGACGGAACGCGCGCGGGCGCACACGCAAACCGAACGCGACGTTTTCGAACACGGTCATGTGGCGGAAGAGCGCGTAGTGCTGGAACACGAACCCGACGCGCCGATCGCGCGCGTTGCGATCGGTCGCATCTTCCCCCTCGAGCAGCACCGTGCCGGAATCGGCCTCCTCGAGACCCGCAATGATCCGCAACAGCGTTGTCTTGCCACAGCCCGATGGGCCGAGCAGCGCGACCAGCTCCCCCGACCCGACCCGCAGGTTCACGTCGTTGACCGCCACGAACGAGCCGAAACGCTTCGTCAGGCCGCGGACTTCGATTCCCATACTGGTTCTTCGTTTGCCCCCACAGCCCGCGGGACATGCACGCGGCGCTCGAGAAATGCTTTGAGAACGAGCGTCACGATCGCGAGACAGCCCAGGAGCGACGCAACGGCGAAAGCAGCCTGCGTGTTGTACTCGTTGTACAGAATTTCGACGTGCAGCGGCAGCGTGTTCGTGACGCCGCGGATGTGGCCCGACACGACCGACACCGCTCCGAATTCCCCCATGGCACGCGCATTCGCGAGGATGACGCCGTAGAGCAGTCCCCACTTGATGTTCGGCAGCGTCACCCGCCAGAACATCTGGAGACCGCCGGCGCCGAGCACGCGAGCGGCCTCTTCTTCCTCTGTACCGATCGCCTCCATGACGGGAATGATCTCGCGGGCCACGAACGGGAATGATACGAACACTGTCGCGAGCACGATCCCCGGCACGGCAAAGACGACCTGAAGGCCGTGGTCCATCATCCATCCGCCGATCCAGCCGCGGCGTCCGAAGAGCAGCACGAACACCAGACCCGAGATCACGGGCGATACCGCAAACGGGAGATCGATCAGCGTCATGAGGACCTGTCGTCCCGGAAACCGGAACTTGCCGATTGCCCAGCCCGCCGCGATCCCGAACGCGACGTTCATCGGAACCGCAATCGCGGCGGCGAGCAGCGTGAGCCGAAGCGCCGCGAGCGCGTCTGGCTCGGTTATCGCTGCGTGGTACGCCCGCCAGCCGTGCGCGAATGCTTCGGCGAAGACGGCGGTCAGAGGCACGACGAGGAACATCGCGACAAACGCCATGGCAATCGCGGTAATCGTCCATCGCACGACCGGCGGCTCGGTGAGATGAAGCGTCGGCCCTGCAGCGCTCAAATCGCCACCTTCCGTCGGGTCCACGCCTGCAGCCCATTGATGGCGAGCAGCAGCGTGAACGAGAGCACGAGCATCACGAGGGCAATAGCGGTCGCGCCGGCGTAATCGTACTGCTCGAGCTTCGTCATGATCAGCAGCGGCGCGATCTCGGTTCGCATCGGCATATTTCCCGAGATGAAAACCACCGAGCCGTACTCGCCGATCGCACGGGCGAAGGCCAGCGCAAAGCCGGTCAGCCACGCGGGAATCACGTTCGGCAGCACGACGCGCCAGAGCACGGCGGGACGCGCCGCCCCGAGACTCGTCGCCGCTTCCTCGATGTCGGGGTCCAGGTCCTCGATGACGGGCTGCAGCGTGCGGACGACGAACGGCAGCCCGATGAAGACGAGCGCGACGGTGATTCCCGTGCGCGTAAAGGCGACGTCGATGCCCCGCCGCGCGAGCGGCGCGCCCAGCCAGCCCCGCGGCGCATACAGCGTCGTCAAGACGATCCCCGCGACCGCGGTTGGCAGCGCGAACGGCAGATCGATCAACGCGTCGACGATCCGACGTCCCGGAAAGCTGTACCGCGCAAGCGTCCACGCGACGAGCGATCCGAACACCGCATTGATGGCGGCGGCGGCGAACGATGCGCCCAGGCTCAACTTGTACGACGCGACGACGCGGGGATCCGAGATGGTCTGCCGGAACCCGTCCCACGACATCGAGAACGCCTTCACCGGAAGCGTCGCGAGCGGAATCAGCACCATCAGGCTCAGGTACGCGACGGTGACACCCGTTGTGATGCCGAACCCGGGAAGGACACGGCGGCTCGCGCGGAAGGTCATCGCGTGCCCGGCCGATAGAGCTGATCGAAGACCCCTCCGTCGGCGAAATGGGTCTTCTGGGCTTTCTGCCAGCCGCCGAACACTTCGTCGATCGTGAACAGGCTCACCGTGGTGAACGTGTCGGCGTATTTTGCGGCGATCTTCGGATCGCGCGGACGATAGTGCCGCTTGGCCGCAATCTCCTGTCCTTCGGGCGAATAGAGGTACTGAAGGTACGCTTCCGCGATGGCGCGAGTCCCCTTGCGATCGACAACCTTGTCGACGACGGTCACCGGCGGCTCCGCCAGAATGCTCGTCGGCGGTGTCACGACTTCGAGCTGCCCGGGAGATTCCTGCAGCGCCAGATACGCTTCGTTCTCCCATGCGAGAAGCACGTCGCCTATGCCGCGTTGAACGAATGTAATCGTCGAGCCGCGCGCGCCGGAATCGAGAACCGGCACCTTCCTGTAGAGCTCCGTCACGAACTGCCGCGCCTTCTGCTCCGATCCGCCCTGTTGTCGCAGCGCAGCACCCCACGCCGCGAGATAATTCCACCGTGCGCCGCCCGACGTCTTGGGATTCGCGGTGATGATCTGGATTGCTGGCTTCGCCAGGTCTGCCCAGTTCTTGATTCCTTTCGGATTCCCCTTCCGCACGACGAACACGACGGTCGACGTATAGGGCGAACTGTTATTCGGCAACCGTTGCTGCCAGCCGGTCTTGATCATTCCCGACTGCGCGATCGCGTCGATGTCGTACGCGAGCGCGAGCGTCACGACGTCGGCGTCGAGGCCTTCGATGACCGCCCGCGCCTGCGCGCCCGAGCCGCCGTGCGACTGCTTGACGCTGACCGCCTGGCCCGTCTTCGCTTTCCAGTAACGGGCAAACGCAGCATTGAACTCCTGATAGAGCTCACGCGTGGGGTCGTACGAGGCATTGAGTAGCGTCTGCGCGCGTGCCGTCGTCGGGCTCGTGATCACGACGAGCCCTATCGCGATCCATCGAAGAGTGGTGGTCATGAAAGAGAACCCTCAGAAGGCCAGCTGAACTCGAAAGATCGCGACGTTCTCGGTTGGACGGTCCATGTTGCCGCCATCGAACGTCGTTCGTTCGTACATGACCGAGTACTTGATTGGTGTGGCGAGATACCAGTTGGCACCGATGGCCCACGAGGCGGCGTCGGCGCTCGCGGTCGCGGCGGCGAGCCCGCGCGAGAATGCGATCGGATCGACGTGCAGTTCGGAATACCGAGCGACGAGCTGCAACGCGCCCCAGCCTCCGCCTTGTGGGTCGAACGGACGTTTCGGCCGAATGCCGCGATCGGACGCCGGCTCTCCGGTCAAGACGTACGAGCCAGTCACCTCCCAAGCCTCGTTGGTGACGCGATCGACAACGGAGGCGTTTGAGACATCCTGCGAGCTGCGCATGTACTCAGCGAATCCACCGAACGCCTTGTGGTAGTAGAAGACCGCGGGGGTCACACGCCGACGATCTCCGGCGGCGGCAACGCTTGGTGCATACGCAAAATACGGTTGTCCGACCGACGTCCTGAACAACGGCAGCGCGCCGTTCTGCGAACCGGCTGACCCGCCGACATGGAACCCGAAACCCCCAGGAAGTGTCCACGTCACCCGACCGGCAACATCCTTCGAGTTGTTCGTATCCACGTCGACCGTCGAGAGGCTCGCGTCGGGTACGCCGTTGAAGATGCCGCCGGCAAACGTCACAGCGTGCGTGAGATCGCCGATCGCCTGGAATCCGACATCACGGTTCGGCACGAGGCTGGACGCCAATGGGCGTTCCGCAAAGAGGAGGTATGGATCCCCCTGCAGCAGCTCGTACCCGACCGGCGTCTTGTCCTTGCCGCTGCGAATGCGGAATCGCGGCGTGAACCTCGTGTCGATGTACGCGTCGAGCAGCGTCGCGGTGCCGTTGCCGAAATCAGGCATGAGCTTGAACTCGAAGAACTTTGCGACGCGTCCCGAAATCGTCGGACGCGCCTTTCGGATCGCGAACGTATTCGTGATGGGGGTCGGCTCGTCGAATGAGAAACGCCCGTCCACCTGCACGGTCGCGCCGAGAACGAGCCGGTAGTCGCCCGTGGCGGATTGCACGACGAAGCCGTCCTGCCAGCCCGCGGTAACTGGCGCGCCCGACGTCTGCGCGAGCCCGATCGCGGGCGTCGCGACGAACGCCAGGACCACGAGGTACCTCAATCAGCCGTCCTTTCCCACCAATCGTGCGTGCGGCGGCCCGGAAACAACAAAAGGCCCGGAAGCTCAAGACTTCCGGGCCTTTCGAACTGTTTTGCGCGTGTAGAAATACAGCGATTACACTGGCAGACGCAGCCGTCGGTCCGGAGCTGGCTCCGGACAACAACAAACGCGCGGCGTCATTGCAACCATTGCTGTTCTTATGTCACACACGTCCGGCGCCGGTCAAGTCCGTTTGGCGGGTGCTCTCGCAGCGGTACTTGCGACAGGTGTCGTGTTGAGCGCCGGAGCGCAGAACGCTGGATCCGGTGTGCCGCTCCAGCGGGCGCCTGGAAAGCTGCGGTCCAGCATCGAGCTTACCGCCGTCACCGTCACGGTGCGCGATAGCGACGGGCGGCTCGTTCAGGATCTGCCGGTGGACGCCTTCTCGGTGTTCGAAGACGGCGATCCGCAGACGATCACCCAGTACGCACACGAGCGGGTCCCCGTCGGGCTCGGGCTGCTGCTCGACATCAGCGACAGCATGTTCGGCCAGCGTATCAAGGACGCGCGCCTGGCGGTCGAGCGTTTCCTCCTCGAGCTTCTCTCGGCTGACGATGCGCTGTTCGTCATGACCTTCAATCATCAATCGCATCTGCTGATTCCGTGGACCCCGCCGGTCGAAACCGAGGCGGTGAGGTCCGCGCTCGACACCGTTCGGCCGTCCGGCGGCACGGCGGTGTACGACGCGGTCGTGCATGCGCTGTCGTTCATGGACAGCCGTCCCCGCGATCGCGCCGCGATCGTGATCATCTCGGACGGCGCCGACACAGCCAGCGACACCTCGCTGCGCACGCTGAAATCTTCTCTTTTGCGCAGCGATTCGTTCGTATACGCGGTCGCCATCGACTCGCCCGACCGTCAGACGATCAACACGGTCGTCAACGCGGAAGCGCTGAGCGAGATCACGAACGTGACCGGGGGGACGACGGAAGTCATCCACAACACAACCGATCTCGCGGCTGCCACCTCGCGGATCGCCGACGAGCTCAATACCCAATACGTGCTGGGCTACTCGTCGCCGCATCCGGGCGACGGCAAGTACCACAGCATCCGGGTGAAGGTGAACCGCGAGGGATACCGGGCGCGCGCGCGCAATGGCTACATCGCGGTGCCTGCAAACAAGACCGGCCGGTAGATAGGAACGACAGGTGATCAGACGGTGATTGCCCGCGCGAACGGCACCGGATCGATGTTCGCGCCCGTGAGCACGATCGCCACTCTCCGGCCTGACAGCCGACCCCGATCCTGCAGAACCGCCGCGAGGGCCGCTGCACCCGCGCCTTCCGCAACGTTGTGCGTGTCGGCGAACAGAGCGCCGAGCGCGTGCTCGACCTCGTCGTCGCTGACCTCGACGATTCGATCGATTCCGCGGCGCATCATAGCGAGCGCGTCTGCGTCCGGGGTTCGGCACGCGATGCCATCGGCAATTCGCGTCGTGGCTTCGTGCGACACGATGCGGCCAAGCTCGAGCGAGCGCGCGACGGCCGGAGCGGCCGATGAGACGACACCCACGATTTGTGTGTTCCCGCCGAGCGCATCGCGCGCCGCGATCGCGCCGCAGATGCCGGATCCGAGTCCGATGGGAACGTAGAGCACGTCCAGGTCCGGAACCGCGCGCAGCAACTCCAGCGAATAGGACGCGACGCCGCGAACGAGGAGCTCGTGAAAGGACGGTACCATGTGCCAGCCGCGCTCGCGCGCGATCTCTGTCGCCGCCTCCAACGATGCCTGAAAGTCGTGCCCTGACTCGATCAGCTCGGCGCCCAACGCGCGCATCGCCGCGTTCTTGGTGACGCTGTTGCCGGTCGGAACGACCACAGTCGCGGAAATGCCGTATCGCGCGGCGGCAAACGCGACCGACTGTCCGTGATTGCCGCGGGTCGCGGCGATCACTCCTGCGACGTCCGGTCGAGTGCGTTTCAGGTGCTCGAAGTACACGAGGCCTCCGCGCACCTTGAAGGCGCCCACCGGCGTCTGATTCTCGTGCTTGACCCACACTGTCGTCCCGCAGCGCGCGTCGAGCAGCGGCCAGCGCTGCTGCGACGTCGGCGCCATCGCGGTGTAGACGACGCGAGCCGCGGCATCGAGCTCCGAAAGCGTCGTGGTCGATGTAGGCATCTCAACCTCTTCAGACGACGTTCGCTGTCACGGCAACTCACACGACGGACACGAAGATCGCCAAGAACCGGATCCTGCATCCCGGATCCCGCATCCCGGATCTTGTCGCATCCCGGTTTATCATGGAGGGTCCAACTTACCAATGGCCAACATTCTTCAGAGCTTGCCCATCGGCGAAAAGGTAGGGATCGCGTTTTCCGGTGGCCTCGATACGAGCGCCGCGCTGCACTGGATGCGCGCGCGGGGCGCGATTCCTTACGCCTACACCGCAAATCTCGGCCAGCCCGACGAATCCGACTACGACGACATCCCGCGGAAGGCGCTCGAATACGGCGCGGAGAAGGCGAGGCTCGTAGACTGCCGCGCTCAGCTCGTCAACGAAGGCATCGCGGTGCTGCAATGCGGCGCGTTTCACATCTCCACGGCCGGCGTCCCGTACTTCAACACCACGCCGATTGGACGCGCCGTCACGGGAACGATGCTCGTCGGCGCGATGAAGGAGGACAACGTCAACATCTGGGGGGACGGCAGCACGTTCAAGGGGAACGACATCGAACGGTTCTATCGCTACGGTCTGCTCGCGAACCCGGGGCTCCGCATCTACAAACCGTGGTTGGACCAGGCCTTCATCGACGAGCTCGGAGGGCGCGCCGAGATGTCCGAGTACATGCGGCAGGCCGGGTTCGAGTACAAGATGAAGGCGGAGAAAGCCTACTCGACCGACTCGAACATCCTCGGCGCGACGCACGAGGCGAAGGATCTCGAGCGCCTCGATACCGGAATCAAGATCGTCGAGCCGATCATGGGCGTCGCTTCCTGGCGAGAGGACGTCCCGGTCAAGCGCGAGGAGGTCACGATCGAGTACGACGAGGGGCACCCGGTGGCGCTCAACGGGGTGACCTACAAGGATCCCGTCCAGCTGATGCTCGAGGCGAACAGCATCGGCGGCCGTCACGGGCTCGGCATGAGCGATCAAATCGAGAACCGCATCATCGAGGCGAAGAGCCGCGGCATCTACGAAGCACCGGGAATGGCGCTGCTGTTCGTCGCGTACGAGCGGCTCGTCACCGGCATTCACAACGAGGACACGATCGAGCAATACCGCGAGAACGGCCGCCGGCTCGGACGGCTCCTCTATCAGGGACGCTGGTTCGACCCGCAGGCCATGATGCTGCGCGAATGCGCGCAGCGATGGGTCGCACGCCCGGTGACGGGAGAGGTCACGCTCGAGCTTCGGCGGGGTAACGACTACTCGATCCTGAACACGATGTCGCCGAATCTCACGTACAAGCCCGAGCGGCTCACGATGGAGAAAGGCGAGTCGATGTTTTCACCGCAGGACCGCATCGGGCAGCTCACGATGCGCAATCTCGACATCGTGGACACGCGCGACAAGTTGTTCACCTACGTGAAGGCCGGCGTCATCGCTCCGTGGAGCGGTACCGCACTTCCCCACCCATCGTCTGACCCGCCGGACGAAGAATAGGACCACGAGTACGGATTACCCGCTCGCGGGCAGTGAACAATCCGCTCGCCCGAACGTCTCCTGAGTCGTCACCTTCGCGCTGGCGCTGCAGGTTCTTTGTCAAGGGAGGCGGGTCATGTGTTCACGTTCGCACGTCCGTCACTCGATCTTCTGCATCCTGCCACCGCACATCCTTCGGTCCATTCTGGAGAGAGGCAGTGCGGACCAGCGAGCCCACGCAAGCCGCACGCTGGCGCTCGACACCACGTTCCGCGCACTCCGCGCGTCGCCGTTTCAACCGCAGCCGCCGTCGGCCGCCCCTTTGAGTACGCATGCGGCAACCAAACAGCGGACGATCTACACGGCGCAGAACCAGCAGACGCTGCCAGGCGTCGAGGCCGCGTCGGACGCCAATCCCCCGGCCGCGAATGCTGACGTCACGATCCGCGAAGCGTTCGACGGGCTCGGTGATACGTACGACTTCTACGCCGATCTCTTCAATCGCAATTCGATCGACGATGAGGGGCTTCCGCTCGATGCGACGGTGCATTACGGCAACAACTACGACAACGCGTTCTGGAACGGACGGCAGATGGTGTTCGGCGACGGCGATGGCGAGCTGTTCAACCGGTTCACGATCGCGCTCGACGTCATCGGCCACGAACTGACGCACGGCGTCACCGAGGACGAAGCAGGCCTCGTCTACATGTTCCAGGCCGGCGCGCTGAACGAATCGATCTCGGACGTGTTCGGATCCCTCATCAAGCAACGGGCACGCAATCACACGGTCGCGCAGGCCGATTGGCTCATCGGCGAAGGACTGCTGGCGCCTGCCGTTCAGGGCGTGGCGCTGCGATCGATGAAGGCACCCGGCACGGCGTACGACGATCCGGTCCTCGGCAAGGATCCGCAGCCTGCGCACATGTCGAACTACGTGGACACGTTCAACGACAACGGTGGCGTCCACATCAACTCCGGCATTCCGAACAAGGCGTTCTTCGAGGCGGCGATGGCGATGGGCGGATACGCCTGGGAACACGCGGGACGCATCTGGTACGAGACGCTGCGCGACTCGGCGCTGAAGCCGAACACGGGTTTCAAGCGGTTCGCGAAGCTGACCGCGTCGACCGCGGCGCGCCTGTACGGAACGGGAAGCGATCCGGCGCAGATCGTGATAGCCGCCTGGGCGAAGGTGGGCATTCAGGTCACCGCGGGCGCGCCGGCGGGGACGCCTCACGTCACAGCGGCCGCGTGAACTGGACGGCCAGAATGCGGGTGCAGTTTCAGATGAGCGGCGGGGTCGGGTTCTTTCCCGGTCTCGCCGCTCCGAAGACCATCGACATCGACGCACTGCCAGAGGCCGACGGGACCGCGTTGAAGGCGCTGGTCGATGCGGCCGCGTTCTTTTCGCTGCCTGGCCGGGTTCCCCCCACGCGCGGTGCCGCCGACTATCGGACCTACGAGATCACGATTGAAGACGGAGGACGGCGACACACAGTCGCCGTCTCCGATCCCGTCGAGAATCCTGCGCTCGCGAAGCTGATCGAAAAACTGAAATCGTGGAAGCGGTAGCCCGTCCTACCGGGTTCCCGAGATGGGCGGCACGCGCCTTTCGTACGGAGGACGCGGCGGCGCTTTCGGTGCCTTTGCCGCAAGGTCCATGACTTCCTTGATCGCGCGCGCGAGCTGGGCATCTTTTCCTCCAGCGAGCTCGGCGGGATCGTCGTCGACGGCGATGTCCGGATCGACACCGTGGCCCTCAGCGAACCACTGGCCCTTCGGGTCGTACATCCTGAACGTCGGCACGGTGACACTTCCACCATCGGCGAGCGTCGGTGCACCGCTGATCCCGATGAGACCGCCCCACGTCCGCGTCCCGATCAGGGGTCCGAGACCCGCCTCGCGGAAGTAAGTGGGGAATGCATCACCGCCCGAGCCGCTCCAGCCATTGATCAACATGACCTGCGGCCCACGATGGGCGACCGGCGGCCACTGCTGACTGACCCCCTCGCGTACGGCCCAGTAGGCCAGGATCGGACGGTTCAAGAGCTCGATGAATCGATCGGGAATCTGGCCGCCGCTGTTCCAGCGCTCGTCGATGATGAGCCCGTCCTTCTTCCATTGCGCCATGAATTGCCGCATCAGCTCGTTCTGCGCGTCGACGCCGGTGCTCTGTACGTAGATGTATCCAATCTTTCCGTTGGTCGCCTTGTCCACGATCTGGCGGCGTTCCTCGATCCAGGCGCGGAAGCGGAGCTCCGTTTCGCTCGGCAGGCACTTGACGACGACCTGGCGGGCCCCGGCGCTCGTGGGCGAGCCGCTGACCGTCAACACGACCGTCTTGTCGCCGAGGCCCTGGAACGCGGCCCACGGATCACGCTTCGTGTCGATGGGCACGCCATTGACGGCGAGCACGTACTCGCCTTCCTTCACGTTGACGCCGGGGTCTTCGAGCGGTGAACGCACCGCCGCATCCCACGCACCGCCATGGATGATCCGCTTGACTCGATATGCGCCGTTCGCGAGCGCCCAGTCGACGCCGAGCAAGCCGACATTGCGCTGGGGCGCCTGCTCCATGTCGCCGCCGCCGTGGTAGGTGTGGGAGGCGTTCAACTCGCCGATGAACTCGCCGATGACGAAGTCGACGTCCCAGCGTGTGACCGCGTCGTCCAGCAGCTTCCCGTAGCGTTGGCACAGTCCGGGCCAGTTCACTCCGTGCATCCCCGGGTCGTAGAAGAAATCGCGTTCGAACCGGAACACATCGGCGAACATCTGCCGCCACTCGGCACGAGGATCGACCGGCGATTCCATCTCCGCGGTGACCATCGGCTTGTCGAACTTCTGCTTTTCCTTGACTTCGATGATGGCGAACTTCTTCTTGCTGGTGACCAGCATCTTCTTGCCGTCCACGGTCACCTCGAACGCGTCGGCGTCGTCCAGGACGGTTTTCTCCTCGCGCTCCCCGAGATCGAAGTAGACGATCGCACTCTTCTCTTCACCGGAGCCGGTGCGCGGGGCGCGTCTGTAGAGCACCTTCCCCTTGACGACCTGCAGGTCCGCATAGTTGCCCGCCTTGGGCGGCAGCACGACGCCGCGCGCCTCGAACCCATCCAGGTCGATGTCGACGTTCTCTGGCTTCTTGACCTCCGCCTTCTTTTCCTCCGCCTTCTTATCGTCGGCCTTCTTGTCGTCGGCTTTCGCTTCGTCGGCCTTCTTGTCCTCGGGTTTCTTGTCCTCGTCCTTCTTCGACGTGTCGAGCGCTGGGTTCTCGTCGTCGTTGCGGGCGGCGAGCGGCGACTTTATGTCGCGCCGCAACGGCACGGCGACGAGCCGCGTCGGATTCGGATAGGCCCATGAATTGTCGAAGCTGCTGTACACCGGTTCGAATTCGCGATCCGATGCGTAGAACAGGTACTTGCCTTCGGGATCGAACGTCGGCTGGCCGTCGCTGAGGTAACCGGTCGTCGCCTGGTGTAACCTCGCCGCCTTCAAGTCGTAGAGGAACACCGCCGTGTTTGCGTTCGCGGTGGGACGCGCGTACGCGAGCCAGCGCGAGTCGGGTGACCATTGCATTCGGAAGGTTTCGAGCGCCGGGTGCGACAGCCACTCGGGGCTCTGGTCGATGACCTCCGACACCTTGTTGGTATCGAGATCGTAGATTCGAATCCGCATCGCCTGATCGATGAAGGCCATCTTCTTGCTGTCGGGTGACCACTGCGGCGCGTATCGAAAGCCGGGACCAAGCGTGGTCAACGTCCGCTCTATTCCCGATCCGTCGGCGGGACGAATCGTGAGCTCGTACTCGCCCGTGCGATCGCTCCAAAACGCCACCGTTTTTCCGTCGGGCGACCATCGTGGATACCGCTCGGCCACGCCAGACGATCGCGTCACATTCACGACGGCGCCGAATTCGGCGGGCACCGTGAACACGTCGCCGCGCGCTTCGAAGACGGCACGCTTCCCGGTCGGCGAGACCGATGCGGACTGGATGAGCGATTCGGCCTTCGCGGCTCTCGGACGCAACGTCGTCTCGTCGGTGACCACGCGAACGGGGACCTCCGCGGACTTCTCGGTCACGAGATCGAGCAGATACAGCCGGCCGCCTGCCTGAAATACGATCGCATCGGGACCCATCGACGGGAAGGTGATGTCGAAATCGTTCAGCTGCGTCACCTGCCGTGCGGCGTTGCGGGCCACGTCGTAGGCCCAGATGTTGTTCCGCTCGTTCGTGTCACGGTCCGACACGAAATAGATCGTCTTGTCGTGCCACATCGGCTGCGCGTCGTTCGCCGGGTTCGACGTGATGTTCTTCGTCGCGAACGATTTGAGATCGAACAGCATCAGATCGGGCGCCCATCCGCCGCGATACCGCTTCCAGTTGCGGAAGTCCTGCGACATCGGCATGTAGACGAACTGTGTCCCGTCGGGCGAATAGGTCCCGAACTCGCCGTACGGCACCGGGAGCTTCTCGGGGAGCCCGCCATCGAGACCGACCGTGTAGAACTGGTTGTACCGCTGACGTCCGCTCTCGCGAGCCGACACGAACAGCACGCGCTGGCCGTCGGGCGTCCAGCCGACAACGCGATCGCTCATCGGGTGATAGGTCAGTCGCACGGGCTCGCCGCCCGTGGCCGGAACGACGTACACATCGACGTTGCCATCGTACGAGGCGCTGTAGGCGACCTTCGTGCCGTCGGGCGAGAACCGCGGAAAGGACTCTTCGCCCGGAGAAGACGTGAGGCGAACCGCCGTTCCTCCCTTCTTCGGGACGAGCCAGATGTCTCCCGCATAAACAAATGCGATCTGATCCTTCGAGACTGCCGGATACCTGAACATCCGCGCATCGATCTGCGCGGACGCGGTTGAGGAACACAAGGCGGCCAGCGACGCGAGCGCCAGCGCGCGACGGAACTTCGCGAAATTCATGAAAACTCCTGGGACAAGCGGGATGAGTAGATCTTATATGATTCGGGCGGGATGAAGATCGCCGACGTGCGCGCCACGACGGTTACTGTGCCGCTCGAGGCACCGCTGCGCCACGCGAACGGGTGTCATTGGGGCCGCTTCGTCCGCACCATCGTGGAGGTCGAGACCGACGACGGGCGGATCGGGCTCGGCGAGATGGGAGGGGGAGGCGAATCGGCGATTGCGACGGTACTCGCGTTGAAGGATGCGCTCGTCGGCCGCGATCCCGCGCGGATGGAGGAAATGCGGTTCCTGCTCGCGAACCCGACAGCGTCGCTGTACAACAACCGCACGCAGGTCGTCGCCGCGCTCGAGTTCGCCTGCCTGGATCTCCTGGGACAGGCGTGGGGCGTTCCCGTGTGCGATATCCTCGGCGGGCGCGTCCGCGACCGCGTCGCGTTTGCGTCGTACCTGTTCTTCCGCTACGCGAACCGCGACGGCCGCGGGACGGTGCGGACCGTCGATCAGCTCGTGAGTCAGGCCCGCGAGCTGAAAGCTCGCTACGGCTTCCGCTCCCACAAGCTGAAGGGCGGCATCTTCCCGCCCGACTACGACCTCACCTGCTATCGCGCGGTCGCGACCGCGTTTCCAGGCGACAGCTTCCGTTTCGATCCCAACGCGGTGTGGACGACCGAGCAGGCGATCCGGTTCGGCCGCGCGATCGAAGATTTGAACAACGACTACCTGGAGGATCCAGTCTTCGGGCTGACCGGCATGCGGCACGCACGCGAGCGCCTCCGCGTGCCGCTCGCCACCAATACGGTGGTCGTCAACTTCGAACAGCTCGCGGCCAACGTGTTGAACCGCGCGGTAGACGTCATCCTGCTCGACACGACGTTCTGGGGCGGCATCCGCCCGTGCATCAAGGCGGCGGGCGTCTGCGAGACGTTTCAGCTGGGCGTCGCCGTGCACTCGTCCGGTGAGCTGGGGATTCAGCTCGCCACAATGCTGCACCTCGGCGCGGTCGTTCCGAATCTGTCGTTCGCCGCCGACGCTCACTATCATCACATCGCCGACGACATCATCGAGGGTGGAAAGCTGCAGTACGTTGACGGCGCGATCCGCGTCCCCGAGTCTCCGGGACTCGGCGTGACGCTCGATCGCGACAAGCTCGCACAATATGCCGAGCTCTACCGCGAGCTCGGAAACTACGCATACGATCAGGATCCCGCGCGCCCCGGTTGGGCGCCGCTCGTCCCCAACGATCGCTGGGCAAATCCGCATGATGAACGAGAGCCTTTTGTCCGCCACTGAGGCGATTCCGAATCAACCGCTTCGGCTTGCCGAGGACGTACGGGCCTGTGTGAAGCGCGTGGTCGCCGACACGGCCGTCTTCGACATGCATACCCACCTCTTTCCGCCGGAATTTGGCGGCCTGAACCATTGGGGGATCGACGAGCTGCTCACGTATCACTACCTGATCGCCGAGGTGATGCGCGGCGGAGACGTGAGGCCGTCCGAGTTCTTCGGCATGACGCAGCAGGCGCAGGCCGACTTGATCTGGGAGACGCTGTTCGTGCGCAGCACGCCCCTTTCGGAAGCAACACGGGGCGTGGTGGCCGTCATGTCCGCGCTGGGTCTCGACCCGACGCGACCGGATCTACGGGAAGCGCGTGAGTATTTTCGCGACGTCACGCCAGAGCAGCATGTCGACACGGTGTTCGAGCGGGCGCGTGTTGCCGCCGTCGTCATGACCAACGATCCGTTCGATCCCAACGAATCAGCGCTCTGGCGGAACGAGCGCCCGGACGAGCGATTCAAGGCAGCTCTCCGGATCGATCCGCTGCTCAACGACTGGCCATCGGCCCGGCGCGCGCTGAGCGCGGCCGGATACGAGACCGGCTCGCAGCTCGACGACGACGCGATCGGAGCGGCTCGCAGGTTCGTGGACCACTGGATTACCCGGATGGATCCCTATTATCTGGCCGTCTCGCTGCCCGACAGTTTCCGCTGGCCCGACGAGACGCCGCGGAGCCGCTTGATCGCCGATGTGGTGCTGCCCGCCTGCCGGGAACACAAGCGGCCGTTCGCCATGATGATTGGCGTCCGACGACAGGTGAACCCCGCGCTGCGCGATGCCGGCGACGCCGTCGGCCACGCGGATTTGACGTCGGTGCACCGCCTATGCCGGGACCATCCCGATAACAGGTTCCTCGTCACGATGCTCTCGCGTGAAAACCAGCACGAGCTCTGCGTCGCCGCGCGCAAATTCGCGAATCTGATGCCGTTCGGCTGCTGGTGGTTCCTGAACAATCCGTCCATCGTGTCCGAAATCACGCGCGAACGGCTGGAGCTGCTCGGTCCGACGTTCGTGCCGCAGCACTCCGACGCACGTATCCTCGATCAGCTGCTCTACAAGTGGCCGCACTCGAAACGCGATATCGCGAACGCGCTGGCCGATCAGTACGCCGGCGTGGTCGAGAACGGCCGCGCGATCATGCCGGCCGAGATCTCGCGCGACGTACGGCGGCTGTTCTGCGACAACTTCCTGCGCTGGACAGGGAGGGCGTAGGGGTCGAGCATCGTCTCCTGGAGGCGACCGAGACCACGGAGAATTTGCGCCCTTTCGAGAACCTGCTACAGTACGTACGCCTGCCCCAAGGAGAACTATGACCACCGCTGCGCTCGTGATCGCGCTGGCTCTGGCGGGAATTGCCCAGGAAACGCCGCAGGAAAGGCCGAAGGTGCCGAAGGATTCGATCAGGCTCGTCGTCGTCGGCTGCCTGAAGGGCCGGGTGCTGGCCGTGTCCAACGTCCGTCAGGAAGACACCACCGAAGGCCCCATCGTGCGCGCGAAGTCATTCAGGCTCACGGCCAAGGGCGACGTGATGGACGACATCAAGACGAACGACAAACACGTGATCGAGGCCACCGGGCTGGTGAAGAAGTCGGCACTCGCCGAACCTGGTATGAAAGTCGGCAAGGGCATCACCATCAGCGGCGGCCCGCCGACGGCCGGCACGGGCAATGGCGTCCCGCGCCCAACGCCTTCGGACTATGTGCCGGTCATGGACGTCAGCTCGATCCAGCCACGCCACGTCGCGTGCGGGGCTGAATGACGTCCGTTTTCGGTTTTGCGTTTTTGGTTTTGCGTTGGCGTTCTTCGTTGTTTGGTTATCCGTGTGTTGAACGAGTAACGAAAACGAAGAACCCTCACGAATAACCCGGAACGAAAACGCAAAACGAATTCATGTTCTTCTCGCAGCCCAAATACACCGGACCTGAACGGCGGAAGGCGCCACGATGGCGGCCGCGGCCGCTCCGCGTCCTGCTCGTCCTGCTGACGCTCGCGGTCCTTGGTTATGGCGCGGCGGTGATCTGGCTCGCCACGCAGGAAACGCGCCTCGTGTTCGAGGCGGGATCGACGCTTGCGCCGACGCGCCCACCGTTCAGCTATCAGCAGATTGCGATCCCGCACAACGACGGCACGCAGCAGTTCGCCTGGCTGATGCCGCAGGCGGACTCCGCGACGACGACGTGGGTGCTGTTCCTCCATGGAAACGCGGCGACGATCGCGTCGCGCGTGAACATTTCTCGGTACGCAGGACTGCGGAAACTCGGGCTGAACGTGATCGCGCCGGAATACCGCGGCTATGCCGGGCTCGACGGAGTCCCGACGGAGAGCTCGCTGACGGCCGATGCGCGGTCGGCATACCGATACCTGGTATCTTCGCGCGGCGTGGACCCGTCGCGCATCGTGGTGTACGGCTGGTCGCTCGGCTCGGCGGTCGCCGTGAACCTCGCGTCCAAGGTCGACTCGGCCGCTGTCGTCCTCGAGGGCGCGCCCGCCTCGCTCGTCGACATCGGCAGCGAGCGATATCCATTCTTTCCCGTGCGGCTGATGATGCGGAACCCGTTCGAGTCAATCAAAAAGGTGGACAGCATCCATGCGCCGATGCTGTTCCTGCACAGCCCGGAAGACACCATCATTCCGATTGCCGAAGGCCGCCGGCTGTACGATGCGGCGCGTACCGAGAAGACATTCATCGAAGTGCACGGAGGACACGTGAATCCCGCGGATCAGGATCCCGAGCACTTCTTCGGTGCGATTCGTGTTTTCCTTTCCCGCCATCACCTCATCTGAAGGATTTCGGTCAACGGCTTTCCGTCCGTGTTCTTCAGCTCGACATTCAGCAGCTTTGCCGCGGTCGGTGCGACGTCGACGTTGTCGACCGACGGCAGCTTCACGCCCGGCTTGATTCCGCGGCCGGAGGCAATGAACAGCGACTGGATTTCCGGGTCTGTCGACACGTAGCCGTGCGTTCCAAGCCCCCCTTCCATCGCCTCCGCGACCGTCTTCTCCCCCGTCGCGCCGGCGGCAAACGCATACCCCGGTTTCGCCGTGAGAAACAGCGCTCCCATCTGGGGATCGGCGGAAGGCTGGGGGAGACCATACCGGGCGTACTCGGCGGGCTCCACGATTGTGTCGATGCCTTCCAGGCCGGAGAGCGCCTGCCGGGCCCGCCGAAGCAGACCGTCGTCATCGGGCGCGGTGACATACACGATCGCTGCACCGCCCTCTGAAACCGTGTAAGCCTTGGTGGCGGTGACCTTGCCACCTTCGACGGTGAGGAGACCGGCGTCGCGCAGCGCGACGTTCGGAAGCACCTGTTTGTTCACACTCTTGAAGCCGTGATCAGAAACGACGAAGACCGTGGTGCGCGCCGTCATGCCCGTGTCTTCCAGCGTCTTCAGAACGCGCGCAATCTGCGAATCGATGCGTGCCATCGTCACCATCGCGGCCGGCGTGCGCGGACCATACCGATGCTGGATTGAATCGAGCGTGAGCAGATGGAACAACAACAGATTGGGCCTGTGAGCGCGAAGGATGTGGATCGCGGCCTCGGTCCAGACTTCGTCGCGCCACACGATGTTCTGCCCGGCGAAGGCATCCACGTCCTGCTGCGCGATCTCGCCGGCCTTGACCATCTCGCGAACGATCGCCGGCTTCGTCTCGGGACGTTCCGGCCGCTCCGGAAATTCCCAATCGATCGACGAGGCGTTCAGGATAGCGACCCAGTCGACCTGCGCCGTCGTCATGCCCCGCTCGTGCACGGCGTCGTAGAGCGTCGGCACGTGGACCATCTCTTTCTTGTCGCGCCACGGCTCGACGCGTGGCGGCGCGCCCGGGTCCCGCACCAGTGTCCCGTTGAACAGCACGCCGTGCTTCGCCGGAACAACGCCCGTCACGATCGACGTGTGGTTCGGCCAGGTGACGCTGGGGTTCACTGGCCGCATGCCGCCGGCGAGTGCGCCCTTCGCGGCCAGCCGCCGCAGGGTCGGGACTGGCAGGTACGGATCGTCGAGCGCCCATCCCGGAAAGCCGTCGATCGAGATGATGATGACGTGGCTGCCGGTCGCGGGCTGAGGCTGCGCGGCGAGCGTCAATGACGCGCACAGCGCGACGATTAGCGCGAAGAAGCGCTCAACGCTGAAGCTTGACGATGACATACGGTGTCTCTTTGAGGAGGTCCGGCCAGATCGCGCCGCTGCCTGACTTGTCCACGACCTCGATGAAGTACATGAAGTCCCACTTCGGATTCAGCGCGGCGGCGGGGATCATCGCCGCGTAGACGCCGGTCTGCCCAGTCGGCTGCATCTCGATCGTGGAGTAGTCGTCGAACTGGGTGAGGCTGCGATAACGCAGGCGGACCGTCGCCGGGGCACCTTCCCGGGCCGACACGCGCGCAGTGATGCGGAGGGGTTGCCCGGCCGCGGCGGTGGTCACGCGATCACCGTCGATGTGCGGAGGAGGGATCACGATCGCATCAATCCCCAGCTCGACATGCGCCGCTCCGACGTCGACAAGCTGTTGCTCGAGGTTCGCGAGGTCCTTCTCGAGTGCGCCGAGCTCGTCGCGCCAGTGGCCGCAGAGATCGAAGTTGCACGCCCCCATGGCGAGGTTGTCGGTGTATTTGTCCCCTGCGGCATCCACCAGCTTGTGCCAGGCCTCGACAGCCGCGCGTTCCTCTTGAACGGCGAGCCCGAGTGCTCTGGAATCGCGCGCGGCCTTGAACCGGTTGTAGAACACGGCCGCGGTCGAGCGCCGCGCGTGAAAACGCGCCAGCTGCGCGAGGATGCGGAGATCCGTAACGGTCGTCTGGAACTCCCCTGATTTCGCTCCCGGAATCGCTTCCGCCTTGGAGACATCCTCGAGGACTGCGGTGGCGGTCTCGTCGAACCAGCGGCTCGTCATCTCGGGTGTGCGCTTCGCGGTGGCGCCCCCACCAAGGATGCGTTTCGCCTCCTCGGCAAAGCTTTCGAACTGTTCGGTGTCGGTGCCCTCGTTCGTCGCGTATTGCGCGAGCGTCGCGCCAAGGCTCTGCCGCTCCGCCCACCCACGCGTCGTCGGAAACAATCGATAGGGATAGACCGCCGAAACGATCATCGGAAGCACGCCGCTCGCGCGGTGCAGCGCGGCTTCGAGGTGCGGACCGGCGTCGCCGAACCGGTCGCGGAATTCGTGGTCCCACACCTCCGATGAGGTCGTCGGGTTGTACCCGACGCGTCCCCAGACCTCATAGAAATGCCAGTACCGCTCGAACTCGTACTCGTACGAGCGGTACGCTGGATTCAACAGCTGAAAGGGCACGGCGTCGGGGCGCTGCGCCTCCATCTTCGTCGCCAGCGGCTCGTTGACGTCCCAGTTCGGACTGTCGTACAGCTGCGTCGATTGCGAATAACGGCGGACGTATTCAGGATCTGCCCACAGCAACACGCGCGACGTGCCGCCGTTCCACAGCCGCCAGTTCATTTTGTATCGCTGCGGGTATCGCAACAGGTCGGCATAGCCATGACGGCGGTTGCGTTGATCTGGTGGGTTGACGTGGGTCGGATGGAACGGCAGACCCATCTGCTCCATCCAGTATTTCGTCTCCACACGGAGGTTGACGCCGACCGCCAGCGCGGCGTCGATCACGCTATCGGGCGTTCCCTTCGCCCGCGCCTCCATCAGCAGGCCCGGTTTCTGCGACTGGACGTATTCGAATACGTTGCGCCAGAAGCCCTCGATCTCTTCAGGCTTCAGCCCTGATTCCTCGTGCACGCGGAACTGGATCGCATCAACCGCCGGAACCGACGCGAGCAGCTGTTTGAGCGACGCCATCGTGTACGCGTTCAGATTCTCCGCAGTGACGCCGCGGACGGTGTTCGGAATCGGCCGATCCGTGTACTCGGCGATCCACTGCGCGCCGCCCGTTTGCACGCCGCCGCGGTAAATGTGGTCCCAGATGCCGAGCGCGACCGCGATGCCCCGGTCGTGCGCCATCTCGATCAGCCGGTTCAGCGTGGCGAGATTGCGTTTCTGCTGCTCGGGGGTCAGGTCGTTCATCTTCACGTCCGGAAATCCCGGCGTGTCGAAGAAGTACGGATACGGCGGCGCGAGGAACCCGCCGTTCTCGTATCCGAAGATGATCAGCAGGTGGTTGAACCGGTCGCCCGCCAGCATGTCGAGGTACTTCGACCAGTAGCGCTCGTCGTAGAACCGCGACTCCCAATACGCGCGGTTCATCACGTACATCGACAGCGAGCGCTCCTTCACGAATGGCTGCTCGACGACGTCGTGGATGTCGCGAAGCGGGTTCGCCGCGCCTTTGGCCCAACGGACCCGCATCGCGGTGTCGAGTGCCGCGTACATCACGCCGCGATCGTCGCCACACAGCGTGACGGCAGGATCGGCGCCGCCACCGCCGACGTGAATCCCCAGAGCCTCATCGGCGCGCGGCACACTCACTCCGTCGCACGCGTTTGCGTTCACCCGTGGGTCGGCAGTCCATCCACCGTCGGCGAGCGCACGCTGAAGTTCGGCGATGCCATGCAGCGCCGCGCGGCCGGGTGCGCTCGAGGTCACGATGGTGACCGTGCGCGAATTCGCCGCCGACCCTCGACCGCTCCTTGTGTCGATCTGGTTCTTCACGGGGACGACCGCCTTCTGATGCTCGTCGGCGAGTCGTCGCAGCTCCGTGATGATTTCCGGGTGCTTTGCCGCGAGATCGAACCGTTCCGACGGGTCCTGGTCGAGGTCGTACAACAGCGGACCGGCGTTGCCAGAGGCAGGATTGGCGAGCGTCTCGCCGCTGCCCGGCACGAGGAAATGCGCCTTGTAACTTCCGCGGCGCACCGCGGCCAGGCCGCGTCCGCCGTAGTAGAAGAGTCTGTCGCGCGGGCTCGCCGCGCCCGTCCGCAAGGTCGGAGAAAGATCGTAGCCGTCGAGCACGCGATCCGTCGGCACCTCGGCGCCCGCGATCGCCGTAAACGTCTGCAGCACGTCGAGCTCGGATCCGATTCCGCTGACGACGCCAGTCTTGATGGCGCCGGGCCACCAGAAGATCGCCGGCACCCGCATGCCGCCTTCCCACGTCGTCGCCTTCGCGCCGCGGAGTGGTCCAGCCGATCCGGCCTGCTCGAGATACGGCGCCCACGGACCGTTGTCGCTCATGTAGAGCACGACCGTGTTGCGATCGAGCTTCAGCTCGCGCAACGTCGCGATGATTCGACCGACGTTCGCATCGATCTCTTCGACGGCGTCGCCATACTTGCCGCGCTGACTGCGTCCTTCGAACTCCTTCGATCGGAACAGCGGCATGTGCGGCATGTTGTGCGCGAGGTAGAGAAAGAAGGGCCGATCCCGGTGCGCCTTGATGAACGCGATCCCTTCATCCGTGTAACGTCTTGTAATCGTCGTCTGCTGTGCCGGGCGTTCGACGATCTTGCCGTCCCGCATGATCGGAACGTTGAAGAACTCGAGCCGGGGATCCATGTAGCGTTGGAAGCGCTGATCCGCCGTCAGGCCTTCGCCCGTCTGATCCATGTCGTTCGAATACGGGATTCCGAAATACGAGTCGAATCCCTGATTTGTCGGTAGATACTGCGGGAGCACGCCGAGATGCCACTTCCCTACCGCGGCCGTCGCGTACCCGCGCGCCTTCAGCACTTCCGCGATCGTGATCTCTTCCGGCTGGAGGCCGCCGGTGGAGTCGGGGAACAGCACGCCAGACGAGAGCCCGGTTCGAACGGCCAGCCGTCCCGTCATCAACTGCGCGCGGCTCGGTGTGCAGACGTGCGCGGCGTAAAAGCTCGTCCACCGCTGGCCTTCCGCCGCGAGCTGATCGATGTTCGGCGTGCGGAGCGTCGGATGACCGTAGCTCCCCAGGTCGCCGTAGCCCTGATCGTCGGCGAGGATGATGATGAAGTTCGGTGGTCTTCCCGATCGCGGTTGCGCGCTCGCGACCACGGCGAGCACTGCGAAGAGGAGCATAGAAGCGCGCAGGAAAAGGCGCATGGTGCGCCGCATCTTAGCATCGGACTTGCGCGTTGCCAGCATCCGCGCGTGCCGCAGGCGACGCCGTTCCCTGCAGTGCAGCGGCGAGCTCGCGTCAGGTGCCCGTCGCCTCGCCTTAACACCCGGAAAACTGCCCCTGCACACGCGACAGAAGTAAAACGCGCCCGCAGCCAGACCGCCGCGCTGTGCCGGACAGTGAAACACGAGGCCAGCGCGGGTCGCAGAAGGCAATGCGGAGAGCGTTTCTCCACGCGACGTCCGCGGGAGCAAGAACGAGATGCGCGCCGCCCTCAGCGCCGGTATGCGCTGTTATGCGTGCGCGCGCGTCGGTCAGGGCTCGTAATACTTGCGATACATCCCGCGGCGGAAGAGCCAGCCGCCAAGCGGACCGAACCACGCGAGCACGTAATACATGTAGCCCAGGTCAGTGATTTCGATGAGGTTGCCGTCGAAGTCCCGGGCGAAGAACAGCCAGTGCCCGCGGGGGGCCTGCATCGGCGGGCTGACGATCTCCACTCCTTTGCGCACCAGATAGTCGTGCCACCTCTGAATGCCGCGCACATTGAGACAGATGTGCGTCATCCCCAGGCGGTTCCACACGATTGACTGCGGCGGCTGCTGCGGCGTGAAATGAAAGATCTCCACGACTGCGCCGCCGGGAATTCGAATCCAACCGATCTTGCACGTCGCGCCCGGCACGTCGACGCCGAAGAACCCGCGGACGCGTTCGGCGGGCGTATCCGCGACGCCGACGAGCGGCGCGCCGAACACGTCCCAGTAGAACCTCACAGCGCGATTGAAGTCCGACACCGTAATCCCGACGTGGCTGAATGAACGCGCTTTCATACGTGTGGCAGATCGACTTCTTTGATGTGGTCCGCGACGCGCAGCGCCTGCGCCGCGATCGTCAGGCCGGGATTCACTGCCGCAGATGAGGGGAAGAACGACGCGTCGACGACGAACAGGTTCTCGACGTCGTGGGTGCGGCAGAACGGATCGAGCACCGACGCCCGCGGGTCGGTGCCGAAGACGACGGTGCCGCACTGGTGCGTTGTGTTCTTCGCGCCGTGCGAATGCTTCACGATCAGCCAGTAACCCAACCGGCGCAGAATGCGCTTCATTTCAGCCACAAGCTCGCGATGCGCGACGAGGTTGTTCGGTTTGTAGTGAAGCTGGATGCGCCCCTCGGCGTCCACACGGATGCGGTTCTCCTCCCGCGGCAGATCCTCCGACATGACGAGCCAGTCCACGCCGCGCGAGACCCACTCCTCATAGGCCCGCAGCGGAACCCACGGCACGACCGTCTGCGCCATCACGGCGTGCGTCCGGCCCTGCGACTGAATCTGGCCGAGCGGATAATCCGTGCGTGGTCCGCGGAGGTAGAAGTCGTTGATCGCGACCGTCTTCTGGAACACCGTCGAGTTCGGCCGGAACGGGTGGAACCCCTGCATCATCGTCGCCAGGTGCGCCATGTAGCGCCGGCCGACGAGCCCGGAGGAGTTCGCGAGGCCGTTCGGCTGCTTGTCTGTCTTCGATCGCAGGAGCAGCGCCGCAGAGTTCACCGCGCCACACGAGACGACAACGATTGGCGCTTCGACGCGGGTCGATCCTCCGTTGCGTTCCACTTCCACCGCCTGGACCTTGCGGCCGCAGGGATCGGTCAGGAGGCGCATCGCGGTCGCGTTCGTCCACAGCGTGACGTTCGAGCGCTTGATCGCCGGCCGCACGCAGCAGACGTCCGCTTCACTCTTCGCGTGTAACTTGCAGGCAAAGGAGTTGCACGTGTTGCAGAGGATGCAGCCGTCCTCCTCGCCGACACGCATGAGACCGAGCGGCAGCGGCGAGGGATGGAGCCCCAACTCCTTCAGCCGCTCCACGAGATCCGCCATTTCGGGTTGGTGCGGAACGGCTGCGTACGGAAAAGGCCTGCGCGGCGGCTCGGTCGGGTCGACGCCGTCCTCGCCGCGCACGTGATACAACTCCTCCGCGCGGTCGTAGTACGGCGCAAGCGTCTCGTAATCGATCGGCCAGGCGGGCGAGATGCCGTCGATGTGCCGCATCTCCTGGAAATCGTCGCGCCGCAGCCGGTACAGCACGCTGCCCCAGAACTTCGTGTTGCCGCCGACGCCGTAATGCGTGTAAGGGGTGAACGGCCGGCCGTTCTCATCGACCCACTGTTCCTTCGCGCGATAGCGGAGATGTTTCCACACCGCTTCTGGATCCCAGTTCTCCTCCTCCTGGGGCACGAAGTCGCCGCGCTCGATGATCAGGATGCGCGCGGACGTGTTCGACAGCGCGTGCGCCATCGTCCCTCCGCCGGCACCCGTACCGATGATGATGATGTCGAAACGGTGAAGCATCCCTGAATTGCTGATTTACGATTGCTGATTGCTGATTGATTGGTTGATTGTCGATTGGACAATCAGCAATCGCAAATCAGCAATTATATAATTCGCTCGGCATGAGACCGGGCGTTCTGCTGACCATCTTGGCGGCCCTCGCGGGCCCCGCAGCCGCCGCCGACCTTAGGCTCGGCATCGTCGGAACGGACACGTCGCATGTCATCGGGTTCGCCACCGCGTTCAACGACTCCTCGTCGCCCCAGCACGTCCCGGGCGCGCGCGTGGTGGCCGCATTCCGCGGCGGCAGCCCCGATCTGCCGTCGAGCCGCGATCGAATTGCCGACTTCACGAAGCAACTGCAGGAGAAATACGGCGTCGAGATTGTCGGCAGCATTGCCGAGTTGTGCGCACGCGTCGATGGCGTCCTGCTGACGAGCGTGGACGGCCGCGTGCACCTCGCGCAGGCGAGGGAAATCATCGCGGCGCGAAAGCCGATGTTCATCGACAAACCACTCGCCTCGACGCTCGACGACGCTCGGGAGATCGCGAAGCTGGCCAACGCTGCCGGCACCGCGTGGTTCAGTACGTCAACCTTGCGGTACGGGATTGCGCCGCTGAAGACCGGAGAGATCGCGGGTGTCGATGTCTGGGGGCCCGGACCGCTCGAAGAGCATCATGAGCTGGATCTGTCCTGGTACGCGATCCACGAAGCGGAGATGTTGTTCACCATTCTCGGTCGGGGATGCGAAGAAGTGACTCGCACCACGACGGCGGATGCCGACGTCGTCACGTGCCGATGGACGGATGGACGGATCGGGACGATGCGGGCGCTGCGGCCGTACTCGGATTACGGTGCGGTGATCTTCCGCAAGAATCCAAAAGGACAGAATGCCGAGATGAAGCCCATCGTGGCCGTGCCGCGCGGCCTCGACGAGGATCTCATCAGGTTCTTTCTGACTCGTGTACCGCCGGTTCCCAACGAGGATACGCTGGAGCTGATGGCGTTCCTCGATGCTGCGCAACGCAGCAAGGGCGCGGGCGGGGCGCCCATGCGCCTGCGCTAGCGCGGCTCCCGAACGTAGACCGCCTCCATCAACTGCTGATCCGTCCTCGCGCGCTCGAGGCTCATCTCCGGCTGGCGATGCTCGCGAATCGCCTGCGCGAAGTCTCGATACATCGCACGGTATCCACGAATATCGGCGAATCCCGGAAGAATCACTCGAGGCACCGCGTGGCCGCGCACGAGCACGAATGCACCGTTCGATTCGAACGTGATCACCCCCTTGCGCCCGAACAGCTTCGAAAGCCGCAGGCCGCGGAAGAGCGACGGAATCTCGCGCGAATACAGCAGCGATCCCACAGCGCCGTTGTCGTATTCGAACGCGACCATCATGCTCTTCACTCGACGGTCCGGACCTTCGCGTGACGGCGCCGGGCGATAGCCGTGGATTGCCGTGATTTCAGGTCCGAGGCTGTTGGCGACGTGCAACCAGTGGATCCCCTCCTCGAAAAACGCATCGCCGCCCGCCATCGTCTCGTCGTTGCGCCAGTCATCGGCCGGCTTCAGCTTCTTGGCAATCGTCGTGAACTGCGCGAACACCATCTCCCCGATGGCGCCTTCCGCCAGCAGACGACGGAGCCTCGCCGCGAGCGGTTTGTAGTGGTCGTTCTCGCCGACGAGAACGGATTTCCTGACGCGGTCGCGCGCCGAGATCACCGCGTCGAAATCGGGCAGGGCCGGGAACGCCGGCTTCTCGACGAGCACGTGCTTGCCCGCGGCGAGCGCGCGGAGCGCGAGGTCGACATGAAACCGCGGGGGCACCGCAATGACCACCGCATCGATCCGCGGATCCTCGATCGCGGCGACGTAGTCCGAATACGCGGTCGCTCCGCCGTAGCGATGGCAGTATTCCTCTGCCTTGGCCGGCTCGCGGCTGGCATACGACGGCGCGAACTCCGCGCGCAGGCGGCGCAGATGTCGGCTGTGCACGGCGGTGATGAAGCCGCAGCCGAGAAACGCCACCCGGATGGGGTCGTCCATCGGGCTACTTACGTCCGCGGCGGCGCTCGTCGCCGCTCTTGGTGTAGGCGGGCGGGACGTACACGTTCAACGTGCGCAGCGGCGCACGTCCAGTGTTCCGGATTTCATGGATATCGCCCCGCTCGATGAGGACGAGGGATCCGCCGCGAAGCCGAATCCGGCGGCCGTTCACGATGGCGGCGCCGCTGCCGGACTGAACGAACAACCATTGGTCGGCGCCCCGATGACGGTTATCCGGGCCACCTTCACAATCTCCGGGCGCCAGCGTCATCGAGGCGGCCTGCGAGCGCCGGTTACCAACGACGACTCGGAATCCTTCACCAAATCGGAGGTGCGCCTGTTTCATCAGGCGTATGGTACCGCAGGCGCCCTGCTCCTGTGCCGTCAGTCGGTGACTCACTTACGGACGACAGCCACTGTCAAAATCAGCCAGGAGGAAGATGCGCCGTTTCATCGCAGACGGCCTCCGAATCCCGACGTCCTCGCTGGTGTTATACGAGTGGTGGGGCGGCCCGCGGCTGCCGGACGAGCTCCGCGATCAAGGGCGTTGCTTCCGCGAACCGAGGCGTTCGCGTTCGACTGGCCTGAGCCAAACAGTCTCTGCGCCTTACCAGCCGCACTTCTTCTGAACAGGTTCGATCAACTCGCGCAGTCCGGTCACATCGAACTGCACTTCTGCTCTTTCCGCATTGTGCGGCGTGAATTCGAAGCGCAGGGTCTTTGCATTCAGCAGCCGGTGGGAAAACGTCGCGCCGTTGGGTGCAAACAGTCCCTTGTGCTCCGCCGAGTCCAGCCAGCGCTCGTCCACGTACGAATCGTCATCGAAACGCACGCGGACAGCCCGGTCGTCCACGCCCGGTTCGATTTGCGCGGCGATGTCGGTGTAGACGAACGCCTCTGTGCGGTTCGCCATGCATCGCACGATGAGCAGCGGCTGCACCTGGCCCATCCAGACGTTCACGCGATTGTTCGATTTGAGCTCGAACGCGACGCTCTTGCGGTCGCTCACCCAGCGCGTACCGTTCGTCCAGCGCGACGTCACGGCGGTTGCGCCAGTGACTCGAGGAGCGGACGTGGGCACCCGTAGCACCGCCGGCGGTGTCGACGACGCTTGCGGGACGGCGACGCCGCGCGAGGTCACCCCGATGACGATCGCAGCGGCGGCGCCAAGCGCGCCGACGAGGACGATCGGCAGGCTGCCGTTTTTCTCTGCCGCCTTCGCTGCGGGGGCGGCCTCCGCCGCGGGCGCTGGAGAACTGGGACCGACCGATTCTTTCGCAGGGTCGCTCATGCGCACACTCCCGGTACCGGAGTCGAGGGCAAGCCGGATACCAGCACGCACCGTACGGCGACGATCCCCTCAAAGCATGAAACGGCAAGAGGTTACGGGTGCCCAAGAACCGCGACCGCAGGGCGGTGCTGCCCTCCACGCCGACAGAAACCGGAGAAAGGTGACACCTCTGTCGGCGCGGCTGGCGGGCTACCGGAACACGTCGCGCAGCGCACACTGCGCGGCAAAGTAGCCGCACATGCCGTGGACACCGACGCCTGGAGGAGTGGACGCGGAACAGATGTACAGCCCGCGGCGCGGAGTTCGGTACGCGCGCCAGGTCGGGCGCGAGACGATCTGCCGCAGATCCATGACGCCCATCCCGATGTCACCGCCAACGAGATTCGGGTTGTGACGTTCGAGGTCCGCAGGCATCATGACGTGGCGCGCCAGGACACGATCGCGGAAGCCTGGCGCGAAGCGCTCGATCTGCGCTTCGATCAACGGCAGCATGTCTGCAGTCGATCCGTTCGGCACGTGACAGTACGTCCACAACGTGTGCGTTCCTGTCGGCGCGCGCGACGGATCGAACAGACTTGGTTGGACGAGAAGCACGAATGGTCGGCGGGCGATTCGCCCTTCCCATGCGTCGCGCTCCGAGCTCGAGATCTCCTCGAGCGTGGCCCCCAGGTGTACGGTCGCTGCGCGCGCCACGTCCGGGTCGCGCCAGGGAACGGGTCCGTCGAGCGCCCAGTCGACTTTAAAGCTGGCCATTCCGTACCGATATCTCTCGAGCCTCGCGATGTACCAGGCCGGCAGCACCCGACGTGCGACATGCACGAACGGGCGCGGCGACAGGTCGCACAGGACAGCAGGTGCGGTCGGCAGATCCTCGATCGCATTCACGCGGGTGCCCGTGACGATCTCGCCGCCGAGCGATCGGAAGTACGACCCGAGGGCGTCTGCAAGCCGCTGGGCGCCGCCCCTGGGAAACAGCCAGCCCGCGGTGTGCATGAGCGAGCCGAGTACGAGCGCGGTCGCACCAGACGGCACCGCGTCGAGCGGCAACATGCCGTGAGCGGCGACGCCGGCAAACAATCCCCGCGCGCGCGGTTGTAAAAAGCGCTGCGTCGACAACCGCTCCGCGGTTTGCATCGCGCTCAGACCGAACCGCGCCAGCGCGACAGGGTGCGTCGGCACACGCGCCGGACCCAGGATCGCGTCGTCGATCAGCGGCCACGCGCGTGCAACCGATCCAACGAGACGGTCGTAAGGGCGCCCATCCACGCCGAGCGCGTCGACCGTGGACGATAACGAACGGTCGACGATGACGGAACGGGTCCCCTCGTCGAATGGATGCGCCAGCATCGCCGGTGGATGCACCCATTCGAGGCCATGATCGCCGAGCGGCAGCGTCCGGAAGAACGGCGAGGCTATCGCCGTGGGATGAACGGCCGAGCACACATCGTGGACGAAGCCCGGCAGTGTCAGCTCCGCAGAGCGGCAGCCGCCGCCGATCACTTCCTGAGCTTCGTAGAGCGAAACCGTGCATCCGGCGCGCGCGAGCACGATAGCCGCCGCAAGGCCGTTCGGTCCTCCACCGATGATAATTGCGTCCGGGGCGGCCACGTGTTTGCTACAAGTGGCGAGTTGCTGCCATGAATGACGACCTCGCGCCGTACTGGTATTCGCGGTTCGTGCTCGAGCGCGGCCTGGCGCTGATCTACCTCGTCGCGTTCGTTGCGGTCATCAACCAGTTCGTTCCGCTTCTCGGCGAGCGCGGATTGCTTCCGGTGCCGCGATTCGTCGAGGCGGTGCCCTTTCGCGTGTCGCCAAGCCTCTTCTATCTGCGCGCGACCGATGGCACATTCCGTGCCGCCGGCTGGCTGGGCCTGCTGCTCTCACTCGTGGCCTTCGCCGGCCTCGTCCATCATCGCAGCGCCCTGACGGCCGGGATCGTGTGGGGGGCGCTGTGGCTCCTGTACCTGTCCTTCGTCAACGTCGGTCAGACCTTCTACGGCTTCGGCTGGGAATCATTGCTCCTTGAAGCGGGCTTCTTCACCATCTTTGCCGGCGCCGCCAACGTCGCGCCATCGCTGCTGCTGAACTGGATATACCGATGGACGCTTTTCAGACTGATGTTCGGCGCGGGCCTGATCAAGCTTCGTGGCGACGAGTGCTGGCGGAACCTCACGTGCCTCGATTACTTCTACGAAACCCAGCCGATGCCCAATGCGCTGAGTTGGTATTTCCATTGGCTGCCGCACCGTGTCCTGCACGGCGGCGTCGTGTTCAACCACTTGGTGGAACTCATCGTCCCGTTCGGTTACTTTCTGCCGCAGCCGTTCGCCGGGATCGCGGGGATCATCACGATCGTGTTCCAGCTCACGTTGATTATCGGCGGGAACCTCTCGTGGCTGAACTGGTTGACGATCGTGCTCGCGTGTACCACGCTCGATAACCGCTTCCTGTCGTGGTTGCCCGTGTCGGTGCCAGCGATGAATCCGGTGCCGACGACTCAACGCATGACGACGTACGTGCTCGCGGCGGCCGTCGTCGCGCTCAGCATCGCGCCGACGGTCAACATGCTGTCGCCGAACCAGGTGATGAACACGTCGTTCAACTCGATTCACGTGGTGAACACGTATGGAGCATTCGGCAGCATCACGAAAGAGCGTGACGAGATTGTCATCGAAGGCACCAACGCCGAGACGGCTGGCGAGCAGGCGTTCTGGCGCGAATACCAGTTCAAAGGAAAGCCAGGTGATCCTGCGCGACGTCCGCCGCAGGTTGCACCCTACCATCTGCGGCTCGATTGGCTGATGTGGTTCGCCGCGATGGGGAGCGCGCAGGAAGAGTCCTGGTTCTCGGAATTGATTTTGAAGCTGCTGCAGGGCCAGAAAGACGTAATCGGGCTGCTCGCGTTCAATCCATTTCCGGATCGCCCGCCGCGCTGGATCCGCGCGCGCTTGTATCGCTACACGTTCACGACACCCGCGGAGCGGCACGAGACGGGCCGCTGGTGGAACCGCGTGTTCGTGACCGAATACTTTCCCGCCGTCTCGCTGCGTCGGTAGCCCACTACTTTGTCGGATCGGCGGTGCGAGCGAGTGCTCGCGCCGAGCACGCACGGATCTCGCGCCGAGGACGCACGGATCTCGCGCGGAGATCGCAGAGGCCCCTGACCGCGTGCGTTCGCCACGGCCGGCCTGCGGCGAACGCACGACCCTCCGCGTCCTCAGCGTCCTCGGCGCCCTCGGCGCGAGATCAAGACTCCGCTGCTCGCCCGCCGATCTGGGCAAAAGTAGCGCTAGAGCGCGATGCGCGAGGAGGCGGGCATCCGCTCGAGCATCGCGGCGTCGCCGGTCGCGAGCCGGAATCTGCGAACGCGCGCGTGCGACACGATGAGACGATCGAAGGGATCGCGCGTCCACGATTCGGCCGCGGACTGCTCGAACCATTCGATGGCCGGAGGAT
>JBKPTT010000292.1:0-34320 GCA_046735635.1 Acidobacteriota bacterium | reverse complement strand
GTGCTCGACTACATCCTCCAGCCGAATCTGTACCCTCAGCTCTACAATGATCTTTGCCACGTCGTCCGCATCAATTACTATCCGCCGCGGGGAGACAACAAGGAGGGCTGGGACAACATCGACATCTTCGGCTGGCTGAATTACAAGATGCAGCTGAAGGTGAACTTCCTGTGCCGCGACAGCATCCTCGCCGCGCCGATCGTCCTCGACGTCGCGCTGTTTCTCGACCTGGCGAAACGCGCGGGGATGGACGGCATCCAGGAATGGCTCTCGTTCTATTTCAAGAGCCCGATGCATGCCCCGGGGTTGTACCCCGAACATGACCTGTTCATCCAGAGCATGAAGCTGAAGAACACGCTGCGGTTTCTCCGCGGCGAGGATCTGATCACGCACTTAGGCCTGGAGTATTACGACTGATGGATTCAGGCAGACTGCAGCCGGCACTCTACGGTGGGATCTTCATCGGCGTGCTGTCTGCGCTGCCGATCGTCAACATGGGCAACTGTTGCTGCTGCCTGTGGGTCGTAGCCGGCGGTGCGCTCGCGGTCTACCTGCGCCAGCAGAACAGCTCCTTCGCCGTGACGAGCTCCGAAGGCGCGCTGCTGGGACTGCTCGCGGGCCTGATAGGCGGCATCCTGGCCGCGCTGATTTCGATCCCGATGATGGCCATGATGGGGCCGTTCCAGCAGCGCATCATCGAGCAGATGATCAACTCGCGCGCCGACATTCCCGAAGAGACGCGCGACATGATCGAGAAGATGATGCAGCGCAACGTCGGCTTCGGCGCCATCGCGTTTGCGATGACGCTCGTCTGGCACGTCCTCGTCGGGATCGTCTTCGGGCTGCTGGGCGGCATGCTTGGCGTCGCAATGTTCAAGAAGAATCTGCCGCCTCCGCCGCCGCCTGGTGGCGTGCAAGTACTGCCGCCCGAATAACCCGGGATCCGGGATCCGGGATCCGGATCCCGACCCGTGCCCGGGCACGCTCAGTTGTTCCGCCCATCCCGACCCCGGATCCCGGATCCCGACGATCTACAGCTCCCCGCCCCACCTACCGAAACTCTCCATAGCAAAACCGTGCAACTGTGTGTGGCGCCACGGCATACGTAAATAGCTGATTCCTCACGGCTTATGTTGATTCACCGGACCCTTGTCGTTGCCGCGCTCGTCGCGCAGGCGCTTCCCGTCACGAGGCTGGACGGCGTGCAACGGGACGTTCTCTCGCGCGGCGAGCACATCGAACAGGATCCGCTCGCGCCACTTCCGGTCACCAGACTCGCGCCCGAACCCGGCGCCGACCTGGACGGTCCGCGGAGAGTGTCGCTCACCGTGCCGCGCGCGATGGACCTGCAGGACCTGCTGCTCCTCCTCGTCAACGGGACGCCTCTCAGCATCGTCACCGACGAGTCCGTTTCGGGGACGTTCGTCGGCGATCTGAAAGACCTGTCCATGCGCCAGGCCATCGAGGCGGTGTTGTTTCCGCGCGGGCTCGATTACGACATCCAGGGAACGCTCATCCGAGTGTTTCCCCGCAAGGTGTCCACTCGGCTGTTCGACGTGAACCACGTGAACGTCAGGCGCAGCTGGCAGCGTGTGGTACGCAGCGGCATGTCGATGGACCCGCGGCAGTCATCAGCCGCCGGCGACCTGTCGGGCGGTGTGGAATCCGATCCAATGGAGGAACTCACCAAAGGCGTGCAGTCGTTGCTTTCCGAGAGCGGGAGGATGCACCTCGATCGCGCTGCGGGGATCCTGCAGGTCACGGACTTCTCGGAGCGCATCGATCGCGTTGCCGTGTACGTGGAAGCCGTGCAGCTTCGGGCGATGCGTCAGGTCCGCCTCGATGCGCGGGTGCTCGAGGTCGCGCTGAACGCCGGGGTGGCGTCAATCGACTGGAAAGCCGTTGGAGCGCGTTCGGGCCCGCAGCCGATGTCAGTCGGAGCCACGGCCGGACTCGCAGTCGGTATAGACGCCATGCAGAAGGCGATTGCCGAGCAAGGAACGATTACCGTCATTGCCGCGCCGCGCGTGCTCGCGCTGAACAACGAGCCTGCCGTCATGCGCGTCGGGACGCAGTCCGTGTCGTTCGAGCGCGCGTCCAGCATCGCGCAGGACGGTTCCCGCGAGCGGGAGAGCCGCGCGGTTTCGGTGCTCGAGGGGCTGATGCTCACCGTGATTGCGCAAGTCGCTGCTGACGGGATCGTGCAGCTGCACGTGTCGCCAAGCTTTGCCGCGAGACAGTCCGAAGTGACATCGCCCGAGGGCACGACGTTTCCCGTGCTCAGGATCAGTGAGGCAGACACCATCGCGCGGGTGCGCGACGGTGAGACGGTCGTGCTCTCGGGGTTCCTCGACGATCGCCAGACGACCAGACGCAATCAAGGGATTGCGGGTGTCCTCGGCGCCCAAACGCACGCGACGATGAAGACAGAGTTGGTGATCCTGCTGACGCCAACAATCGTGAATCCCGGCGCGCCGTCGATTGATTGATTGCACGACGCGCCTTCAGGCCAGCCCGAACCGGTAGTGCTGGCCTTTAGGCCAGCGGAAGACGCGAAGAGAGAACGTTATGCACGAGGAATATTACGGGTTCGCGGAAAAGCCGTTCAGCCTCACGCCGGACCCGAAATATCTCTACAAGAGCGAATCGCACGCGAACGCATTCGACCTGCTCCAGTACGCGATTCGCCGCCGCGAAGGCTTCGTCGTCGTCACCGGGGATATCGGCACCGGCAAGACGACGCTCTGCCGCGCGGTCCTCGACGAGCTCGATCGGAACACGTTCACCGCGCTCGTGCTCAACCCGTTTCTGTCCGAAGAGGATCTCCTTCGCCTCATCCTGCAGGACTTCGGGGTCGTTTCGCGCGACGAGGTCAAGCGCGGACGCCTTGGCGGCGTGAGCAAGCAGGAGCTGATAGACACACTCAACGAGTTTCTGCTGTCCCTGCTGCCGCTCCGGGCGAAGGCCTTGCTCATCATCGACGAAGCGCAGAATCTGCCGAAGCAGGTCCTGGAGCAGATCCGTATTCTGTCCAACCTGGAGACCGACAAGGAGAAGCTGCTCCAGATCGTCCTGGTCGGACAGCTGAATCTAAAGGAGCTGTTGCGGGCCGAGGATCTGCGGCAGCTCGATCAGCGCGTGTCCATCCGGTACGAATTGAAGCCTCTGACACGCGAAGAAACGTCGGCCTACATCGCACACCGCCTCACGATCGCCGGCGCCGGAGCAGGTGTCAGCTTCGCGCCGAAGGCGCTGGAGCGCGTGCATCGGTACACGAACGGAATTCCGCGGCTCATAAATCTCGTATGTGATCGCGCTCTTCTCGGCGGGTACTCGGCCCGGAGCCGACGCATCACGGTGGACATGGTTGCCGCGGCTGCCGAAGCGCTCGATCTGGCGCTCCCTCGGCATTCGATTGTCGGATGGGTCAAGCGGCGAGCTGCCTCTTTCGCTGCCGGCGCCGCGACGATGGCGGCCTTATCGGTCGCGACGGCGTACGGTGTCACCGGTTTGCAGGCGCGAGGGGCATCGCCGCCCCCGACCAATCCTGTGCTGTCATCGCGGCTGTCTTCTCCGGTCCCGCGCGCGGTTGAACCGCCGAAGGTTGTGCCCGCTCCACCGAAAGTCGCCGTTGCCAAGTACGTGGTGCTCGTCGCGTCGTTTCGCCAGCAGGCGCAAGCCGATTCGCTGCTCGACCAGCTGCGCGGGCTTGGTTACCGTCCGTATGCCAACCAGGTGGGTTCCGCGAACCGCAGCACGTGGCACCAGGTATTCGTTGGCCCGTACGATGATGCCGATCAGGCACGGCACGACGAGGCGCGTGTACGTCAATTGCCCGGTTATGCCGACGCGCACGTGATAAGCCGTGAGCCAGATCTTTGATGCGCTGCGGGACGCGCGGCATCGAGCGCCTCGAGCCAAGCCGCCGCGCACCGCGCAAGGAGACGCCGTTCTGACAACGCTCGGGTATCCGGGCGCCGGTCGGGAGAGCGGGCGTGCTCGCGGGATTTTGATCGTTGCCGTGATCGTCGCGGCAGCCGCCATCTGGGCCGGGTGGCGGCTCCTTTACCAATCTGCTGCGCCGAGCACGTCGCAAAACGCACAACGCAATGCCACCGTCCGGGTCCCATCCGCGTTGCCGAAATCGGCGAATCATGCAGCAGGGCCTGCCCCGACCATCGATATATCGACATCGCCAAAGCTGGAGGTCACGGCGCCGGCACAACCTCTCCGGAGCGGTTCGCCCGGAGGCCAGTTGCAGCAGAGCACGCCGACTTCGATCACGGAACACATACGCACGCGTCCACGCAATGCGGATCGAGAAAGTCCCGCTGCGACCGTCGCGCTTCCAGCCGCGGCACCGATTGCTGCGCCGACTGCCGCTTCAGCCGCGATCATCCCTCCTACACCGCGGACCGTGGCACGTCCGGGCGAATTCGAGCTGGCGCTCTACTATCACCGGGCGGGTGACTTCGAAAACGCGCTGCAGCATTACCGCGCGGTGCTGCAGCAGAACGAGCTCAACGGACAGGCGCACAACAATCTCGGGCTGCTCTATCAGGAGAAGAACCTGTTGACGGAATCGGCGCGCGAGCTCCAGCGCGCCGTGATCCTGGAGCCTCGTAACGCCGACGCGCACAACAACTACGGCGTGACGCTTTTGATGCAGGCCAAACCGGACGAAGCGGACGCGGAGTTTCGCGCGGCGCTTGCGCTCGAGGGCCGCAACGTGGACGCGCTCGTGAACCTGGCTCTCGCCCAACGCGACCGGAACCAGCTCGACCTCGCGAAAGAGACACTGCTCGAAGCGCTCGCTCTGGCGCCGCGAAGCCCCGCCGCGCATTACAATCTGGCGCAGTTGTACGATCAGACCCATGAAGCAACGGCCGCGATCGAGCACTACCGCAGATTCCTCGACAACGCCGGCGCCGAACATTCGCGACGCGCGGCGGCCGTTCGCGCCCGCATCGCAGAGCTCTTGCGAACGCCTGAGTAGGGCGGCGTCTTCAGACACCGCCGGATTGAACCATGCCCGAAATCGATAATCTCCTGCAGGAAACCCGGCGTTTTCCGCCGACCGACCATTGGCGCGCGCACGCGAACATCAGCGATTCCGCGGTGTACGACCGCGCCGCACGCGATCCGGAAGCGTTCTGGTCCGGGTTCGCGCGCGAGCTCGAGTGGATCCGTCCGTGGGACACCGTCCTGACGTGGAACTCACCGAACGCGCGGTGGTTCGACGGCGGCAAGATCAACGCGTCCGTCAATTGTGTCGACAGGCACGTCCGCACGGCGCGGCGAAACAAGGCGGCGATCATCTGGGAAGGGGAATCCGGCGAGCGGCGGACGCTCACATACTGGGATCTGTATCGCCAGGTCGGCGCGTTTGCCAATGTTCTGAAGTCGCTCGGCGTCAACCGCGGGGACCGCGTTGCGCTGTATCTCCCGCTCATTCCCGAGCTCGCAATCGCGATGCTTGCGTGCGCTCGCATCGGCGCGGTTCACAGCGTCGTCTTCGGAGGGTTCAGCGCCGAATCGCTGCGCGACCGTATCAATGACGCGCAAGCGGTGCTGCTCGTGACGGCCGACGGCGGATACCGTCGCGGCCATGTCGTCCCGCTGAAAAAGATGGCAGACGATGCGCTTGGCGAGACGCCGTCGATCAGCAATGTCGTCGTGGTGCAGCGTCAACCCGGTACCCCCGACGCGAGCCTCCTCACGCCGGGGAGGGATCACTGGTACCACGAGCTCATGGCGCAGGCGAATCCCCGCTGCGAGCCCGAAGCTATGGACGCCGAGGACATGCTCTACATCCTGTACACCTCGGGCACCACAGGCAAACCGAAAGGAATCGTGCACACGACGGGCGGATATCTAGTCGGTACGTACGCGACGACGAAATGGGTGTTCGACCTGAAAGAAGACGATGTCTACTGGTGTACCGCTGACATCGGGTGGGTGACCGGCCACAGCTACGTCGTTTACGGCCCGATGGCGAACGGCGCCACGGTGGTCATGTACGAGGGTGCGCCCGACTGGCCCGAGAAGGATCGGTTTTGGTCCATCATCGAGCGTTATGGCGTGACGATCTTCTACACTGCCCCGACTGCGATCCGCGCCTTCATGCGATGGGGCACCGAATGGCCGCGACGGCGGGATCTGAGCACGCTTCGTCTGCTTGGATCGGTCGGCGAACCGATCAACCCCGAGGCATGGATTTGGTACCACGAGAACATCGGATGCGAGCGCTGCCCGGTGGTCGACACGTGGTGGCAGACCGAAACCGGAATGATCATGATCACGCCGCTCCCGGGCATCACGAGTACCAAGCCCGGATCAGCAACCCAGGCGTTTCCGGGCATCTCGGCGGAGATCCGAGACGGACTTGGCCGCCGCGTCGAACAGGGCGGCGGTTTGCTGACGCTTACGGCTCCGTGGCCCGCGATGCTGCGGGGTATTTACGGCGATCCCGAGCGTTTCGTCAAACAATACTGGAGCCGCTGGTCCGACGGCGCGTACTTCACCGGTGATGGCGCGCGCCTCGACGAGGACGGGTTCTACTGGCTTCTCGGGCGTGTGGACGACGTTCTCAATGTCGCGGGACACAGGCTTGGGACGATGGAAGTCGAAAGCGCTCTCGTGGACCATCCGAAGGTCGCCGAGGCGGCGGTCGTTGGAAAGCCGCACGAGATCAAGGGTCAGGCGGTCGCGGCGTTCGTCACAGTGAAAGAAGGCGTCAAAGCGACGCCGGCCCTCGCCGACGAACTAAAGGAGCACGTGGTCCACAAGATCGGCGCAATCGCTCGTCCCGATCAAATCCTGTTCGCGGCCGATCTGCCGAAGACGCGTTCGGGCAAGATCATGCGCCGGCTGCTGCGCGACATCGCGGAGGGCAAGGCGCTCGGTGATACCACGACGCTCGCCGATCCCGCGGTGGTGGCGAAGCTCAAAGCTGAATACGCGGATCGGGAGTAGCCGACGGGGGTCGCGATGGCCAGAACCACGGGTATCGAGCTGGGGCCGGACTCGTGCGTTCTCGCGGGCGTGCAAACGACACGTTCGGGCGTCGAGATTCTCGACATTCACATCATCGAGCCAGGGGCGTGGCCGGCGCACGATACGGCGTTGGCGGAAATGCTGCGCGGCGTGCGTCAAACGAAGAACCTTCCGCGCCGCGCGCGTGTGGTCGCATGGGGGCTGCCTGAAGAAACGGCCAACGATGAGATCGCGCGGGCGGCGATGCGGCCCATTCTTGCCGCGGGATTTCGTGTCGACCGCATCCTGACACCGCCCCAGGCGCTCGCGATCCTTGGTCGCACTCGCACCAGACATGCCGGGCCGAATACCGCCGTCGCGTGGCTCTCCCTCAACATGCACGGCGTCGCGCTTGCGATCGTCCGCGGGAGCGAGCTGCTGTTCGCCCGTACCTTCCAATGGACATACAACCCGCACGTGCTCGAGAGCAAGGCGCAGCTCCTGCAGCGCTACTCTCTCGTGGCGCACCTTGCGCCCGAGGTGCATCGCGGAATCGCCGCCGTCCGATCCTCGTACGGAGTCCACGTCGACGTCGCGGTTACCTGCGGCGACCTGCCCGAGCTGCGTTCGTTAACGATGCCGCTCGTCGAGGAGCTCGATCTCGAGGTCGAGACGCTGGACTCCCTCGAGGGATTGCGTCCCGCAGCGAAAATGCGTCTCGAACCGATCGCGGAATCGGCGCCCGCTATTCGGCTTGCCTGTGCGGCGGCGCTCGCGCGCGCGCAACGGAAAGCGCATGCGTCGGCCTCGTACGCGCGGATGGCGGCTGCTGCGGCGATCGTTGCAGCCGTCGGCTATGGCGCCTACGCTTATTTCACGCTTTATCCGCCCTCTGCGGCACCCTCAGGCGCGTCGTACGGCCAGCGTCGGCCGGCGCCAACGCCGAGTCCTCGAACGACTGCACCGAAACCGTCGGTTCCCGGCTCCGCTGCGACTGGCAATGGGCAAGCGGCCGCAAACATCCGCTCCCCGCAACTGGCTGGCCCACGATCGTTCGAGTCAACCGGCCCACGAACGCCGGCGCCGGCATCTACTCCGACCCGCCCTACACCTGCGACCATCGCCGTACCACCCGTGTCGCCGGCTCGGCAGGTTCCCGCGCCGGGCGTGTCCAGTCGCGTTACCGAGCAGCGCCAGGCCGATCTGGACGTCGTCCGACCGCAGCAGACACCGCAGCGACGCGTACCGGGCGGCAGCGGTCTTCTGGTGCCCGTTGGAAAAGCGGGAAATAAGGGTGCCGTGACGGTCAACGAGCCATTACCTAGAGTTGATTCCGTGCTCGTGGACCAGGAACGCCGCCTCGCCATCGTGGACGGCGCGGTCGTATCGGTTGGACGGGAAGTCGGGCGGCGAGTCGTCGTCGCCGTCGACGGCGATGGCGTCCTCTTCCGCGAGCCTTCGGGCCAGCTGGTCAAGGTAGCGGTCCGCAGCCGTCAGTGAGCCTGGCCGGCCGATGGGAACAAACCGGCCAGTCCTGGCGTATGCTCGTCAAATACACCTATGGCCTTGATTGAAACGCACGATCTCTGGAAGACGTACGTCATGGGCGAGGAAGAAATCCACGCGCTGCGCGGCGTGTCGATTCAAATCGAACGCGGCGAGTACGTCGCGATCATGGGACCGTCGGGTTCCGGCAAGTCGACCCTGATGAACCTGATCGGCTGCCTCGACACGCCGACGAAAGGGAGCTACCTCCTGAACAACAAGGAGGTGGCATCGATGAACGACGACGAGCTGGCGCGCATCCGGAACGAGGAGATCGGGTTCGTCTTTCAGACGTTCAACTTGCTGCCCCGTGCGACGGCGCTGCACAACGTCGAACTGCCGCTCGTCTACGCCGGCGTCTCCGCAAAGGAGCGCGTGGACCGCGCGCATCAGGCGCTGCAGAAGGTGGAGCTGACCTCGCGCGCGTCGCACAAACCGAACGAGTTGTCCGGCGGCCAGCGCCAACGTGTGGCGATTGCGCGCGCGCTCGTCAACAATCCGTCGATTCTTCTCGCGGACGAACCGACTGGAAACCTGGATTCGAAAACAGGCAACGAAATCATGGGTGTCTTCGCGCGGCTGCACGAGGGGGGCAATACGATCGTGCTCGTCACCCACGAGCCCGATATCGCCGCGTATGCACACCGCGTCGTCTCGATTCGCGACGGGCAGGTGGAGAAGGACGTGCCCAGGGTCGCGCAGATGGCTTAATAGCTCCGGAAATCCCTAATCCCTGATCGCGAATCCCTTATCGCTGAATCGCTGAATCGCTGAATCGGTGAATCGCTGAATCGGTGAATCGCTGAATCCCGGAATCACGTCGGTGCATCGTCAAAGTTCGGCGGGTCGTGGACGCCGGATGCCGGGGATTATGGCGGATGAGGCGTTCAAGACTGCCGGAGCACTGCCCAGGGATCGAGACGGACGATTCTGTAAGTCGCGAGTGCCACGGCAATTGCAGCCAAACCTCCGCACAGCACGGCGACGACGGCCCACATTCGTGGATCCGTACCAGTGATCACCAGCATCTCGTAGAACGCCGATCGGGTGACCAGCACCGTCGCGATAACGCCAGTAGCCGTAGAGAACCCAATCAGCTTTCCCTCGCGCACCAGGACCATGCGCAACACCTGGGCGGCGGATGCGCCCATCGCCATCCGCACGCCGAACTCCGTCGTCCGCTGCGCGATTGACTGACTCACCACGCCGAAGATTCCAGTGGCCGCGAGCAGCATCGCGACGAGACCGAATCCGGCGAGCAGCTTGACCACAAACAGGCTGTCCGGGTGCACAAATGACGCGGAATCGCTGAGGACGTCGACGCGCGGCGGACGCGCTGATGAGGATCGGACGGCTGCGGCGATTGGCTTCAGCAGCAGTTTCGGATTTCCGTAGGTTCGCGCGAGAAGCAGCAGGTCGGACTCTGCGAAATCGATCGGCACGTACACGTCGGGAACGAGCAAACCCGCGGCTGCGAGGCCGGCGCCTTCGACGGCGTTGCGACAGATGCCAATGACGATGGCTGTCGAACTGCCGCGGCGGGACGCGATCGTCACGCTGGCGCCGATCGCATCTTCGTGGGGCCAGAGCCGTGCGGCGGCCGCCTCGCTGACTACCACCACGCCAGTTGTTTCGGAGCGTGCGGTCCAGCGGCCCCGAACGATTGGGATGCCGAGCGTGTCGAAAAACGCGGAATCGACGGCTGTGATGCCGGCGCGCGTTATGCGTCCCGCGGCGCTGCGCACCTCTGTCGACGCCGACGCACGCTGGTAGCCCGGCAGGCCGTCAGCGAGGGAAACACGAGCGACGCCGCCAACCGCGGCAACGCGCTCGGCGCTTGCCGCAGCCGTTGAGGACGAAACTGGCACCGCCGCAATCGTGTTCACGTCGAACGCTGGTGTGACGCGCTGCATTTCGGCAAAAAACCTGACGAACATGGCGGTGGTGACCACGAGCGCAACCGCCGCCCCCACCTCCACGAAGACGACGAGATCGCGTGCGCGATAGCCGACGAACCGCGCGACCGCCGGAGTCGTGCCGCCTTTCAGGGACATCGCGACGTTGCGGCGTGAGAGCCGCACCGCGGGCAGTGTCCCGAACAGCACGCAGGCGATAACGCTGAACGCGAACGCGACGGGAAGCAGCGCAGTGACGTTGCCAGGGATCAGCTCGGCCGACTGCGGCTGAAACTGCGCCACAGCCGCCGACACCGTACGCAGGACGGCATGGGCGATCGCGATCCCGATCGTGCCGCCAATCAACGCGAGCGCCAGATTCTCGGCCAGCAGCTGATTGAGGATGCGGCCGCGACTCGCGCCAAGGGCGCTGCGGACGCTCAGCTCCACGTCGCGCTCGATGCCGCGCGCGAGCAGCATGCACGCAACGTTCGTGCAGCCGATGAGCAGGACGACGAGCGCCGGCCCGAACATCATGGCAAAGCCGCCGACCGTTCGCTTCTTCATGTCTTGTTCGACCGTGATCGCACTCCACGTCCAGAGCCCGTTCGGATTCTGCGGCCGCGCCAGCGCATCGAGCTCCGCCGAAGCCGTACTCCAAGTGGCGCCCGGCTTCAGCCGGGCAAGAATTCCGACGCGCCGGCCCAGCGCGTGGCCACGTTGCGGCGACGGGATCCACACATCGGCGGAGATGCCGATGAACGGAAACCCGAAGCGCGGCGGAAGGACGCCGACGATGGTTCGCGGCGCGCCGTCGATCGTGATGATCGCGTTCTCGAGCGTGCGCCCGGGGAAGTGTTTTCGCCAGGTTACGTCGCTGACGACGGCAACGGGCGCCCCCTGACGCATTTCGGCTTTCGAGGGCAGCCGGCCCGCAGCCGCGCGCGCCCGCATCGCGGGAAAAAATCCTTCGGACACCTCGCCGATGGAAATCGTGACCGGCTCCGCACCGGCGGTCATTTCTGCCGAATCCGACGTGTAAGCGCCGACAGCCTCGAACGACGATGCGGACGCGAGGAGCTCGACATCCTGCAGCGTCAGCTGCGCGCGCTCGACGCCAAGCCCGCGGCTGGACGCGTAGATGCGTCCGAGTGCGGGCAGATCGTCGACGTCGGGGATCGTGCTCGCCAGCGCCATGCGGACGAGCGCATACATGCTGCTTGCGGTACCGATGCCGACAGCCAGCGTGAGGACAGCCGCCACCGCGCCGAGGCGCCACGATCGCAGCATGCGAAAGGCGAGGCGGAGATCGCGAAGCAGGTGCACGCCTCCTGGTGACGGATTTCCGTCGGATTGGGGTAATGAACTCACCGAGCAAAGCCCATGCCGCGCCGCGATACAGGGCTTGGGACCACGATTTCAGCCTGTGCGCCGTGTCGTTCCTGATTGGCGATTGCGAATGCGTGATCGGTGATTGGTGATTCGATGATTGGCTGATGACGGATTCCCGATGAGGGACGAGAGATTCGCTCTACACGGCCGCGAAATGACCCGCCGCGATTTCCCGGAGGGGCGCCTCGCGATCGAAGGTCGATGCATCCAGCATGATCCGCTGTCTCGGAGCCGCCGGATCCGGAATGGGAATCGCCGACAGCAGCGCGCGCGTGTATGGGTGCGCGGGCGCCGCAAACAGCGATTCGGTGTCGCCCATCTCGACAATGCGTCCGAGATACATGACGGCGACGCGGCTGCAGATGTGCCTCACGAGCCGCAGATCGTGGGCAATGAACAGGTAGGTGAGCTTCAGCCGCTCCTGCAGATCCATGAGCAGGTTCACGACCTGCGCCTGAATCGACACGTCGAGCGCCGACACGGGCTCGTCCGCGATGATGAACGACGGGTTCAACGCGAGCGCGCGGGCGAGGCCGATGCGCTGCCGCTGGCCGCCGCTGAACTGGTGCGGGTAGCGCGTCAGCTGCGAGGGATCCAGTCCGACCAGCTCGAAGAGTTCGGCTACACGCGCTTTCCGATTCGCCTTCGTGCCAATCCGGTGAATCAAGAGCGGCTCTTCGACGATCGCGCCGACCCGCATCCGCGGGTTCAGCGACGAGAACGGGTCCTGGAAAACGATCTGCATTTGGCGGCGCGCTTCGCGCAGCCGCGATGGCGGGAATGCGAGCACGTCTTCCCCGTTGAAGCGCACTTCGCCCGACGTAGGCTCGATGAGCCGAAGGATGCAGCGGCCGGTCGTCGTCTTGCCGCTGCCTGACTCTCCGACGAGCCCGAAGGTTTCTCCCGCCTCGATTGCGAAGCTCACACGATCCACGGCGCGCAGTCTGGCCGTGTGCGCCAGCAGCCCGCGCTTGCGGGTGAATTCCTTGACCAGATCCCGCACCTCCACGAGCGCCATCAGGTCGTGCCTTCCACGACGACAGGGCGGGCCGGGAGGACCTCGGGTTCGACGGCAGTTCCGTGAAGGTAGCACTTGACCGACTGTCCGTTTCCGAAGTCGGTCACGCCAGGGTGGGCGGTCGGGCACGGCTCGAACCGCCGCGGGCACCGCGGGGTGAAGCTGCAGCCGGGCGGAAGCTCTCCAGGGGGCGGCACCGTGCCCTGGATCGCGCGCAGTCGGCTTCCATGCGGGCCGCCGGGCACCGATGCGAGCAGCGCGCTCGTGTAGGGATGTTTGGGCTCGCCGAAGAGCAGGCGCACCGGCGCCTCTTCGACGATCCGTCCCGCATACATCACCGCGACGCGATCCGCCATGTCGGCGACGACGCCGAGGTCGTGCGTAATCAGCAGCAACGCCAGGCCCATCTTCCGCTGAAGCGAGCGCAGCAGATCCAGGATCTGCGCCTGCAGCGTCACGTCGAGAGCCGTTGTCGGCTCGTCGGCAATCACGAGCGACGGCTCGCACGCGAGCGCCATCGCGATGAGCGCGCGCTGTCGCAGGCCTCCCGACAACTGATGCGGGTAGTCCCTGACGCGCTTGTGCGGTTCGGGGATGCTCACCGCGTCGAGCAGATCGATCGCGCGCCGCCGGGCGGTGTGGCGCGTCGCACGCCCGTGCACGCGGAGCGTTTCTTCGATTTGGCTGCCGACCGTGAACACGGGATTGAGGGCCGTCATCGGCTCCTGGAAGATCAGCGAGATCTCCGCGCCACGAATTCTCTGGATCTCGCGCTCATTGAGGCCGCGGAGGTCGCGTCCCTTGAAGACGATGCGCCCTTCCACCGTGCGGCCGGGACGCTGCACGAGCCGCATGATCGACAGCGCCGTCATGGATTTGCCGCTGCCCGATTCGCCGACCAGGCAAAGCGTCTCGCGGGCCGCGATGTGGAAGCTCACGTCGATTACCGCGGGCACGAATCCGGTGGCCAGATCGAAGCCGGTGGTGAGGTGCTCGACTGAAAGCAGCCGCGATGCGGGATCCGGGATCCGGGATCCGATCCCATCGCGGACGCTCAGTCCGGGATCCGCATCCCGCATCCCGGATCCCGCATCCCGACCCGTTTCGGCGTCAGACATCGATCTCGCGATGCTCGCCGAACACGCCGCGCAGCGTGTCCGAAATCTCCCCGAGAGTCGCGCGCGCCTCGACGGCCGCAACGATGCGCGGCACGAGGTTTTCCGAGCCGCGCGCCGCGGAGGCGACGGCGTCGAGCGCGGCACGCCACTCGGCGGCTTGACGCCCGGCGCGCACCGCCCGTACGCGCTCGACCTGGCGCGGCTCGATCTCCGGATCGATGCGCATGACTTCGATGCGCGTCTCCTCGTCGGAGGCGAACTTGTTGACGCCGACCACGACGCGTGCGCCGCTGTCGATCTCCTGCTGCGCGCGATAGGCCGCGTCCTGTATCTCGCGCTGTATCAAGCCCTGCTCGATCGCTGCCAGCGTGCCGCCCGCCGCGTCGATCCGATCGAGCAGCGCACGCGCCTCCCGTTCGATCGTATCGGTCAGCTCTTCGAGCGCGTAGGCTCCGGCGAGCGGATCGACGGTGTTTACGACGCCGGTTTCCGCCGCGATGACCTGCTGGGTTCGCAGCGCAATTCTGGCCGAGTCCTCCGTCGGCAGCGCGAGCGCTTCGTCGCGGCCGTTGCAGTGGAGCGACTGCGTTCCGCCGAGCACGGCCGAGAGCGCCTGGAGCGCCACGCGAACGATGTTGTTGTCCGGCTGTTGCGCGGTGAGGGTGCTTCCGGCGGTTTGCGTGTGGAAGCGCAGTTGCTGGGCGCGAGGATTCGTCGCGCCGAACCGGTCGCGCATCGTCCGCGCCCAGAGTCGGCGGGCGGCGCGGAATTTTGCGACCTCTTCGAGAAAATCGTTGTGCGCGTTGAAAAAGAACGATACGCGCTGGCCGAACGCGTTCACGTCGAGACCGGCGTCGATCGCCGCCTGGACGTACGCGATGGCGTTTGCAAACGTGAACGCCACCTCCTGAACCGCGGTCGATCCCGCCTCGCGGATGTGGTAGCCGCTGATCGAGATGGTGTTCCAGTTCGGCAGCTCGCGCTCGCAGAACGCGAAGATATCCGTGACGATTCGCAGCGACTCGCGCGGCGGGTAGATGTAGGTGCCGCGGGCGACATACTCCTTCAGGATGTCGTTCTGGATCGTGCCGGCAAGCGCGCGTACCGGCACACCCTGCCGACGCGCGACCGCGACGTAGAGCGACAGGAGGATGATCGCCGTGGCGTTGATCGTCATCGACGTGGACACGCGATCGAGCGGGATGCCATCGAACAGCTCCGCCATGTCCTCGATCGAATCGATGGCGACTCCGACGCGTCCCACCTCGCCGGCCGCGAGCTGATGGTCGGAGTCGTAGCCCATCTGGGTCGGAAGGTCGAAGGCCACGCTCAGGCCGCTGACCCCTTGGTCGAGCAGATAACGATACCGGCGGTTGGACTCGCTCGCCGACCCGAAGCCGGCGTACTGCCGCATTGTCCAGAGCCGGCCGCGGTACATGGTCGGCTGGATTCCACGGGTGAAGGGGAATGCACCGGGGAAACCGATGTCGTCTTCCAATCTTTGCGCCGGCGTGATGCGTCCTAAGGAAAGAGGGTCTGGGTCGATTGTAGCGCGCCTGAACCATTGACACTCGATTCGAGCCGCGCATACAATAACGAAGCGTTTCCCGCGCTTAAATCCTTCATATGAACAAATTTGGCGCTCGATTCCTGCCGCCTCGCCCGGGCTGCAGCTGTCCGCCTCCCGCTGGCCAGTCCGGCGGACGTCGGACCGACGAATCGGGATTCGCCCCGGTTTCCCAGCTCCGGCGGCGGTGAGGAGGTCTCGTATGGATGACGTCGTGAACCGGATGGCCCGCGAGCTGTCCGACGCCATTGCTGCCGCCGTCGCCGAGGATCCGCGCATCGAGGCGTGCCGCGAGCGCGCGCGGGCGGCCGGCTACGAGATGAAGGTCTCGCTGGAAGCGGTGATTGGTTTCATGAATCGCACGACCCCCGGCGCGCTGGCCAGAGTAGGCGCCGCGCCGTCGCGCGCACTTTCGCGCAACGCCGATCGCCGCAATTTCGAGATCAGCGCCAACGACAAGCGCTTCCTCCGCTCGCTTCGGATCGCCGCCGACGAAACGCAGGAGAAGGAGGTCGAATAGGGCTCCTTTACCTTTTACCTTGCGATGCTACGGCCGCGGCGGCGCGAGCCGCCGCTTCCGGATCTCCCAGATAGTAATGACGGAGCGGCTTCAGCCGCTCGTCCAGCTCGTAGACGAGCGGAATGCCCGTGGGAATATTGAGCTCGACGATCTCGCTCTCCGGGATGTTGTCGAGATACTTCACCAGCGCGCGGAGGCTGTTGCCGTGCGCGGCGATCAGCACGTTCCTGCCGGCCCTGATTTCGGGCGCAATGGCCTCGTGCCAGTAAGGCAGGAATCGGGCGACCGTGTCGTTGAGCGACTCGGTCAGCGGAATCTCCTCTCGCTTCATGCCTGCATAGCGCGGATCGCGTCCTGAAAAGCGCTCGTCGTCGGCGCTCAGCGCCGGTGGGGGGATATCGTAGCTCCGGCGCCAGATCTTCACCTGCGCTTCGCCATGTTTGGCCGCGGTCTCGGCCTTGTTCAATCCCTGCAGCGCGCCATAGTGGCGCTCGTTGAGGCGCCAGTTCTTCACGACGGGAATCCACATCTGGTCGAGCGTGTCGAGCGCGATCCAGAGCGTGCGGATGGCGCGCTTCAGGACCGACGTGAACGCGATGTCGAACGTGTATCCCCCGTCCTTCAGCAGCCGGCCGGCCTCGAGCGCCTCCTGCCGGCCTTTCTCCGACAGATCGACGTCGGTCCATCCGGTGAACCGGTTTTCCTTGTTCCACGTGCTCTCGCCGTGGCGGAGCAGTACGACTGTATGCATCAGCGGGATCCCAGTTGCTTGATGGCGGAGCGGCCGGCGTAGCGTCCGGCGGATCCGAGCTCTTCTTCGATCCGGAGGAGCTGGTTGTACTTCGCGACGCGATCGGTGCGGCTGGCCGACCCGGTCTTGATTTGTCCGACGTTGGTGGCGACCGCCAGATCGGCAATCGTCGTGTCTTCGGTTTCGCCGGAGCGGTGGGAGATCACGCTGGCATATCCGGCCTTGCGCGCCATCGCGACCGCGTCGAGCGTTTCGCTCACGGTCCCGATCTGATTGAGCTTGACCAGCAGGGCGTTCGCAATCTGCTCGCTGATGCCGCGCTTCAGGATCTCCGGATTGGTGACGAACACGTCGTCGCCGACCAGTTGCACCCGATTGCCGAGCGCCTTCGTGAGCGTTTTCCAGCCGTCCCAGTCCCCTTCGGCGAGGCCATCCTCGATCGAAATGATTGGATACTGCCGCACCCAATCTTCGTACAGCTTCACCATGTCATCGGCGGAGCGGGTCTTGTCCTTCGATTTCTTGAACTCGTAATTCTTTGCGCCGTCGTTCCACAGCTCGCTCGACGCCACGTCGACGGCGATGTAGACGTTGTCCCCCGGCGTGTATCCCGCCTGAGTGACGGCCTCGAGCACGACATCCACCGCTTCCTGGTTCGACGACAGGCTGGGTGCGAAGCCGCCTTCGTCGCCGACGCCCGTCGAGTGCCCCTTCTTCTTCAGAATGCCTCGAAGTGTGTGGAAGATTTCGGCGCCGCAACGGACGGCGTCGGAAAACGTCGCGGCGCCGAGCGGCATCACCATGAATTCCTGGAAATCGACGCTGCTGTCGGCGTGCGCGCCGCCGTTGAGGATGTTCATCATGGGATCCGGCAGCACCGTGCCTGCCTGGCCCCCGTACAACGTCGCCGCGTGCCTGTACAGCGGGATCCCGAGCGCCGCCGCGTTTGCCTTTGCGAGCGCGATCGAGACGCCGAGGAGGGCGTTCGCGCCAAGGCGGCCTTTGTTGGCCGTGCCATCGAGGTCGATCAGGAACGTGTCGATCGCGCGCTGATCGGCGTCGCGGCCGATGAGCGCCTTTGCGATCTCGCCGTTGACGTGCGAAATCGCCTTCGTCACGCCCTTGCCGAGATAACGCTTCTTGTCGCCGTCTCTGAGCTCCAGCGCTTCGCGCTGCCCCGTCGACGCGCCGGATGGCACTGCCGCGCGCCCCGACGCGCCGCCCTCGAGCACCACGTCCACTTCCACCGTAGGATTGCCGCGCGAGTCGAGGATCTCGCGCCCCCTCACTGCCTGAATTCGCAAATGTGGTCCTTTCTTGCCGGGGCTAAAGCCCCCGCCTACCTTGCCGGAGCATAGAGCCCCGGCCTACCGCTGGTGTAGGGCGCCCTTTTATGGGCCGCCACTGAGCCGCCACTCTACGCGCCGCGCCGATCGAATTCCTGTTCGTTGCGCAGCGCCTCCGGGCTGATTTCGCCGATGAACGGCTCGTCGTCGGTCGTGACCACGACGACGCCGCTGTCGCTCACCGTGTGACGGCGCCGATCCTCTTCGGCGTTGAACCCGATGAGCGCGCCGCGAGGCACGAAGACGTCGCGGTCCACAATCGCGCGGCGGATTCGCGCGTGCCGGCCGACGCGGACGCCGGGCATCAGGATGCTCTGGTCGATGTCGCAGAAACTGTGCACGCGTACGTTCGGGCAGAGCACGCTGGCGGTGATGCGGCTGCCCGAGATGATGCATCCGGCCGAGATGATGGAGTCCAGCGCCTGGCCGCATCGCCGCCCTTCGTCGGCGAATACGAACTTCGCGGGGGGCGCCTGAACCTGGTAGGTACGCAGCGGCCACTCCGGATCGTACAGGTTGAAGTCCGGGTTGACGTGGCAGAGGTCCATGTTCGCGTCGTAGTACGCATCGAGCGTCCCGATGTCGCGCCAGTACTTCGCTGCCTTCTTGTTCTCGTCGTAAAACCGGTACGCGTATACCGGCACCTTGGAAATCAGCCCGGGGAGGATGTCCTTGCCAAAATCGTGCGTGGAGGATCGCCGCGCGTCTTCTTCGAGCGCCGGCACCAGCACGTCGATGTCGAAGATGTAGATGCCGAGCGAGGCGAGCACCTGCTGCCCACCGGGTATGTTCCGCGGCTTTTCGAGGAACCCTGTCAGCCGTTCTTCACTGTCCACCTGAAGGACGCCGAACCGCCGTGCCTCCTCCGATGGCACTTCGATCGCCGCCAGAGTGGCTGCGGCGCGGCGATCGCGATGGAACCGCAGCATCTTCGCGTAATCCATCTTGTAGACGTGATCGCCCGACAGGACGATGAGCTGACGTGGGTTCTCGCGGAGGATTGAATAGAGGTTTTGATAAACCGCATCGGCCGTACCGAGATACCAGTGCTCGCCGACCCGCTTCTGCGGACTGAGAATCTCGATGAACTCGCCGAGCTCGTCGGCGACGACGCTCCAGCCCATGCGGATATGCCGGCTCAGGGACAGCGACTTGTATTGGAGCGCGATGAAGATATGACGCAGCCCGGAGTTGATGCAGTTGCTCAGCGTGAAGTCGATGATGCGGTACGGGCCGCCGAAATAGACCGCCGGCTTGGCGCGCTCCTTCGTGAGCGGATACAGCCGTTCTCCCACGCCTCCGGCCAGCACCATGACCAGCACATCGTCCAGCACGTCTCAGCCCTCTTCCCGTCCGCTTGGATCAGCGCTTCAGCACGACCCGGGCGGGCGCGCCGTCTCCTCCGGCGACACGCAGCGGGAGGCAGTACATCTCGTACATGCCAGGCTCGGCTTCGGCCAGGTTCAGCCCTTCGATGATGACGACCGACTGGGAGAGCAGCGCGCGGTGCGCGGGCGCCCCCGCTTTCTTGAATTGCTCGACCGAGAGGTAGTCGATTCCCACCACCTTCACGCCTTGATCGACGAGGTACCGCGCCCCGTCCTCCGCGAGATAGGTGTAATCCTGATGAAAGCCTTCGCCTCCCTGCCACAACGCGGAGTTTGGCGTTTTCAACAAGACGCGGAGGTCCTCCCGTAAGCCCGCGGCTGCGAGATCCTCCCGGCCGATGCCGCCGCGCTTGGAAATCTCGACGACCCGCGCGCGGCCGAGCAGCAGGTCGAGCGGCAACGCGTCGACGCCCGCGCCGTCGTCGAAAAAATGCCTCGGGGCGTCGACGTGGGTGCCGGTGTGCGTGCCGAGTACGAGCCTCGACACATTCGAGCTTCCCCCCTCGGCGATGCGCTTGATCGGCTGCAACTCGAACTCGGGGTTCCCGGGATAGGCGGGAATGCCGGCGGCCAGCGACACGCTCACGTCCAGGAATTTGGGCACGCGAGCCATAAGCCGGTGATGATACCACCGGCGCCTCCTGCCTTTGACTTGGCTCCTGAGCTCGCCTATGATTTGCTAGATCTCTCAGCTGCATGCGCCGGATAACAGAGCGGGTCGCGTTCACCTGGATGCAGTCGGGACCGCGAGCGGCCGCCGCGGCGTTGCTGCTCGTTTGGATGACGGTTGGTTCCCTTGTCGCCCAAACAAAAACTGACCAGCGCGCCGAAGATGCCGGCCGCCGAGAGGCCGAAGCCCTCCTGAACATTGCGGACGCCGCTATGGCCGGGCGTCCGGCGTCCGATTTTGCGTTGCGCTGGACCAACGATTTCTTCAAGGCGCAATCCGGCACGTTCGTGCCGTTCACCATCACGGTCGACCGCGGAAACGTCCATGCCCGAAAGGGATTGATGTATGTCCGCGCCGCCCGGCGTATAACGCCGCCAGGGCGTCCGCGTAACGATGTCTACCCGTTCGACCTCGTTTTTCCTGTTGAGTTTTCGGGACCCGCCGGCCAGCCGGTGCGAATTTCTCGTGGTTTCGCGGTGGCCCCGGGGGAGTACGATATCTATGTGGCAGTCCGCGAACGGGCCGAGGATCCCGCGCAGCGTCAACCGCGTCTCAAGGCTGCGGTCCTGAAGCAGCCGCTTACGGTGCCCGATTTCTGGACGGGGGAGCTCACCACAAGCACGGTGATGCTCGCCGACCGCATCGATCAAGTGCGCGAGCCCGTCGTCGGCGATACGATTATGGATCGGCCGTACGTCATCGGAACGCACGAGGTGCATCGCGCGTTCGACTCGGCGTTCAGGCGCGACCGGGAGCTGATTGTCGTATTTCTGATCTACAACCCGAGCGTGACGGCGAACAGGGACTTCCAAATCGAGGTGGACTACGACCTGTTTCGAAAAGACGGCGTCGGATCGCGGGAAAGCTACGTGACGCATACCGAGCCGCAGCGTTTCACGCCTGCGGTGATGGACGCGGGATTCGATCCCGCAACCGGGCCGATCCTTGCAGGTCAGGGGATCTTGCTGTCGTCGTTTCAGGAAGGCGAGTATCGCCTGGGAATCACTGTGACCGACGTGCTGTCGCGCAAGTCGCTCTCGCGCGACGTGACGTTCACCGTGGCGGGATCGTGACGGGAGGAGCCATGCGACACAGAATGCGCGTGCTCTCGGCGGCGTTTGCGGTCGCGACGGCGTCGCTGTGTTCCCGAACGTTCGCGCAGCAGGCGATCTCTCCGTCCCCCGAGTTCCGCACGGTCAGCGCGGTTGTCGCGGGCAGCATTACGGGCGTCGTCAGCGACGAGCGCGGCGGGCCTCTGCGCGGTGCCATGGTGTCGGTGCTCGGCGCGACGATGGCGATGACGGTAACGGATGCAAACGGGCGATTTGCGCTGAGCCGACTGCCGATTGGTGAATACACGCTCAGGGCGCACCTCGCCGGATTCGCCTCTTCTCGCCGCGAGAACGTCCGAGTCGGGCCGTTGGTCTCTGCGCCGTACCGCCTGCAGCTTCGCCGGCTCGACGCCGCGGCGGCGTCGACGCCGCGGTCCGACGAGCCGATCGCAGCACGCCCGATCCTGGCGGCCGGGTTTGCGCTTCCCTCGGTCGAACCCGCCGAGTCGGATCCGGCTGCGGGCGACGATCACTCGCACAGCGATACGGCATGGCGCCTGCGTCATTTGACGCGCAGCATTCTCAAAGACTCGGCACGCACCGCTGTCATCACCGACGACGACGCCGCCGTACCCGAAACCGACAGCTTCACACGCAAAACGAGCAATGGTTCGGGAGCAGCGGCATCGCTGTTCTCGGATCTGCCCTTCTCCGGTGAAGTGAATCTGCTCACGACGAGCGCCTTCGCGCCGGGCGACTTCTTCACCGGCGACCTCGTGCCGCGCGGAGTGGCCTACTTGACGATCGGGTCACCGACGGGCGCGGGCGATTGGAAACTGCATGCCGCGATGAGCGAAGGCGATCTCTCCTCGTGGATCGTGGCGGGGTCCTTCGCGTCGAAGCGCAGCGGCATCCACTCGTACGATCTCGGCTGGTCGTACAGCACGCAGGAGTATCAGGGAGGCAATCCATTAGCGCTCGCGGCCGTGAGCGACGGCAGCCGCAACGTCGGAGAGTTCTCCGCGGTAGACCGGTGGACGGTCGCGCAGGGGGTCACGTTCGAGTACGGCGGCCGATACGCGCGGTATGACTATCTGGTGCGTCCGGGCCTGTTCAGCCCGCACGCGGGACTGACGCTCGAGCCGACGCCAACGACGCGCCTGACCGCGGTGCTCTCGCAGCGGATGATCGCCCCCGGCGCCGAAGAGTTCCTGCCGCCTGCGTTTGGCGGACCGTGGCTGCCACCCGAACGGACGTTCTCGCCGATCGCTGGAAGCGATTTCCGCGCGGAGCGCGCGAGGTATCTCGACGTCCTGTTCGAGCACGATCTCAACGGGGAATACTCGATTGGCGTTCGCCGCTTCTTCCAGGGCATCGACAATCAGGCGATGACGATCTTCGGGATGCGCTCCCCGTCCGGGACACGTTCGGTGGGCCACTACTACGTGGCGAGCGCAGGATCGGCCGACGTCTACGGCTGGGGCGTGCGGCTGCGCGCGTCGGGCTCGAAGCGTGTGAGCGGCACGGTCGACTACACGCTGTCGCACGGCGCGTGGACGTCGCAGGGCGATCTTGCGAACGCGCGGCCATGGCTCGCTTCGCTCGGCCGCACGAACGAGGAGGCGATTCACGACTTGACGACGTGCGTTCAGACCGATTTCCCTGAAACGGCGACGCGCGTGTTCGTCCTCTACAAACTGAACTCCGGGTACGCGCGTCTCGCGCAGGACGGCGGCGACGCAGGCATCGACGCGCGCTTCGACGTCCAGGTGAATCAGGCGCTGCCGTTCGGCGTCGGCAGCACGAAGTGGGAAGTGCTGGTAGGGATCCGCAATCTGTTCCGCGACCCCAACGATCCAGCGTCGATTTACGACGAGCTCCTCGTCGTCCGTCCGCCCAAGCGGGTCGTCGGCGGTTTCCTCGTCCGGTTCTAGCGTTTCCATGACAAGGCGTGAATTCCTGGAGCGCGCGGCATCCAGTGCCGCGGTGCTCCCGCTTTCAGCTGCCATGGCTGGCCTAAAGGGCAGCACTACCGTCGGGCCAGCTAGTGGGGGCCTTCAGGCCGGCCGGATGTTCGTCTCATTGAACGGATCGCTCACGCGCGGAGTGAGCGGCGCGGATCGCGCGAGGCTGGCGGCGAAGCTCGGTTACGGCGGCGTGGACTGGGATCTGGGTCCGGCAAAAACAGCGGGAGTGGACGCGACGCGCGCGCTCTTCTCGGAGCTGCGGATCACGCCCACGATCGTCAACATGCCGATGGCGCGCCCGCTGCCTTTTGGCGGTGATGACGCGGCGTTCCAGGAAGCGCTGAAACAGCTCGCCGACGATGCGGCGTTTTGCGCCGCCGTCGGATGCGACCGGATGATGGTCGTGCTGCCGGCATCGACGACGCTGCCGAAGGAGGAGCAGCTGAAGCTCGCTCGGGATCGCTTCTCGGCGATTTCCGGCGTGCTGCAGAAGTCGAATGTGAGGCTCGGGCTCGAGTTCCTCGGTCCGCTGTACTTTCGTGCCGGCCGCGCCGGGGGACCGCCGTCGACTCCGTTCATCTGGAATCTGCCCGACACCGTCGCGCTCGCGAAGCAGTGCGGCCCGAACATCGGCGCCATCCTCGATGCCTGGCACTGGCACCATTCCGGGGGCACGACGTCAGAGATTGTCGACGCCGGAGCATCGCGAGTCGTCCACGTGCACATCTCCGACGCGAAGCCGGCCGCGCCAGAAGACGTGCGCGACAACCAGCGCTTCATGCCGGGTGAAGGCGTCATAGACCTCGTGGGATTTCTTCAGGCCCTGAACAAGATCGGTTATGCGGGCGGAATCAGTCCGGAACCGCTTGGCCGAGTCCCGCCCGAGATGTCGCCGGAAGACGCTGCCCGCCTCGCTCTGGAAACGACCCGGAGCGTGATGAAACGAGCCGGGATTTAGCGCGGATCCGATTATTTGGACCGCCCCTCCGTTCTGTTGGAAGGCGGGCGTCAATTGACCGCGCTCTTGCGTCGAAATACTATATAAATCAGTTACTTACAGCCTCGATGCAGGTAGCAGCCAGGGAACGCGCTTTGCTACGTCACCTCCGCCATCCTTCTGTGGCCAGGAACGACGTGTTTATCTGGGGTACTCGCAGGCGTGCGCTGGTGCGACTGTCAGCTCAACTGATGGTCGTTGTAGCGCTGTTCTGTCTGGCCGTCGCGAACATCTACGTTCGAGCGACATGGTCCGAGGTCGAGGACGGAATCCTCTGGACGAAGAGTCCCGAGGGTGTCGTCGTCGTACGCGAAGTGGCGGCGCAATCGCCCGGCGGGCGGGCGAACGTCCAGCCGGGCGACATTCTGGAGGCCGTCAACGGCCACCCGATCGATTCGGTCGCCGACGTGATCCAGGAGCTGCATCACGCGTCGAACGGCCAGACGCTGACCTACACGATCTCGCGCACGCGGGTCCCCGAGCTGATCAACGTCACGGTCGCGCCGATTCCATCGGGATCCAGAACGCTGTACTACGTCCTCGCGTGTGTCGGGATCTTCTCGCTCGCGATCGGCGCGGGTGTGCGCTTCCGCCGGCCCGATACGCAGGCGACGCTGCACTTCTTCTGGTTGTCGGTCGCGTTCTTCGGAACGCTCTCGTTCTCGTTCAGCGGTCGGCTCGACACGCTCGATTGGGTGATCTACTGGGCGGATGTCGTCTCGACGCTGCTGCTGCCGCCGCTCATCGTTCACTTCGCGCTCGTGTTCCCGGAGCGCCCCGACAGCTGGGCGAAGACTGAGGCGGGACGCACGGCACTCCCGCTGCTTTATCTGCCAGCCCTCCTGCTCGCCGGTGCCCGCGTTGCGGCGCTCCTTCGCGTGCGCGAGGGTGGCGTCTTCACGAACGTGATCACGCTCGTCGAGCGCGGGGAGATGGTCTACCTCGCGATTGGGCTCGTGGCCGGCCTCGCGATCATGATTCGCGCGCTCGGGCGCGTCCGGTCGGTCACCGCCCGTCGTCAGCTTCGCTGGATTGTCGGCGGCACGGCATTCGGGGCGGTTCCGTTCGTCTTCGGGTACGCGCTCCCCTACGTCCTCGGCTTCACGCCGTGGCGCGGCGCCGACCTGACGGCGGTGCTGCTCGGGTTCGTCCCGCTCGCGTTCGCGTCGGCCATCGTGCGTTACCGCCTGATGGACGTCGAGGTCATCATCAAGCGCGCGCTCGTGTACTCGGCGGCGGTCGCCGCCATCGCCGCGATGTACGCGGTCCTGCTGAAACTCGCCGGCAAAGCGTTCCTCGGCGGCAGCGATCGCCACAACTCGGTGATTGCGTTGCTGGCAACGCTCGTCGTCGTTCTCCTCTCGCGCCCGGTGAAAAACGCCATCCAGACGGCGCTCGACCGCGTGTATTACCGCGATCGATATGACTATCGGCGTGCGCTCGTCGCGTTCGCGCGCGATCTGAACAGCGACCTCGATCTGCTGAGATTGAGCGAGCGCCTCGTTCACCGCGTCATGGAGACGCTCGTGGTCGACCGGATGGCGCTGATGCTCGCGCCGGCCGCGTCGGGACGCGACGGCGAGTTCACGACCATCGCGCACATCGGATTCGCCGCTGAGCCGTCGAGTCTTTCCCGCAGCTCGGAAGCTGGCGCACGGCTCGTCGCGGGACACACGCTCACCCTCGACGATCCGCTTGCGCAACGGCGCATCGATCCGCGTGAGATCGACTTCTGGCGGGAATCGGGGATCCACTATTTCGTTCCATGCGTCTCGAAAGAAGGGACGATTGCCGTCATGGCGCTCGGACGCAAGGCGAGCGCCGAACCGCTGAGCAGCGAAGATATGGCGCTGCTTGCAGCCGTGGCTGCCCAGGCGGCAACCGCCCTGGAGAACGGTCGTCTGTATCGACAGCTGACGGTGAAGGCCGACGAGCTCGAGCGCATGCGTCAGTTCAGCGAAAACATCCTCGAGTCGCTGAACGACGGGCTCGCGGTGGTGGATCGGGACGACCGCATCGTCCGCTGGAACCGCCAGCTCGAGGAGCTCTACGGCGTGCGCCACGAGCACGCGGTGGCGCGAAGGCTCGACGAGATCTTCGATCGGTCGTTCCTGGAGCTGCTGCGTGCGGCCCGACGCGATTCTCCCGACGGGGCCGCGTTCTACCGCGTCCCGCTCGTGACGCGACATGACGCCGAACGCCGGCTCCTCGTGAACATCGCGACAACGCCGTTGCGCGGTTCGGACGCCGCCATTGCAGGAACGATCGTGATCATCGAGGACATTTCCACGCGCGTTCAGCTCGAGGAGCAGCTGCAAATCTCCGAGAAGATGGCCTCCATCGGTCTTCTGGCGGCTGGCGTCGCGCACGAGGTAAACACGCCGCTGACCGGGATTTCCAGCTTCACGCAGATGCTGCTGCAAGGAGCCGAGCCGGACGACCCGAAGACGAAAGTGCTCGAGAAGATCGAGCGCCAGACGTTCCGCGCCGCGAAGATCGTCAATGGTCTCTTGAACCTTGCGCGGCCGGCGCAGGTCGACAGCTCGGCCGTAGAGGTGAATGGGGTCATCAACGACGTGCTCGCGTTGCTCGAGCACCAGATGAAGACCGGACGCATTCAAGTGCGCAAGGAGCTCAGCACCGCACCGCTCCTGGTCCAGGGCATCGAATACAAGCTTCAGCAGGTGTTTCTGAACCTGTTGCTCAACGCGCGGGATGCGATGCCGAAAGGCGGATGGCTGACGGTTGTGACTCGCGAGGACGGGAACAGCGCGTTCATCGAGGTCGCTGACACCGGCTCCGGGATCCCTGTCGAGCAGCTGTCGCGCATCTACGATCCGTTCTTCACCACGAAAGATATTGGAAAGGGCACCGGCCTCGGGCTGTCGATCACCTACGGGATCGTGCAGGAGCACGGCGGAACCATCTCGTGCGACAGCGCGCTCGGGCAGGGGACCCGCTTCTCGCTCACCCTGCCGCTTGCCTCGCCGAAGCCGGCGGCGGTGGGGCAGATGTCGAACCAAGGGTAAGCAATGCCGCGTTCCTCAGCATCCCAAGACTTGCCGGCCTCCAACGGAAGCCGCCCGGGATCGATTCTCGTGATCGACGATGAAGAGATCATGCGGGAGATCCTCGAGGCGCTTCTGACGCGCGAGGGTTACGAGGTCAGGCTGGCCGCGAACGCCGCCGAAGGCCTCGACCTGGTTCGCTCGGTTCCGTTCGACGCGGCGATCGTCGACATGATGATGCCCGGCATGGATGGGATCTCGGCGCTCGATGAGCTGAAGAAGATTGATGACGAGCTGCCGGTGGTGATGATCACCGCGTTCGCATCGGTCGAAAACGCGATCACCGCCATGAAGCGCGGAGCCTACGACTACATCACCAAGCCGTTCAAGAACGACGAAGTGCTCGTGGTGCTCCGCAACGCGCTCGCACAACGGAGGCTGGTCGCCGAGAATCGCGCGCTCCGCCAGAACCTGCAGGCGCGCTCGAACCGGTTTGGAGCCATTATCGGCCGCAGCTCGCGGATGCGGCAGGTGTTCGACCTGATCATCCAGGCCGCGCCGAGCAGGACGACGATCCTGATCAACGGAGAAAGCGGGACTGGCAAAGAACTGGTCGCGCGGTCGCTGCACCAGAACTCGTCCCGGTCGGATCGCGCATTCATCACCGTGAACTCGGGCAACCTGCCACCCGATCTGCTCGAGTCGAACCTCTTCGGACACGTGAAAGGTGCGTTCACCGGCGCGGTATACCCGAAGAAAGGCCTCTTCGAGCTCGCCGACAAGGGAACGATTTTTTTCGACGAGATTGGGAACATTCCCGTCGAGACGCAGGCGAAACTGCTCCGCGTCATTCAGGAGCGCGAATTCATGCGGCTGGGCGGCGTCGAGACGATCAAGGTCGACGTCCGAATCGTGGCCGCGACCAACGTGGATCTGCGGCGCATGGTGGAGGAGGGAAAGTTCCGGGAAGACCTCTACTACCGGCTGCACGTCATCACGGTGCAGCTGCCGCCACTGCGCGAGCGCAAGGACGATATCCCGCTGCTCGTCCAGCATTTCCTCGAGAAATACGGCGAGGAGAACCAGAAGACCCACCTCGACCTGACCGCCGAGGCGCTCGATCTCCTGCAGGACTACGACTGGCCCGGCAACGTCCGCGAGCTCGAGAATGTCATCGAGCGCGCCGTGGTGCTATCCACCGGTTCGAAGATCGACGCGGACTTGATTCCGGATCATGTGCGCAGCAGCAAGCGCTTCCAGATGCCGCAGTTCATCGTGCCCCCCGAAGGCATCTCGTTCAAGGAAGTCATCACGGACTTCGAGAAGCGGCTGATCGAGTCGACACTCGAGGCGGCCGGCGGAGTCCAGAAGCGTGCGGCCGAGCTCCTCCACATCAAGCCGACGACGCTGAACGAGATGATCAAGCGGCACGACATCCGCCCGCGCCGGAAGCGGGTGGCCATCGGGCGGGGCGGCGGCGACGTTTCCGAGCTGGACGAAATCACCGACGAAGATCCGTCGGTCATTGCCGATCACGATTCGCGAATCCGCGATTAACGCTCCGCGCGCGATTGCTGCGTGCCCTGACGCAGCCTGGCAAACATCCGCTCGTACTTCGAAACGATCACGTCCCACCGATAGTTCCGGCGCACGTACTCGCGTCCGCCGCGGCCCATCGCCGCGCGAAGGCGATGATCCGCGACGAGCAGCTTCAAGGCGTCGGTGAACTCGTCGCGGTCGGCGTAGTACAGACCCGCGTTGCTCTTTCGGCAATGCTCCACGACGACTTCGCTGCGCGCGTTTGCGAGCACGGGCGTGCCGACGGCGAACGCCTCGAGCGCGAGAAGCGACAGGCTTTCGTACGGGGACGGCACCACGATCACAGTCGCCGCTTCGAGCGCCTGGACTCGCTCCTGCGTCGAGAGGAGCCCGGCGAACCGAATGAACGGCTCTTCGGGCAGCGGCATCAGCTTGACGCCCATGAGCACGAGCGACGCATCGCCCCCTTCCTGGACGTAGGTGCTGAAGTATTCGATCAGCTCTTCACAGCCCTTGCCGGGATCGATCCGGCCGCCGTACAGCGCGATTGGCCCGTGCAGCCGATGGCGCCGCCGGAACGTTGCACCCCGCCGGGCGAGGGGCGGCCGGAACGTGGGAGAAGAATCGTCCGGGCCGTCTTCTTCGGCCGGCGGCTCGTCGCCTGACGGCCGGGGCCGATGCTCGCGAGGATACGGCTGCGCCTGCGGAAGATCGACCCCGCACCCAATCGTTTCTTCTTCGAGTGCCCGAATCGAGAAGTGCGTCGTCAGGAAGCGGCGCTCGACGTCCGTGTTGTACGCGAGTCCCGCCGGCAGGCTGAACAGCTCGCGGTACATGTCCAGGTGAATCGCGGGCTCGTCGTGCGCCGTCGGTACGAGAATGCTCTTGTGCGGAGCGATTCTCGCACCGAGCACTGTCGGCGCATAAAGGTATGTGAAGAAGATGAGGATGTCGTATTGGTGATGGTTGCGCTCCAGATGTTCGAGCAGCGACGGGCACCAGGGGCCCTGCTGGCGGAGCCACTCGAGCTCGTCCTCGCGCGTGTGCGGGTGGTTGAAGATCCACTCCGAGTAACGGTTGAACGCATGGATGTCGCGCGTCTGCGCGTTCGCGAAACGGCGGACCGTCACGCCCATCACGCGATCGGCTCCCTCCGGGTACTCGTTCTTCCATGTGATGTAGTCCTGCGCACATGTCGTGAGCACTTCGACCTGATGCTTCGGCGCGAGGCGCTCTGCGATCAGACGGCAGTGATATTCGGATCCGCCGAGAATCTCGGTTCCGTACCGCTGGACGACGAACGCAACCTTCACTGAACCACCTGCTGCAGCGCGCCCATCAGCGAGGCTTCGATGCGCGCCGGAGAGAAATCGCGGAGCCGGCGCCGCTGGCCTTCGAGCACGCGGGCGCGCACCTGGCGATCGTACACGAGCGTTCCAAGCATTTCGGCGGCAACCTCGAGATCCTTGGGTTCGAACAGGACACCGGCGCCGCCGAGCGTTTCCGGCACTGCGCCGGCCGAGTATGCGAGCACGGGGACGTCGGCGGCCATGGCCTCGACGAGCGGCACACAGAAGCCCTCGTGCTCGCTCAGCGACACGTAGGCGTCCGCCCACCGGTAGAAGGCCGCGAGGTCGTCATCAGGGACGGCCCCCGTGAACCAGAAGCGGTCCGGCAGCATCTTGAACTCGGCGATGAGCGCCCGGACCTGTGCGTAGTATCGCGGCACACCGTCGTACCTCCCGACGAAGATGAACCTGTAATAGCTGTCGACATAGCGCTTGTACATTTCGGCGAGCCGGATGTGGTCCTCGATCCGCTTGTTCGGAACGATGCGGCCGACGAACAGGATGTTCATGAGTCCGTCGCCGAGAATCTTTTCCAGCGCCGGCCGGCGCGGCGCCGCCGTAATTCGTTCCAAATCGACGGCGATGGGCATGACCCCCGTCGGGGCGAAGCCCATATCGGCGAGCTCCTGACGATTGAAGTCGGAATCCCCGAGCGCGAGGTCAACGTGCCCTGCCAGCGACTGGAGCTCCCGGCGTCCGAGCGCCGCCAGGCGAAAAAGCCCGGGGTCGTAGGGCGCGAAGAAGTGTGCCGGCGTGATGTTGTGATACTGGAGGACGCGCGCGCCGTCGAGCGTCGCGAACGCGGAGGTCATCGGCGACGGGAGCGCGAAATGCAAGATGGTCACGTCGCCGCGGCGCGCCTCGGGCTCGCCGAACCAGCGCACGTCTCCTCGCAGCTCGTCGTCCATGGTCAGCGCGAACAGATCGGAGGTGTGCCCCGCGTCGCGCAGCATCTGGCGAACCCGGCGCGCGCTGTCGCCAACCGCGTCTCCCCTGTGAGCCGCCGGGACCCACTGGTTGATGATCATGTCCGGGATCCGGGATCCGGCATGCGGGATCCGACCGGAGTAATCGGAGTTAATGAGACGGATCCCGGATCCCGCATCCCGGATCCCGCTTTCGGCAGCGCCCGAAAGAGTGCCGGCCTGAACTGCCGTAGCTCTTCGAATCGATCGAACTGGTCGAACTGATACCAGAAATCCCACGAGACTTCCGGTGCTTGGCGAGGCGGCATTCCCAGCGTCTGCTCGACGAATCGGAGAAGCGTCCGGTCGAAATCCCTGGCGCGGAGCCGCTGAAGCGACGCGTCCTGCGATTGAAGGACCGCTTCCTCGATCCGAGGATCGAGCACGGCGTCCATCAATCGCGCGATCTCCAGCGGGTCCTTGGTGTCGTACAGCACGCCGCCGCCGTCCATGGTGGCGGGCACAGCGGTCGCGGCGTACGCGAGCACAGGAATGCGTTTGTAGAACGCCTCCATGATCGGCACGCAGAATCCCTCGTGTTCGCTCGCGCAGAGAAACAGGTCCGCGACGTCATACAGCGCCGTGAGCTCCTCGTTGGAGACGTGACCGAGGAAGTGCACGTCCGGCGTGCCGAGTCTCGCGACGAGCGCCTGGAGCATTGCCAGGTATGTCTCGAAGCCACCGTAGGAGCCGACGAGCAGCAGTCGCGATCGCGGGTTGTAGCGAGTTCGATACGCGTGAAACGCGCGAATCACGTCTTCGAACTTCTTGTTCGGGATCACGCGGCCGACAAACATCACGTTGGTCCAGTCGTCGTCCAGGTCCGCGAGCCTGCGATCGGGGTTCCCATCGAGGTGGGTGAAGTCGGGAACGACGGGCAGCACCGCCGTTCGCGGGTAGCCGAGATCGCGGAGCTCCTGTCGGTTGTATTCCGAATCGCCGAGAGCCAGCTCGCACCGAGTGATGTACGCGGTCAGCTCGCGGCGTCCGTGGAAGCAGAGTTTGACGAGATCCTTGTGGACGCCGATGAAGTACTGCGGTGGGGTGATGTTGTGGTAGACGAGCACCATCCGCCCCGGCAGCGCGTAGGCCGTACGGGAGGCGCGCGAGCCGATCGAGAAGTGATGGATCAGAAGATCGTCGGGCGTCGCGTCGCCCACGAGCTCGCGGTAGTCGAGGGTCTCGTCTTCCAGCCGGGGATCCGCTGTCTCGACGAAAATCTCGGAATCGTAGCCGGCGCGCCTCAGTACGCGCCGAATACCGAGCACTTCGTGACCGATGGCATCGCCGTAGCCCAGGGTCGCGAGGACCTGATGAACGCGTGGCCGTCGGGCAGCAGTCATGCGGAACGCGGAATGTCCTGTCGCGCTTCGCGGCCGGGAACGACAGCGCCGGACGGAATCCGGGCGAGGATCTCGTTCGCCGCAGGGAGATCGCGGGATCGCCGGGCCAGCCATCCGGGTAATCGCTCGGCCGGCTTGCGCGGGGCGCCGGCCGCATCGTCTCGCTTGAGCCGCTCGAACATGTCGAGGTACTTGCGCTCGATAACGGGCCACGCATAATGCCGTGTGAAGTACTCACGGCCGTTGCGCCCCAGGCGGGCGTGAAGCGGTCCGTTCGATTCGAGCGAGTACAGCGTCTCGGCGAATTCCTCGTAGCGCTCGTAGTACAGCCCCGCCGCGCTCCGGATGCACTGGCCCTTCAGGACGTCGCAGCGGCCGTTTGCGAGGACCGGCTTGCCGAGTGCCCACGCTTCCAGCGCCACCATGGAGAGGCTCTCGAAGTAGGACGGCATGATGAGCAGGTCCGACGCGGTGATCGCGTCGAACTTGTCCTGGTCGTCCAGGAATCCGAGATGATGGATGCGCGGGTGCTCCGGCACCGGCATAATTGCGCTGCCCACGAGGACAAGGTCCAGACCTCGCGGAAACGTAGCGGCATACCGTCGAAAAAATTCGAACAGCTCGCGGCACCCTTTGTTCTCGTCGATCCGTCCCACGTAAATTGCGAACGGCCGCTCGATCTTGAACTTTCTCCTGAAACGCAGACCGTCGGTCTTGGCTGGAATGTCGGAACCGACGCCGACGACCACTCCTGGCACGTCGGTGTTGCCGGATGCGGCCTGGATCATGGCTCGTTCTTCGTACGAGTTGTACATGAGCGCGCGGACGCTGCGGAACGCTGGACCGAAGATGCCGACGCCGATAGCCGGGTCGCGTTCGGCGGTCGGAACGAGCACGGCCTTCGACGGTACGCGGCGGGCGCCGTGCCAGGCGTGGTAATAGCGATAGCTGAAGAAGACGACGAAGTCGAGGGCCGGGGCGCTTCGTTCGACGTAGTCCAGCATGCCGGGACTGTGAGGCCCTTCGCTTTCGAGCCACGCGAGCTCGTCGGCGATCGAGTGAGTCTCGCCGAAGACGCGTTTCGAGAGCCTTCCGAAGTGATTGGGATCGCGTTCCCGTCGCACGGGGAAACGCCGAACGCGGACGCCATTCACCTGCTCGACGCCTGGGGGACGCTCGTTTCGCCACGTCACGTAATCGCGGGCGCAGGTGGTGACGACTTCCACTTCAGCGTGCCGGGCAAGGCGCTCGGCGACGTAGCGCGCGTGCAGTTCTGCACCACCGTTGATGTCCGCGCCGTAGCGCTGAACGACGATGGCGAGCTTCACGATTCCGAGCTGCCCCGGTCCGGGGTCTGATCCCGATCGTCTGCCCCGCTACTTTCGCGCCATTCACTCACGTCCTCGCCGGCGTTCCCGGGTTGGTCGGAACTGTCTGCCGCCAACGGCGACGACCGGTTCTCGCCCGCCTCTGCTGCGCCCGTCGGGCCAGACCCCGCCTGCGCGCGCTGGTGGTCTGCCCCCCCGGCCGGCCGAGGACCGCGATCGTCGGGGCGGCGACGACCACGTCGGCGGCGACGGCGGCTCCGGCGCTCCATCTGATCTCCGTCGGCAGCCGGCCGTTCGTCGTGGACGCCGGTCGGCGGCTGCAGCGGCGGCACCGCTCCCGGCCGATACTGCACGACACCTTCGAGCGCCCGCGCGCGCCGTTCGTCGAAGTCGAGCCGGCTCGACATCGATTCGACGCGCATCTTGAGGTTCTTCACCTCGATGCCGAGCCGCGTCGTTTCGAGGACGAGATTGTGGATCACCTCGTAGTAGAGCGGCTCCAGGGCCGCCTGCTGGGCGTTGAGCTTCGACTGGATGTGGAGCTGTCTCTTATACACATCTGACGCTGCCGACGAGTTGCGTTCAGT
>JBKPTT010000291.1:0-8589 GCA_046735635.1 Acidobacteriota bacterium | reverse complement strand
GCGTCGCACCCACTGAAGCGCAGATGGCCCCAGGCGGTGGGGGAACGACGATTCAATGATGAATGATGGATGATGAATGATGAAGTCGCGGTTCGCGGTTCGCGGTTCGCGATTCGGAAAAGAAAAAGGGCCGGCGGTTTCCGCCGGCCCTTTTTTCGAATCGCGAAGCGCGAATCGCGAACCGCGACTTAGAACACGAACCGGAACCCGAACCGCATCGTACGCGGACTGCTACCAATTGCTATTCGCTGAATCTGACCGAACGTGTTGCCGGTCGTCGCGGCGCTGAATCCGGTATTCGGGTTATCCCAGCGCACCGAGTTCGTCGTGTTGTACATGTCCACGTGGATCTCGGCGTAGCGCTTGGTCCCAATCGCGAACCGCTTGAACAACGACGAGTCCAGTTCCCAGAAGCCCGGGCCTTCCGGACCGCCGTTCCGCTTCATGTTGCCCTGTGTGCCGGCCGCTGGCTGGGCGTAGGCGGTCGGGTCGAAGTACAACTTTCCGGGCCCGAGACCGCCAAGAATCCTCTGCTCCCCTACCAGATTCGCGTACGCGGTGTTTCCGGGCGTGTTGAAGAGCGTGCCGCTCGCGGTGATCGATAGAGGCTGGCCCGACTGGGCAACGAAGATGTTGCTGATCTGCCAGCCGCCGATGATGTTGGCCAGGATCCCCTCGTTGAGCCACTTTTTCCGTGGTCCCCACGGGAGCTCGTAGATCACGGTGTTCACGTAATTGTGCGTCCGGTCGAAGTTCGATCGTCCCCAGCTCGTGCTGAAGTCGATCGGCGTGTTGATGCCGCCGTTCTCGTTCGCGTAGTCCATCGACTTGCTGTACGTGTACGAGTTCGTCACCAGGAACCCGTTGCTCCACCGCCGGTCGATCTTCATCTGCAGCGCGTTGTAATGCGTCTTGTTGTCGTTCGTCCGCGTCCGCGAGGTGCCAGTGCGGTTGAACGTCGCGACCTGCGGGCGTCCCGCGTTGCCGGCGCCGTACACCATGCCCGCGTTCGTGTCGACGTCCATGACGATGTTCACGCCGCGGTTGCCGACATACGCGACGTCCACCGTGAAGCGATACGGCAGTTCGCGCTGGTATGCCACGTTCCAGGAGTGCAGCGTGCCCTCTCGCAGCGTTGTCGGAATGACGTCGAGCGTCGCGTTCGCCAGACTGGTGCCCGCAATCGAAATGATCCCATCAGCAGGAATGTCGAGCAGCGCGGGGGCAGGGAACCCCTCGGCCATCGAGCCCTGCCGCTGGAATCCGTTCGCTGATGTGCCGTTGTAGTTCTGTTTCACCGGGTAGTTGAACGCGTACCGATTGTCGGGGAACGGAATCGTGCTTGCGCCGTACCCCGCACGGACTACGTTCTTGTCGTTGAGACGCCAGGACACGCCGGTGCGCGGATTGAAATTCGTGAAGGTGTTCTTCACGTTGAGCGCGTTGTTCAGATCGCCATATCCCGCGACGCGAATCGTATTCGTCGTGGGATCGTAGTTGGCCAGCGTGCCCTTCCCCTCGAGTCCCTGGAGCGGCGTGTAGTACTCCCAGCGGAGACCAAGGTCGACGGTCACGTTCGACTTCGCCTGCCACTTATCGTGCATGTAGAGGAACGTTCCCATGTGCTGCGTTCCGGGCTGGTCGATGACCTTGAGGTCGCGCTGCACGGTGGCGGGCCAGTCGAGGAGGAACGCCGCAAAGGCGTTTGCCACGCTTGAAGACGTGGACTGGTCGGCCGGCGTGGTGGTGCCGGACGACGTGAAGTTGAAACGGCCGCGGGGCCCACCGGCGTCCTGCGTCTGCAGCAGCATGTCGCGGTTGTGCCGCCACTCGCCGCCAATCTTCACGGTGTGCGTGCTCATCATTTTGGTCAGCGTCGACACCACGCTCCAGGTCTTCTCGGACCGGTCCCATGGCTGGCTCGCCGAGAATCCAAGAAGTGGGTCGGTATAGCCGGCGATGTTGAAATACGAAATGCCGCTCGTGTACTCGTCGAGATTGGCGCCGGGGATGCCGACGTCCGAACTCGTCGTCAGCCCGTTGCCCTGCGTCGCGGTCACGTTGTGGTAGTAGTTCAACCCGCCGCGCACGTCCAGAACGGTCTTCGGCCCGAAGACTCGCGTCCACGTCACCGCGGTGCTGCTGCTTGTGTTGGTACCCGTGCCCGCGAATCCGCCGTTCGCCGGTCCGCCGTACTGTTCGAACGCGCCCGGATCGAACACGACCGGCCGCATGAAGCTGACGCGGTACGACATCTGATCCTTCGCGCTGATCGTGTAGTTCACCTTGGTGTCGAAACCGTCAGTGGTCTTTTCGCGAACTTGCGCCTTCTGCCAGTTGTTCTGACCGAGAGGCGCGACGATATTCGGTTCGGGAATGAAGGCCAGCAGCTTCTTCGCGATCGGGCTGATGCGATCCTGCGGAATCATGTTGCCAGGAAAGGCGACGCGGTTGGCGCCTGACACGTCAGCGCCCGGTGTGTACGGATCGTAAATCTTGCTCGCGGAGGCGCTGAAGTCGCCGTTGCGCATCGCAAGAGTCGGCACGGTGGCGCGGTAGACGGAGCCGAGGTTGTCGAGTGTGCGCTGGTAATCGCCGAAGAAGAACAGCTTGCTCTTGACGATCGGACCGCCCAGCGTGAAGCCGCCATTCACGAACTTGGTCGGCGCCTTCTGATGCGAGAAGTAGTCGCCGGCGTTGGTCTTCTCGTTGTTGCCGAAGAAGAACGCGCTGCCCTTCAGGTCGTTCGTGCCGGACTTGATCGTGACGTTGGTGACCGCGCCGCCCGATCGCCCAAACTCCGCGTCGTAGTTGCTGGTCGAGATGCTGACCGTTTCGAGCGCGTCGGCAGCGGGAATAATGACCTGCAGCAGGCCAGTCTTCTGATTGTCGTCGAGCCCTTCGATTAGCGTGTTGCTCGCCATGCCAGGTTGGCCGTTCACTTCGTAGCGCAGCGAGTCCTGCGAGTTGAAGAACTGCGAGTGCTCGCGATGCGGCCGCGTAATCCCCGGCACGGTCATCGACAGGCTCTGGAAGTTACGGTTGAACGTCAGCGGCAGCTCCGAAACCATTTTCGACTCGAGGATACGGCCGGTGTCGGTGCGGTCGGTCTGAAGAGCCGGGCTCTCAGCTGCGACCGTGACCTCTTCGGTCATCTGTCCCACACTGAGCGACAGATCGACGCGCACAGTCGTGTTCACGTCGACCTTCACACCCTGCCGTGCGGTTTTCTTGAACCCCTGGATTTCCGCATCCACCGTATAGTTGCCGCTCGCCAGGCTGTTGAAAATGTAGTAGCCCGATTCGTTAGTGACGGTGGAGCGCGTGGTGTTCTTGTCCACGTCGGTCGCCGTCACCGTGGCGCCCGGAATCGCGGCACCGCTCGAATCGGTGACGTTCCCGAGAAGCGTACCCGTCACCGCCTGCGCCGAAGCGCTCGACGGAACGAGCATGAGCAGTGCGCCCAGGACGAGCGCGACGAGCGATGGTGCTCGCATCAGATCCTTCCTCCTTCTATCGTCATTACAAACGGACCACGGCCGTGGCCGGCAGCGCCCGGTATAGTAATGCGGAAATGCACTGATTGTGCCCGGAATGATAGCATCCACGGTCGTCGGCGCCGGCGTGCGCCCGGCGGCGGGCGGCTGAAAAATCCGTTCGTTTTGACACGTTCACGCGCGAGCGCCGGCTCCATGGTGCGCGTCTAAAGCTCCGCGATCCGGGATTCTGGATTCACCGATTCAAATATGCCCTACATCGCAACGAAAGACCTGATTCTGCCGAGCACGGTCACCGGCTCCTGGCCCAGGCCCCGGTGGTTCGACATGAGCATGTGGGCGCGTCCCCTCGACACGTGCATGATGGACGTCCGCTTCCGGGAGAAATTCCAGGACGCGCTCGCTGTCGTCATCAGCGACGAGGAACGCGCCGGCCTCGACATTCTCACCCACGGCGACTTTCACTGCGACGAGGATTTCGCAGGTCGCAGCTGGCACCACTATCCGATCCAACGCTGGGCGGGCTTCGAAGGCGACTACCTCCAGTCCGAGGAGACGCGGAGCCCCTGGCTTCGCTACCCGCCCGGCACGCTTTTGAACGAAATCTACACGGCCTGGCGCTGGCCGCGCGTGACCGGCAAGATCAACCATCGGCCGCTCGACTACCCGAAAATCTGGCGCATCGCGCAGAGCAAGTCGCGAAAGCCCGTGCGCTTCGGCACGTGCTGCTCGCAGGTGATGGGCCTGTTTCTCGACATCCACACTCCCAAATACAAAGACAACCGCGAGGTCGTGTGGGACATGGCCGTCGCGATGAACAAGGAACTGCTCGCGCTGCGCGATGCGGGTTGCCGGTGCATTCAGATTGAAGAGCCGACGCTCCACTTCATGGCGAACACGTACGGCGCCAGGGACGAGAAAGTGAAGTTCATGGTGGACTGCTACAACCGCGAGGTGCAGGGGCTCGACGACGTGGAGATCTGGATCCACACGTGCTGGGGGAATCCGAATATGCAGCGCGTGATGGAAGACACGAGCTACAAGGCTTCATTCGAGCTGTACCTGAACGAAATGCGCGGAGATGTCTGGACGATCGAGACGAAGGATCGGAACTTCGCGGAGATCGATCTCTTCGGCGCCTACAAGGGAAAGCTGCCGAAGAAGATCTGCATCGGCGCCGTCAGCCACCGTGTGCTGCAGGCGGATCGCGCCGAAGACGTCGCCGACTCGATCCGAACGGCGCTGAAATACATCGTGCCCGAACAGTTGATCGTGTCGAGCGACTGCGGTTTCGGTCGGCAGGGCGCCAACCGCGAGATCGCGTTCTACAAGGCAACGGCAATCGCGCAGGGCTGCAATGTCGTGAGGCAAGAGCTCGGTCTGACCCCGACCTACGTTCCGGCCGCCGACCCCGCGCTGCAGACTGACATCGTTCCGAAGACCGCAGGCGGCTAGCCGCGATCCGGGACGCGGGATCCGGGATCCGCTCTTCGCTTCGCTTCGTCGATTAATTCGTTGTTTCGCTCGTACGAACGGCCCGCGTGGATCTGTAGGGCGGGGTCTTCAGACCCCGCCTGCGATTCCGCTAACGGCGGATATTGGTGCTTGGCGTACACCGGGTACGCCTCGGTGCGCAGGTGCGCGAGCATGCTGTGCCCGCGGCGTGATTCGCGCTCGTGACGCAACGCCGTGATGTCGATCGGCGCAACCACGATGCGCTCACCGGGTCCGGGAGACGCGTCTGCCAGCAGCCGGCCGTCGTAATCCACGATCTGACTTCCGCCGGGCCAGGAGTATGGCGGATAGTGGCGCAGGCTCGCGCCCTGATTGGCGGCAACAACGAACGCCGTGTTCTCCAACGCGCGGCACCGGTTGACGATCGTCCACCAGTTCATCGGCTCGGTCGCGCCCCACGGATCCATGTACGCGGAGACACGGATGAGGATCTCCGCGCCATTCGCCGCCAGCTGCCGCATCGCCTCCGGAAAGAGCCAGTCGTAGCAGATTGCGCATCCGATGCGTCCGATTGGCGTGTCTGCGACGGGGAACAGAGGATCCGTGTATCCGTCGATTTCGTGCGGGCTGGAGTGCACCTCGTACGGAATCCAGGGGTTCACTTTCCGGTATTTGTACAGGATGCCGTCCGGGCCAATGAGGCACGTCGTGTTGAACAGGACGTCCGGCCACCGCGGATCGACCTCGATCATCGAGCCGCTCTGGATGTAGATGTCATGCTCGCGCGCTTTGCCGGTCAGGCGTTCGGTATGCTCGTTCGGGATCGCCACCGCGATCTTCTCGAGCAGTTCCTGGACGGTAGGGAAGACGGGCGCGGCGTGCGCGAATTCCGGAAACACGACGAGCCGGACGGGCAGGAAGGGAGCGCTGCCGGCGACGGCCGCGTCGATCATCGCGAGCATACGGTCGGTGTTTCCGCGCATCGCGCGCCGATCGACGGGGTTGGGCAGATCGGTCTGGCACGCAGCGGCCGCGTAGCGGACGATGCCGTCGGCTTGGGTCATTGTCCGGAATCTACCATAATGCTGATCACCGCATGATCCCGAGCGACGCGCCGCCGCGCGCCGGCGCGCCGACCTTCGCCGGCCTCTTCCTCGTTACGCTTTCCACGCTGACGTATCAATTGCTCCTCACCCGCACGTTCAGCGTGACGATGTACTACCACTTCGCGTTCGTCGCGATCTCCGTGACGATGTTCGGGATGGCGGTGGGCGCGCTGGTCGTATTCCTGCGGCCAGAGGTCTTCGCTCCCGAGCGTACCCAGCGGCATCTCGCGTTCGGCGCGAGTGTGTTCGCGCTCACGATTGTCGTGAGCTACCTCACGCACCTCGCGATCCCGTTCGTGCCGGAGCTGTCGCTCGTTCCCATGTACTCTCTCGTCCTCACCTACGTCGCCTTGACGGTTCCGTTCGTTGCGAGCGGGGTCGTGGTGTCGCTTGCGCTGACGAGATTCCCGTTGCAGGTAAGCGCGCTGTACGCGGCCGATCTCGCCGGCGCCGCGCTTGGTTGCGTGGTTGTCGGTCCGATGTTGCGGCTGACCGACGCGCCCACCGCCGTGCTCGCGACCGCGGCGGTCGCGGCGCTGGGCGCGGTGCTGTTCTGCGGTGTACGTGCGCCAGGGCTTTACGCCCCCGCAGGGCCGGCCCATAAAGGGCCGGCCTACACACTTGCGGCCGTGCTCGCCGTCGCCGCCGTGGCCCACGGCATCGCTGCACGCGAGAACGCGGCATGGCTGCGGCTGGTGTGGGTGAAAGGGCAGCAGGAAGCGCGGCCGCTCGTCGAGAAATGGAACTCGTTCTCGCGCGTGCGCGTCGTCGGCAATCCCGACAAGGTGGTGAAGCCGTCGGGCTGGGGACTGAGCGCGACGTTGCCGCCTCATCTCCGAGCGCGGGAGCTGCACCTCGACATCGATTCGTACGCGGGAACGGAGCTGACGGCCTTCCACGGGGATCCAGGCGAAGTCGAGCACCTCAAGTACGACGTCACCAATGTCGTTCACTACATTCGGCCGCTTTCGAACGTCATCGTCGTCGGGACAGGAGGCGGGCGCGACGTGTTGTCCGCCCTCGCGTTCGGGCAGAAGAGCGTCACAGGCGTCGAGATCAACGAAGGCATCCTCGAGCTCGTGAACGGCCGGTTCGGCGATTTCACCGGTCACCTCGATCGCGATCGCCGGGTCCGGTTCGTGAACGACGAGGCGCGGAGCTACATCGCTCGCTCGAACCAGCGCGCCGACATCATCCAGATCTCGCTGATCGACACATGGGCGGCGACGGCGAGCGGCGCGTTCGTGCTGACCGAGAATTCGCTCTACACGGTCGAGGCCTGGCGCACGTTCCTGACGCACCTGGCGCCGCGTGGGGTTCTCTCGGTGTCGCGGTGGTACTACGCCGATCGTCCGGGTGAGGTCTACCGCATGGCGTCGCTCGCTTCGACGGTGCTCGTCCAGATGGGCGCCAGCCGTCCGGGCGATCACTACGTCATCGTGCGCGCACGTCCTGCGGGGGGCGTGAACATGCCCGACGGCATCGGGACGATGCTCGTATCGTCCGATCCGCTCTCGGCAGCGGATCTCGATGCTATCGACGCCGTCGCGGACCGAATGGGATTCGACGTCGTACAAAGCCCGCGGCACTCCGCCGATCCCACCTTTGCCGCGCTTGCGGATCCCTCGCGGCTCCAGGACGCCATCGCCCGGAACGAACTGAACATCGCGGCGCCGACTGACGACATGCCGTTCTTTTTCCACATGCTGCGGCTCCGCGACGTCTTCAACACAGCACGGTGGCGCGACCAGGGCATCGTCCGGTTCAACATGACGGCGGTGGGGCTGCTTGGCGTGCTTCTCGTCACGGTTGTCGTGCTGACCACCGCGTGCATCGTGCTGCCGTGGGTGATGGCGGCGTTTAAAGACCCCGCCCTACGGATTGGTGCGATGGGACACGTGACGTATTTCGCGGCAATCGGCTTCGGCTTCATGCTTATCGAGATTTCGCAGGTGCAGCGCCTCGCGGTCTTTCTGGGGCATCCCGTATACAGCCTGTCGGTCGTGCTCTTTTCGTTGCTGGTCGCGAGCGGCGCGGGCAGCTTCTCTACGGCCGGCATGGGCGGCGCGCCGCGCCGGGCCAGGGCTCGCATCGTGCTCCTGCTGGTGGTGCTCGTCGTGTTCGGCGCACTGACGCCGCTCGCGATTCGACAGTATTCCGCCGCGTCGACGCCGCTCCGCATCGCCGTTTCGGTGGCAATCCTCGCGCCGCTCGGGTTCTTCATGGGCATGGCGTTCCCGATCGGCATGGCGCGCGCGATGCGAGAGCGCCCTGCGCTCACCCCCTGGCTCTGGGGAATCAACGGTGCGGCATCGGTCTGCGCATCCGTGCTCGCCGTCGTCATCGCGCTCGGCGCGGGGATCTCCGCGGCGTTCTGGGTGGGCGCCGCATGCTACGCGGTGGCGCTGATTACCATGTGGAGCGGCGGGCCATAATCAACGACGTTCACTGAATGCCGCACAAGCCCACGGCTCGAGCGCGAAGACACGAAGCTCACGAAACACACGAGGACAACAAATTAGGCTTCGTGT
>JBKPTT010000290.1:0-23789 GCA_046735635.1 Acidobacteriota bacterium | reverse complement strand
AACGACCCGTGCGGGGGTGAAAACTGGGGAAACGATCGCGAAGGCGTCTGCGAGGTTCGCGAATACACCGTTCCAGCCGCGGGGGCCACCCTCACCGTGGACGCAGCCCCGAACGGTGGCATCAACGTCGAAGGCGAGGCGCGCAACGACATTCGGGTCTCCGCTCGCGTCATTGCGACGGCCGACACGCAGGAACAGGCGCGGGCGATCGCGTCACGGGTGCAGGTGACGGCGACGGCCGATCGCGTCGAGGCGACCGGCCCGAGCGGGCTTGACCGTCACGAAGGGTGGTCTGTGAGCTACCGCCTCAAGGTTCCGCCGCAGACGCCGCTTTCCTTGTCGACGACCAATGGCGGGATCAGCGTCGACAACATCAACAATCGCGCCGAGCTCCGAACTACGAACGGCGGATTGAAGCTGTCGCATATCGCCGGAGACATCGAGGGACAGACGACCAATGGCGGCATCGACGTCACGCTCGACGGGACGGCGTGGCAGGGAAACGGGCTGAACCTGCAGACGACCAACGGCGGCGTCAAGGTCGCGGTGCCGGATAACTACAACGCACACCTCGAGACCGGGACGACCAACGGCAAAATCAGCATCGATTTTCCGGTCAGCGTTCAGGGCACGATCAATCGATCGCTGTCGACCGATCTCGGTTCGGGGGGCGCGACGATCAACGTGCGGACGTCGAACGGCGGGGTGAAGATCTACCGGCGTTGAGTCGGATGCCGAATTCCTCTGGATCCCGCATCCCGGACCGCGGATCCCGAGAGATATTTCCGCATCCAGCCGAACACCGCCTCGTGCCACACGCGGCTGTTGAGCGCCTTCAGCACCCAGTGGCCTTCGTCGGGAAAGACGAGGGCCTCGCTGGGCACCCCGTTGCGCCGCAGCACGGTGAAGAGCTGAAGCCCCTGATCGACGGGCACGCGGAAATCCATTTCGTTGGTGATGACGAGCGTGGGCGTCTTGATGTTCTGAGCGTAGAGGTGCGGGGACCACTTCGCGAACTGTGCACGCGCCTTCGGATCCCAGGGGCGGCCTCCGAACTCCCATTCCGGAAACCAGAGCTCCTCGGTGGCCATGCTCATCGATTCGAGGTTGAACACGCCATCGTGTGTGACTGCCGCCTTGAACCGGTTCGTATGGCCGATGATCCAGTCCACGGCATAGCCGCCGAAGCTCGCGCCGGCAATTCCCATCCGCTGCGAGTCGGTGAAAGGCATCTTTGACACCGCCGCAACCACCGCATCGATGTCGGTCATCGCGCGGCCGCCCCAGTCGCCGCTGATTTGATCGACGAACGTCTGGCCGAAGCCGAAGGAACCGCGCGGATTTGGCGCGGCAATCACCCACCCCTGAGCGGCCCAGAGCGACGGATTCCATCTCGTGGACCAGGCGTCCTCCCATGCGCCCTGAGGGCCGCCGTGGAGCAGGAACACCACCGGGTATTTCTTCGATGGATCGAAGTCCGGCGGCTTGACGAGCCAGTACTGAATCTTCTGTCCCGCGGCGCTGGTAGCGGTCAGGCTCTGTGGCTCCGCGAACGCAACGTCTTTCAACCATCCGGCGTTTTCATGCGTGAGCGCCCTGACGTCCTTGCCATCGGCCGCGACGCGAAACAGATCGGGGGGCGAGGTGAGCGTCGATTTGGAGAACACCGCAAATCCTGAACCAGGACGCGCGGCGGAAATCGAGCCACCCTGCAGCACATGGGAAGGTTGCCCACCGGCAGACGGTACGGTGAAGAGATCTTCCCGACCCTGTTGCGAGGCGGTGAACCAGATCGTCAGCCCGTCGGGCGACAGCGAGTAATCGCCGACGGAAAGATCGGGAGCCGTGAACAACGTTCGCTTCGCACCGCTTTCGCGATCGTAGGCGTCGAGATACCAACGGTCCGATTCAAAACCGGGACGGCGTTGGGCACGCACGAGAATCGTGCGGCCGTCTCGTGAGTACATCGGCTGGAGGTCGGACGCGGGGTTCGTGGTGATTTTCCTCGGGTGCCCGCCCGTGATCGGAACCACCCAGACGTCGTGGTTCGTCGTCCACGCCTCCTTGTCGGCCCCTTCGCGGCTGGATACGAACGCGATCTCACCACCATCGGGCGAGAACGCGATGGCCGCGTCCTCCTGCTGGCCCGGCGGCGAATCGTAGTCGCCTGGCGTCACATCGAGCGCGGCTCCGCTCGTCAGGTCGGCAACGAAGACGTGATGGCGCACGTTCTCGCGCCACTCGTTCCAATGTCGATACAGGAGGCGCGTCAGGCGATGCACCTTGACCGGATCCTTCTCTGCTTCATCGTTCTTGCGCTTGTTGCAGGCTTCGTCGGTGCACTCGGGGTAGACGTCGGAGACGAACGCCACATGATTTCCGTCTGCCGAGAACACCAGCGGCGGCTGGACGCCCATGGAGAGGGCGGTCACTTTGCGGGCCGCCCCGCCGTTGGCGTCGGCGACATACACTTGCGGCGCGCCGTCGCGCGACGAGATGAACGCGACGTGCTTGCCGTCGGTCGAATATCGCGGCGTGGTATCCGCTGCATCACCGCCGATGAATTCCTTGGGCGACGCGGATCCATCGGCAGGCACGGACCAGATGTCGGCATTTCGCTTTCCCGTCTTGCCGTCGGTGGTCGTTCGGACGTAGAGGACTCGCGTGAGGTCCGGTGAGAGCTGCGGATCGCTGACGCGCACAGCAGTGATGAGATCATCAATCGTCATCGGGCGCCCCGACGGGGCCAGGCCGGACAACTGCGGTGCGCCTTCAACCAACAGCGCCGTCATGATCAGCAGGACAGCACGCATCTCCTACCACCTCAGAAGCGGCCGGCCGTAGGGAGCGGCTGGCCACGGAATCGAAAGGAGGATCGCGAGGAGCGCCAGGCCGAAGAATGTGGCCGCGAGTCTGTGGCGCCGTGCGAGGCTCGCTTTTCGAATGCGGACGCGTCCGACGTGCGCCAGCGCGAGCGCGATGACCATGCCGAAGATGTGCTCCACGACCCAGAATCGCAGCGATGCCTCTTTCATGGCGGCGCCGATATCGCCGAACGCCTGTCGCGCAATGGGACTGAGCCACGCGTAGAGGAGAATTCCGAACAGCACCTGCAGATCCAGCATCACCGTGAACAGCAGCCCGGCTCGATCATCGGCCCCCGTCCAGTCGCGCGATCCTCCCGCGAGCGCGCGAGCCGTTGCGATGAGCCCTGATGCGAGGACCAGCCAGCGCAACCAGGAATGAATGGTTAGCGTAATCAGATAAGCCATCAGCGACTCAATAGATCGGCGATCTCCGCCATCGTCGTTTTGCCGTCGTCGGCGGCATACCAGGCCTCGAGCTGCGCGTGAAGCGGTGCCTGCGTCGTGGTTTTCTGCTGTTCGAGGAACCAGCTCTGCGTCGTGGAAGGACGCTCGACCCAGGTCGCGAGCAGGCGGCCGTTCTCGTCGAGGATCGCGATCGTCGGCGTCGCTGCGCGGCCGTCGGGCGTGCGATGCGCTTCCATGATCGGACGGCCCCGGGTGGTGTCGAGCATGCGTAGCTGCAACCGCTCGGGTACGCCGTCGACCAGGCGGGCGATGTAAGGGATTGTGTTGGCCGAGTCCAGACAGTAGTCGGCCGCGACCGCAATGATGCGTCGCCGCTCGGGGAGCGCGCGCATCCGGGTGATGAGATCGGCCGAAACCGCGGCGTCGTCGTAGCGCGCGAGCCACTCTTCCCGGCGTGCGCGAACATTGTCGAGAAACTCGGAGAAGGGAATGCCCTGCGCGTAGAACGCCGCGTAGTTCCGTTCAGCGAGCGCCGGACCCGCGACGACCGGCGCGCACGCGCACGACAGGAGGGCGACCAGTGCCATGAGCCTGCGTGCCGCGTTCTCCATCCGGTGATTCTAGCTCACACGCTCGAGCCCCCTTTTCAAACGGCCGTAGGGGCGGGGTGTTCAGACCCCGCCACCGTCAAGACGCGAAAACGGCAAACGCGAAAAGAGCGACGGTCCAGCCGCTCACGGCGTCCACAGCGTAGTGGTACCGCCCGTACACAGCGCCCGCCGAAACGGCTGCGGCGGCGAAGAGCATGGCGGCACAGAGGGGCGCTGGCGCGTGACAGACGAGGAGCGCGGCCGCAAGCGCCTCCGCCGTGTGGCCGCTCGGGCACGTGTTCACCTGGATGCTGGTCGATTCGAGCAGCTTCAGGTTGAGTCTCCTGAACGACGACCGCCAGGGCTCCCCGTATTCAATCGCGCGCGGCGGCCGCGACTGAATCCACGGCAGGATCCCGAAGCACACGAAGTCGGTCACGAGGATCACCGTCCAGAACGGATCAAGCCCCGTCATCGTAAAAGGCGTCGCGGTGAGGTGGATCGCGAGCGCGATCGGAATGAGCGCGTACACACCGGCGTACGCGAACTCGAGGAACTCCGCCGTAACGCGCGGGACCGCCGCCGACGTCTCGCGGATGCGGATGGCGCGGTCCATGTCCATCAGGAACGACTCGACCTTTGGCATGGGCGCCCGGAACAGCAAGCCGCTCGTCCAATACCCGACGAGCAGCACGACGGGCGGCAGCAACAGGCCGCGCCACACAACCGCGTCGTCGAGCGAAGCCGAAAGCGCCACCAGCGCAAGGGCTCCGATACTCGCGATGGCGACCTTGGCCCTCGCGGCTTGGTTCACGCCCCGCAGACCGAGCGCGCACACGAACGTATAAGCAAAAAATACGAGGCCGGCCTGTTCCCAGCGGCAGAAATCGAGTGACATTGCTCACCGAGGTAAGGCGAAAAATCGCGCTCGGACGGCGCATCGGGATCGAGCCGAATCAACGACCTATAATGGCCGGCGCTCCATGCGTAACCTGATCCTCAAGCTCCACATCTATGCGGGACTGCTAACGTTCACACAGCTGATGGTTTACGGGTTGGCAGGACTGGTCGCGACCGCTCAGACCGCTGCCGAACGTCCGAAAACCGCTCGCACCATCCGCCACCAGACGTTCGTTCCTCCGCCCGGGGCGACCGACAAGCAAATCGCCGACGCCGTCTACCAGCGGCTCAATCTTCCGCTCACCCGGCCGATGCCGCTCTTCGCCATCAAGCGGAACGGCAACAACGACCTGCAGCTCGACTTCTACAACATCAACGGGATATATCGGGTGGTGGTGCTCGAGCGCGATCGGATGCTCAGCATCGACGAAATCAGAAGCAGCTTGGGGATCTTTCTCGAGGACATGCACGCGATCACCACCGGCGACCCGGAGGCGCCGCGCCTCCTTCGCATCTGGGCGCTCTACAACGAGTTCGCGATGTGGTGCCTGCTGGCGTTCACCGTCTCGGGCATCTACTTGTGGCTCAGCGCACCCGAACGCACCGTCTGGGCGTGGGGATCGCTCGCAGCCGGGGGTGTAGGGTTTGCGGCGCTCTGGATGGCATTCCGGTGACTGTAGGGCGGCCCTTGATGGCCCCCGATAAGCGTCGGACGGCCCTAGCCCAATAGAGTAGGGCGGCCCTTTATGGGCCGCCGAGACGATGTACAAGACGATACGAAACATTCACCTGCTGCTGGCGTCGTTCGCCCTCCCGTTTCTCGTCATGTACGGGGTCAGCGCGGTGCAAATGAGCCACAACGGCTGGTTCAACATGAAACCCTCGGTGCTCGAGCGCGACATCACGCTGCCGGCGGCCGAACACGACGCGCGCACGATCGGGCGCGAGCTGATGGATCGCGATCAATCCATCAAGGGAGAAATCACGAATATCCAGACCACTTCCGCGGGGGTATCGCTCCGCATTGTCGTGCCAGGCACGGTTCACGAGATGAAGTACGACGCGGCCACCGGGACCACGCACGTCAGGACGAGCATCGCAGGTGTGATGGGCATGCTGAACCGTCTTCATCATTGGGCAGGCTTTTATCACGAACCCACGTCGATGAAGCTCTGGGCAGTCGCCGTTGCGATCGTCTCGGCCGCGCTGCTGCTGGTCGGTGCGACCGGAGTGTACATGTGGTTCACGCGCCGTCCCGAACGCCGCATCGGGCTGGTGCTGCTGACGATGAACGTCGTCTTCGCCGTCACTCTCATGGTCATGCTGCGCCGCTACGGGCCGTAGACCTCGACCAGCAAGGAACTGCTCGCATCCATCAACGACGCTGTCAGGATCCGACGTGTTCTCCCTTTTCTCCCGTCCTATGCGATCTTGTCGGTGGCTGTCGTTGATTGAAAGCTGCCGTTGCGATCTACTTGCTGTGCACCCTGCTCGCATCGAGCGCCCAGACGCCGCGACCGTAGGTGGAGATGACGATCACGCTGTCGCGCGACTGATATTGGAGGTCGGACACCTGGACTGACGGCAGGTTCCCGCCGAGGACGTTCCAGGTGCGGCCGCCGTCGATCGAAACGAACGCGCCGAAGTCGGAGCCGAGGTAGAGGATGTTGGCGTCGGTCGGATCCTCGCGAATGACGTTGACCGATCCCGCGGGGATGTCTGCGGCGATGCTTGCCAACGTTTTCCCGAAGTCCGACGACTTGAAAACATAAGGGGCGAAATCGTCGTCTTCCCTGCCGCGCTGGGTCACATACACCGTGCCGTCGGCATGCCGCGACGGCACGACCCGCGAGATCCACTTTCGTGCGCGGCCAGCGGGAATTTCGGTCCAGCTCTTTCCATCGTCGCTCGTGACGTGCAAGCGCCCATCGTCCGTACCGGCATAGAGGAGGCCTGGCTTCCGAGGCGACTCGGCGAGCGCGACGATCGTTTGATACGGAATCTCGCTCGCGCTGCGCGGGAGCATCCGCGCTGGATCGTTCTCGCTGAGGTCGTCGCTGATCTTCGTCCACGTAACGCCCCGATCCGTCGAGCGATAGACGTACTGATAGCCCGCATAGATCGTGGACGCGTTGTGCGGAGAGACGATGATCGGCGCCATCCACTGAGCCCGCAGATCGGCGTCGGGAGGTCGTATCGGCGTACTGCGGCGTGCCGCACCGCGCCCGTCCCCCTCCGCCGGCGCAGGCGTGCCCGGTTCACCTCCCGCACCCCGGCGCCCTCTCTGCGGCGGCGGAATGCTCTGGTCGTCGCGGGTGAAGTTTCCGTAGAAACCGTGCGAGTACACGATATTCGGGTTGGCGGGGTCAATGGCGTGGTGCGAGCCTTCGCCTCCGGGCGCCTGACCCCATTCGACCGCGGGAATCCGGTTCGCGCCGCCGCTCGCATCCACCCGGCCGCGGCGGCTCCCGATATCCTGAATCGACCCGTACGCCCAGACCGGAGTACTCGTGTCCAGCGTGATGTCGTAGAACTGCGATCCGCCTGCCGATACTGCGAACTTCCACGTCGATCCTGCATCGGACGATATGTAGAGCCCACCGTCGTTTGCGCTGTAGAGAACCGCGGGATTCGACGGATCGATCAAGAGCCCGTGGTGATCGCCGTGCGGCACGCGCAGTGCCGTAAACGTCTTGCCCGCGTCATGCGAGACGTTCAACGCGAGCCCGAGCGTGTAGATCGTCTTGTCGTCCTTCGGATCGACTCGAATCTGGCCGAACACCCATCCATACGTGCCCGAATGGCCCGACATGAACGCGTTCGATTCAGATACTTTTCTCCAAATCGCGCCTTTGTCGTCCGTCCTGTAGATCTCGGCCCCTTTGATCCGCGCCTCGTACACCGGCCGCTGGTAGGCATCGCGCTCGCCTTCCCGGGGCGGCGTTCCCGGTTCGTAGCTGTCGACGAATGCATACACCACGTTCGGACTCGACCGCGAGATGTCGAGGCCGATTCGGCCTCTGTACTGCGCCAGCGGCAGGCCTGTGGCCGCCTCCGTCCAGGTGTTGCCGCCATCGGTCGTCTTCCACACGCTGCTCTCGTTGTAGCCCGGTTCGACGCGCGGATCGCTCCACTTGCGGCGGATGCGTTGCCACGTCGCCGCATAGAGCGTCTCGGGGTCCGCAGGATCCATGACGAGATCGATGGCGCCAGTCCGCGCGCTGCGGTATAGCACCTTCTTCCAGGTACGGCCTCCATCGGTCGTCTTGAACACGCCGCGGGTTTCGTTGTCGGTCCACTCGTGGCCGGACGCGGCAACATAGACGATGTCCGGATTGGACGGGTGAATCAGGATCCGCGCGATGGTCTGGGTATCGGTAAGGCCCATGTGCGTGAACGTTCTGCCCGCGTCCGTCGATTTGTAGACGCCGACGCCCGGCATCGATGCCCGGAAGATGTTCGCCTCGCCCGTGCCCACCCAGACGACGTCGGGGTTGGACGGTGCGACCGCAAGGTCTCCTATGCTCGTCGACGGAAACTGCTCGAACACCGCGCGCCAGGTGGCGCCGTTGTCGTCGCTCGCCCAGACGCCGCTCGTCGCGTAGGCCGCATAGATCCGCCTCGAGCCGGCGCGGTCCGCCACGGCAATGTCGGTCGCGCGCCCGCTGATGTTCGTGGGTCCGACATACTGCCAGTTCATCGACGCGTACGGTGAAACCGCCTGCATCTTCCGGTACGTGTCGTATGCGTTGCGGAGATATTCCGCGTCCGCGGGCCGCGACGTCTGCGCGCCGATCGAAACCGCGACCAATCCGAGGACTGTTACAGTTACTGTGCGAACAATCGTCTTCATAAATGCAATGAACGCGCGCCTCATTGTCTTCGATCTGGACGGTACGCTCGTCGATTCTAGCGTCGACCTCGCGAACGCGGTCAACGCGATGCTGCACGATCTGGGCGCCGCACCGATTCCGACGTCCGAGGTCGTGGGCATGGTCGGCGAGGGCGCTCCCGTGCTCGTGCGCCGCGCGCTCTCGGCCGCGGGGCTCGATCCCGAAACACGGGGCGCGCTCGACGGCTTTCTCTCTCATTACGACGCACACCTGCTCGACCACACGCAGCCGTATCCGGGGATCGTAAAGACGCTCGAGAATTTGTCCGGACGCGCCCGCGTCGCGGTACTCACCAACAAGCCGTCGCACGCGACCGAGCTCGTCCTGGTCGGCCTGCGCCTGCGGCGTTTTTTTCAGGATGTCATCGGAGGAGATTCGAAGTGGGGGCGCAAGCCTGCTCCGCACGGCCTGCTGCACCTCTGCGAACAGGGCGGCGTGGATCCCGCCCGCACGCTGCTCGTCGGCGATTCGCCGGTGGACCTCGCCACCGCGCGGAATGCGAAGGCAGGGATCTGCCTGGCGCGCTACGGGTTCGGCTTCAGGTTCAGCGGCAGCGAATTCCGCGGCGACGAGCTGTTCATCGATTCACCAGCGGAGCTCGTGGCATTGCCACAATCGCCGGAATTGCCAGAATTGCCATAATTTCGTTCCCTGAATTCTTGAAATTCAATTACGGCGATTCTGGCAATTATGGCAATTCTCAGCGTTCGTATGACTCACGCTTCGCCGAGGCTGACTGTTTGATCAGGAAACGTTGCGGGTCCTTCCAGAACATCTCGCGGGCTTCGGCGAGCGACGATGCGCCGCTGTAACTGATCGAGGAGCACACGTGTTTGATCATGTCGCGGACGATCGGGCGGACCGATCCGCGCAGCGGCACGCGCACCTCCATACCCTCGGCGCCGATCGCTTCCAGCTCGACCTTGTCGGCATCTTCGACGTCCAGGCGGTCGCGAATGGCTTCAAGTGACGCCATGCCGCGCAGCACCTTGAACGGCACCTTCACCGTTTTCTGCGACTCCGGGAGCACGACGGACTTGTGCACGACCTCACCCGGCGCTTCCTCGGTGCCGGCAAACACACTCCCGAGCATCACGCAGTCGCCACCGAACATCAGCGCCTCGAATATCGCGCCGTGCCGTCGGATCCCGCCGTCCGCGATGACGCCTACCTCCGATTCGGCAATCGCAAGCCGGCATTCGACGAGCGCCTGCACCTGCGGGACGCCAAAGCTCGTCGTGATCCTCGTCGTGCACCCGCCGCCAGGGCCTATGCCGACCTTGATGCCGTCGACGTCGAGATCGAGCAGGAATCTCGCTCCCTCGGCCGTCGCCACATTTCCGGCGATCATCTCGACGTGGCCGAAACGCTTGCGAAACTGTTCGACCGCGCGCTCCATCACGATGGAGTGGCCGTGCGCGATGTCGATGACGATCACGTCGACCTCGGCCCGAATCAGTTCCGCCGCGCGTTCGAGATAGTCCCCGGTCGCGCCAATCGCCGCGCCGACGCGCAGGCGTCCCTGGCTGTCGCGCGTCGCGAACGGCAGTCGGCGCTGGCGGACGAGATCGCGCGCGGTAATCAACCCCAGCAGCGTGCCGTCGGCCCCGACGAGCGGAAGTTTCTTGATCTTCCGCTCGATCATGAGACGCTCGGCGGCGTCGGCGTCGATCGGCCCTTGATGTGTGACCAGCTGTGCAACCGGCGTCATGCGATCGGCTACGCGCACGCCCTGCCTCGAGACAAATCGCATGTCACGCTCGGTGAGCAGGCCGACCAGCCGTTGCCGTTCGTCGACGACGACGAGCGTGCCGAGCCGCTTTCTCGTCATCAGCGCCGCCGCCGCCTCGAGCGGGGCCTCGGGCGTGATGCTCCATGGGTCTTTAATCACGCCGTGCTGCGTCCGCTTCACGATCTCGACCTCGCGCACCTGCGGCTCGATTTCTCCCGGCCGGAACCCGCGGTCGATGACGCCCAACCCTCCCTCCTCCGCCTGCACGATCGCCATCGGCGCGCGGGTGACCGAATCCATGTTCGCCGAGACAATCGGCCGCTTCAGGGTGATATGGCGCGAGATGCGCGAAGAGAGGTCGATCGCAACCGGATCGCGCCGAGCCAGCACGCTGCGCTGGGGCGACAGGATGAAGTCGTCGAACGTGCACCCTTGCACGCGTTCGAGGACGGCGCGGCCCAGGGCTATGTCGATGCGCGGAAAGGAAGACATCTCAGACATGTTCGCTGGCCGCGCTGCAGAAGGCAAATAAGAGGCGTGGGTTCGCTGTCCGTTTCGCGGCTGCGCAGTCCGTTGGGATGGCTCCGCTGTCCGTTGAAGGTGGCTGCGCTATCCGTTCAAGTCGCTGGCGCTGGCCGTTGAAAGCGGGCTCCGTTCCGCGTTGAGCGTTCACCGGATCCGCTGACTCGGAACCGGAATGCTCACGGCTACAACGGAGCCGACGGGTTTACCCCGGAGACCGAATGGCTTCCACTGCCATCTGAGTGCCGCGGACTGCGCCGCTTTGTCGAAGTCGGGTCGCACGCTGCGCAGCACGCACGCCGAGACCACGCGGCCACCGTCGTTGATACCGAGTTCGAGAACCGCGACGCCGCCTGGGTACGGCCGATTGACGGTTTTCAGGTCGACAGAAACGCGTCGAGTTACGACGGGCGGCGCTCCGGTGCAGCCCACGCGACAGAATCCCGCATTTGCGCGCGGGCGGCACGCCTCCGTGGCGCCGGAGGGACCGGACCGTTCGTCGTTCTCAGCACGGTCGGGAGGAGCGCACGCCAACAGCATCGTGATGACAGGCAGGATTCGCGGCCAACCATGCATTGCGGCACCGCAAGGGTGCAAAGCGTCCCGCATGGAGATTTGGACACCGGAGATCCCGGATTCGCCGAATCGCCCGAGACGCGACCGCCTCAGGCTGAGACGAACGCCGAACCCGCAACGAGCAGCGATCGCCCAAACGAACAGCGAAGTCCTGAACGGACAGCGAGCTGAACGGACAGCGAAGCCGTGAAACGAACAGCGCAGCCACCCAACCGGACAGCGAAGGCGCCAAACGAACAGCGAAGCCGCCGAAACGGACAGCGAAGCCGCCAAACGAACAGCGAAGCCAACCAACCGGACAGCGAAGTCGCCAAACGAACAGCGAAGCCGCGAAACGGACAGCGAAGCCGTGAAACGGACAGCGAAGCCGTGAAACGGACAGCGAAGCCGCCTGAACGGTCAGCGAACTCGCGAAACGGACAGCGTCAGCGTCATACTCATCCGAGCCGTGCCCTTACCCGAAATCGAGGCCGTTCTGAAACAGCGGTTGGCCGGTACCCTGCCCGGCATCGAAGCCCAGATCCGCTTTGCGCCCGACCTCCTCCAGAAGGCCTGGCGCACCGGCCAGCTCCCGACCAACTCGCGTCCTGCCGCCGCGCTGCTGTTGCTCTACCCGCACGGTCACGGCGCGGCCGTGGCGCTGACAGTGCGTGCGAGCAGCCTGGCGCGGCATCCGGGCCAGATCAGTCTCCCCGGAGGTGCGACCGATCCCGGCGAGACGATCGCAGAGACCGCGCTCAGGGAAGCCGCAGAAGAAATCGGCGTCGACCCCGTGTCAGTCCGTGTTCTGGGAGAGCTGACGCCCGTTCACGTGATTGTCAGCGGCTTCACGCTCCATCCCGTGGTGGGCATCACCGACCGGCGCCCAGTCTTCGAACCGGCGCCGGGCGAAGTCGACGAGATACTGGAAGTGTCGCTGGAAGATCTGCGCGATGCGTCTCGCATCCGCAAGGGGACGCGAATTCGCGAGGGCGTCGCCGTCGAATACCCATACTTCGATCTCCTGGGACACCAGGTCTGGGGAGCGACCGCGATGGTGCTGGGAGAGTTCATTTGCCTCTTGAACGACCTATAGAACGAACGGAATCACGCGCGCGGTCCGCGCGCGATATGCGGCGTACTCCGGATATTTCGCAACGAGCAGCGTCTCCTCGGCGATGATCCTGAGTACAGCCCCCGCAGTGATGACGAGTGCTGCCGCAATGGCCTGCCACGTGTGATGATCGAGCGTGGTGGCCCAGATGAAGTACAGAATCGCGGCGTAGATCGGATGCCGCAGCCAGCGGTACGGGCCCGTCGTGACCAGGCCGCCTTCCGTCGGATTCGCTGCCGCGTGGAAGCTGCGACGCCCGAAAGTGATCCGCGCGGCAACCATGAGCGCGAGCGCGGCGATCTGCACAGCGACGGCCGGCACGCTGCGCGCGACGACTTCCCGCCGCGCAATCATCCAGAACAGGCCGAGCACCATGAGCGCGAATGCGACGACCGATCCCCACTTCAGCATCACGGCGTAGGATAGCGCAGCCGCCCGCCTGCGCCGGCCCGCGTTCTCGCGCCGGCTACGGCGAGGCCTCGCCGAAGCCGCTCCGCGGCGAAGGCGGGGGATCCGGGATGCGGGATCCGAAATCCGCCAAGAAGACTTCGAAGATCCGCTTAGATCGTGCCTTGTCGAAGCTGGGCCTCGCGTCGCGGTCCGAAGCGAAGCAGCTGATTGGCGCCGGACTCGTACGCGTGCGCGGCAGGGTGGTCACCGACCCGGCTCGTCTCGTCGGTCCGGACCTGAGCACGATCACGCTCGAAGGTGTTGAACCGCTCGCTCGTGCATGGCGGACGATCGCGTTCCACAAGCCTCGGGGCGTGCTGACGACGCGGCGCGATCCCGAAGGCCGGCGTACGGTGTTTGACGTCCTCGGGTCCGCCGGAGACGACCTTGTCACGGTTGGACGCCTCGACATGGCCAGCACGGGGCTGCTGCTCCTGACCAACGATACGCAGCTTGCCAACAGATTGACCGATCCGGCACGGGCCGTCGTCCGCCGCTACGTCGTGACCGTGCGCGGCGCCGTGGACGATGACGCAGCCGGAGAACTCGTGAAGGGCATTGGCGGCCTGTCGGCCAAGTCGGTGGTCGTGCGAAAGCGCTCGCAGCGCGAAACGCATTTGATCGTGGAGCTCGTCGAGGGACGGAATCGCGAGATCAGAAGAATGTTCGAGTCGCTCGGGCACGAGGTCACGCGGCTGATGAGGATCTCGTTCGGACCGATCGAGCTCGGCACGCTTCAACCGGGCCAGTGGCGGGAAGTCGCTCGCGGCGAATTACAATGAATCTTCATGAAGCGTATCGCCCTGATCTCACTGGTCCTCGTCATCACGACGGCGTGCAGCCGCCACGAGACGACGCCGGCTGGGCAGGCGGCAAGTGGGAACGCCACTGCGCAGTCGGACCAGGTTCCCCTCTCCGCATTGCCGAAGATTGACCAGAACGCCATCCTCGCGCACATCAAGGTGTTGTCGTCGGACGAATTCGAAGGCCGCGCGCCCGGTACGAAGGGCGAAGATCGCTCCGTCAGCTACATCGAGGATCAGTTCAAGAAGTTGAACCTCAAGCCCGGCAATCCCGATGGCACCTATACGCAGAAAGTGCCGTTGGTCGGGATACTGGGGGCAGAACTGAAGCCGCTCACCTTCACGAAGGGATCTCAGAAACAGACGCTCAAGTGGTCTGACGAGGTCGTGGCCTGGACGAAGCACGTCGCCGACGGCGCGTCGATCAACAAGAGCGATGTCGTGTTTGCCGGATACGGCGTCGAGGCGCCCGAATACAACTGGAACGACTTCAAGGACGTCGACGTGAAGGGCAAGACCATCATCGTTCTCGTCAACGATCCGGCCGTGCCCGATCCGAACAACCCCGCGAGGCTCGATCCGAACACGTTCAATGGCGACGCGATGACGTATTACGGCCGCTGGACGTACAAGTTCGAGGAAGGAGCGCGGAAAGGCGCCGCCGCAATCCTCGTTGTGCACGAGACCGGCCCTGCGGGATATCCGTTCAAGGTTGTGCAGGGAAATCTGAACGAGAAGTTCGACCTCGTGACCCCCGACAAGAACATGTCGCGCGCCAACATCGAAGGGTGGATCACGTCCGATGCGGCAAGGAAGATTCTCGCGATGGGCGGACAGGATTACGACGCGCTGAAGAAGCAGGCTCGCACGCGCGAGTTCCGCCCGGTGCCGCTGGGCCTCACGGCCTCGATGGCGATCAAGAACACGCTTCGCACAATCGAATCACAGAACGTCATCGCCAAGCTGGAAGGCAGCGACCCGCGATTGAAGGACGAGTACGTAACGTACTCCGCGCACTGGGACCACCTGGGCATCGGCGCGCCGGTGAATGGCGATCGCATTTACAACGGCGCGCTCGACAACGCCTCGGGCGTCGCCACCGTTCTCGAGATTGCCCGTGCGTTCACCCAGGTGCAGCCGCAGCCGAAACGGTCGATTCTGTTTCTCATGGTGACGGCGGAGGAACAGGGGCTGCTCGGCTCGGAGTACTACTCGATTTCGCCGTTGTACCCGCTGAACAAGACGCTCGCCAACATCAATCTCGACGGCATCAATCAGTGGGGCCGCACCAAGGACATCACCGTCATCGGCATGGGAGCGTCGGATCTCGACGATTACCTGAAGGCCGCCGCGAACGAACAAGGGCGCGTGCTCAGGCCGGATCCCGAACCGGAGAAGGGGTTCTACTACCGGTCCGATCACTTCAACTTCGCCAAGCAGGGCGTTCCCGCGCTCGATCCCGATGCGGGCATCGACTTTGTCGGGAAGTCGCCTGATTGGGGCAGGAAGAAGCGCGACGAGTACACCGAGAAGGACTACCACGCGCCGTCCGACGAGATAAAACCCGACTGGGATCTCGCCGGCGCCGTAGACGACGCGCAGTTGTTTTTCGCCGTTGGCTATCGCGTCGCCAACGCGGACAGGTATCCTGAATGGAAGCCCGGCAACGAGTTCAAAGCAAAGCGCGACGAATCGTTGCATCGATAGACGTACGTCGGTAGTGCCGGCCTTCAGGCCGGCCGTGGAGGAACGTGTGCCCTACCCTGAATACCTGATCGCGCCCATGCGCGGCGAAATGACCGAGATGGGAGCCCAAGAGCTCCGCACCGCCGCGGCGGTGGACGACGTCGTCAAGAACAGCAAGGGCGTCGTGATGATGGTGGTGAACTCGGTGTGCGGCTGCGCGGCCGGCAAAGCACGCCCGGGCATCGGGCTGGCGTTGCGTCACCCGAACCGCCCCGACGTGGTCGCGACCGTGTTCGCCGGCGCCGACATCGAGGCGACCGATCGAGCACGCCAGTACTTCACCGGCTATGCGCCGTCCTCACCATCGATCGCGCTGCTGCGCGGCGGCCGGCTGCTCTACATGCTGGAGCGCAGCCAGATCGAGAACCGGAATGCGGAGATGATCGCGGATGAACTGACGCGCGCGTTCGATACCTACTGCAAACCGACGATGGCGTAGTGAATCGCCGGAATTGCCAAAATTGCCATAATTGATTTTCAAAATCAGCTATTCAGATCAATTGAAAAATCAATTACGGCGATTTTGGCAATTACTTCAATCTTGGCAATTCGCTATCGCGCCGCAGCGGTTGTTCCTCAGCCGATTCCGGCCGCGGCGCCGCGTCAGTCCCGCCATTTCGGCGTAGCGGCCATGTCCTCCAGCAGTTCTATCCGCCAGAAATGGCTCGCTCGCATGTTCTCGACCGAACCCGCCGACCGCGCCCGCGCGGTCTCCGCGGCGGCGGCCATCTACCGCGGTGCGCGGTTCGTGGAACCGCGTCATTACTGCTGGTTTGAGTCGCCTTTCCGCGCGTCGTGGGCCATTGCGGTCTTGCTGGAAGCGCGGCATCCGATCTGGCGCGAACTGGTCGCCGCCGCGCGCAAGACTCGCGGGGGCAGGGAGCGAGTCGAAGAGGCTGAAGCAGCCTTGTGCCGCGCGACCGGCACAACAACGATTGCCGCAGCCCGTGACGAAATAGGGGTCGCGCGCGGCATGACGCTGGATTACCTGCCGCAACGCGAGACGCTCATCCAACCGGCGCTCCTCGAAGCGCGGATGAAACTGTACGTCGGCAACGTCGCCGCGATGTTCGGCACATCGTCGGACGACGACCCGGTCGCGCGCGCGGAGCAGCGCCTGTGGGGCGGCGCCAGCGCCATTCTGATAAGCGGACTCATCAGTCATCCCACGGGAACCATCATCGGGAAGTCGTTCTTCGCGGATTATCCGATGGCCAGGATGGCCGCTGACGAGGCAACTGCCCTCGTCGAACCACCGCCGCTCATCGCGGCGGCATGGGACATTTCGGCGGCAGCCGGTCTGTGGTGGACGTTCAGCGGCGCAGCGATCTTTACCGAGCGCCCGGAGGCACTGCACACGGACGAAAAGGGATTCCTGCACCACCCCGAAGCCGCGGCCGCAGTCTACCGAGACGGAACGCGCGTGTACGCCTGGCACGGCATGGCAGTTCCCGAGGAGTGGATCCTTCACCCGGAGACCATTCCGCCCGCGAAGCTCCGCGGGCTCGATCCGACGCTTCGCAAACATGTGGAATCCAAACGCGGCGCGGCGCCACGTCCCCGTAAGATTCGGGCCAGCGCACTTCTAAGCACCGTCCTCCCAATCGATCCCGCGGCGCGGCTGGAGATGCTCAAAGCGCACGCAGGCGGTCCGTTGCCGCTCTTCGAACGCTACTTGGCTGGCGAGCACAAGGCGGTCTGGACCGAGTTGCTGGCGCGCGGCGCGGACGTGCGGGCGGATCCGTACGCCGCCGATGCGCTGGCGGTAGCCTATGAGACGATGCGGCGCGTACGCGAGAACGTCGCGACGATCGTTGCGAAACTTGCGGCGATTGATTATCAGTTCACGACGCCCGAGGGCAGGGTACGTTCACGCGCCACGGCGCACGTCCTGCCCGACGCGCGCACGGCGAAACGGGTTCACCAACTGGAGAAAGAGGGGGGCGCGCTCCCGTTCTCCGTCCGCGCATTCTGCGTGGTGGTGGGCGCCGTGGACCTGATTGGCCGTCATCGCACCCTCGCGCCTGCCCGCGGCTCCGTCGCTCCGGATCCGCTCGTCGTCGCCGGGGTCGACGAGCTGCTCTCGGAAAGCGAAGCCGATGAAGATGACGACGTCCTCGCGCTTGCGCCCGACGATCTGCACAAGGCGAATGTCAGCGGCGGCGATCCGTACGCCATCGCGGTTCCGGATCCGCGAGCGGACGGCGTGCTTTTGAACGAACGGCACGAGATGCTGTTCGTCGATTACTTACGGCTGTGCTGTCGCTTCGGTGGGTTTCCCGGATACGAAGAGCAGGCCAATCCACCGGTTGAGATCGAGGAACTTCGGCGCGATCTGCTGGACTTCTGATCGCTGGTGTCAGTGTTTGGGCGTGAGGTTTTTTCAATGCCGGCGATTGTGGCAATTTCCCCGACGCAAAAGCTCCGGCGGACTCGCCAAAGCCTTGGCGAAGGCGGTCGCTATCGCTCGCGCGGTTCTTCCAGGTAGGTGTAGCCCTGCAGCCCCTCCTCGTAGAACTCGAGGAGGCGGCCGGCTTCTTCGTAGCCGATCTTCCCTTCACGCACTGCAAGCTCCACGTCGTGGCGCAGCTTGCGTACGAGCGTGTTCGCGTCGAACTCCACGTAGTCGAGGACTTCCTTGACCGTATCCCCCTTGATGACCGCGTCAAGGACCACGCTGCCGCGCTCGTCGAGGCTGACGTGCACCGCGTGCGTGTCGCCAAAGAGATTGTGGAGGTCGCCCAGGATTTCCTGGTAGGCGCCGACTAGAAAGACACCGAGGTAGTACGGCTCGCCGTTGACCGTGTGCAGCGGCAGCGTCCGCTTCACGTCGCGGCGGTCGATGAACTGATCGATTTTGCCGTCGGAGTCGCAGGTGATGTCGCCCAGCACCGCATGATGGGTCGGCGGCTGATTCAGCATGTGAATCGGCATCACCGGGAAGAGCTGCTTAATCGCCCAGCTGTCGGGGCACGACTGGAAGAGCGAGAAGTTGCAGAAGTACGTGTCGGCCATCGTGTCGTCGAGGCCCTGGAGGTCCTCCGGCACGTCGTCCATCTGCGCAACGAGCTTGCGCAGCTTCACGAGGATGGCCCAGTAGAGATTTTCCGCCTGGCAACGCTGCTCGAGCGGCAGGTAGCCGCCCGTGAACAGGTTCAACGCCATGTCGAGCGCCTGCTGCGCGTCGTGGTAGCCCTCGAGCGCGTTGCGCGCGGTCAGGTTCTGATACGTCTCGAGCAGATCGATGACGGGCTGCTCCGCCTCGTCGGGCCGGATCTCTTCGGGGATCTTCTCTTCGCCGAAGGCGGAGACGCCGAGGACGTTGAACACCAGGACGCTGTGGTAGGCGACGATGGCGCGGCCGCTCTCCGACACGATCGTCGGATGCTTCACGCCCGCGTCGTCGCACACCGTCTGTATGTGGTACACGACGTCGTTGGCGTATTCCTCGAGCGTGTAGTTGACGCTCGACTCGAAGTTGGTCTGCGAGCCGTCGTAATCGACGCCGAGACCGCCGCCGACGTCGAGATACTCGAGCCCGGCACCCGCCTTCGAGAGCTCGGTGTAGACGCGAGCCGCCTCGTTCAATGCCCCCTTGACGATCCGGATGTTCGGGATCTGGCTGCCGAGGTGAAAGTGCAGCAGCTTGAAGCAATCCTGCATGCCGCGCTCGCGGAGTTCCTGGAGCCCGCGCAGCACTTCGGCGACCGTGAGTCCGAACTTCGATCGATACCCGCCCGATCCCTGCCACCGGCCACCGCCGCGCGCGGCGAGCTTCACGCGCATGCCGATCTGCGGCCGCACGCCCACACGATCGGCGTATTTCAGGATCAGCCCCAGCTCGGTGTACTTCTCGACGACCGGGATGATGTTCCGGCCGATCTTCTGCGCAAGCATCGCCATCTCGATGAACTCGGCATCCTTGAAGCCGTTGCAGATAATTGGCGTGTCGTTATAGGCCTGCGCTGCCACGGCCAGGAGCTCGGGCTTGGAGCCCGCCTCGAGGCCGAACCCGTACTCGCGCCCGAAGTCGAGAACCTCCTCGACGACCTGGCGCTGCTGATTGACCTTGATCGGATAGACGCAACAATAACCGCCGTTGTACTGGTGCTGCGCGATGGCGGTACGAAATGCGTTATGAATGTCGCCCACGCGATGGCGAAGGATGTCGCGGAACCGGATCAGCACCGGGAGGCTGATGCCGCGGAGCAGCAGGTGGTCGGTGAGCTGCTTGAGGTCTATCGATCTGGCGGGGTCCTTCGTGGGGTGCACCAACACGTGCCCCGACGGAGAAATCGAGAAGTAGCCCTTCCCCCACCGATCGACCTCGTACAGGTCGGTAGCATCGCCAACCGTAAAGGCTTCGCCAGCCTTCCAGTTCCGATGGTTTCGGGTTGTGGGGGAGCTCACTCCAAATCATGATACACACCTTCGTTTCGGATCGATCCGGTTTTCCGCACGCGCTTCCCGAATTCGAACCATGTTCGAATCCGCGCGACCTGCCCGGCTCCGGACAATCTCGGGCTCCGTTAACCAAAACACCCGTCTCATACGTCTAACCGTCAGCAGCATGCGACCTCCGGCCGATCGTCGTCTCGACATGAGCGGCTCGGGCACCGACGTGCCCGTCATCGCACCCTCGCGCTCGATTCTCCGCTGGCCGTGCGTGCTCGGCGTCGCGACGGTCCTCGGAATTCTCTCCTCGCTCCTCGCAGGCCAATTCACGCACGCGATGGGCCGTTCCCCGAAGTGGCAGTGGCTCCTCATCCTCAACTGCACCTACTGGTATGTCTGGGCGCTCTTCACGCCGGCGATCGTCTGGCTCTCCCAGCGGTTCCGGCTCGAGCGGCAGGGGCTCGTCCGGGCCATCCTGGTCCACCTGCCCGCAGTCGCTCTCTTCTCCTTCGCGCACATTGCCGCGATGGGGGCCGTTCAGTGGTGGATTGTCACGATGGACGGCAAGCCCTTCGCCTGGTGGTACGAGGTCAAGAGCTCCGCGCTGCACAACTTCGACTGGGAGATGATGACGTACTGGGCGATCGCCGGCCTCAGCCATGCGGTCCTCTACTACGGCGAGTCGCGGCGGCGCGCCATCAAGGCCTCGCAGCTCGAGACACGACTCGTAGAAGCCCAGATAGCAGCCCTGCGGCAGCAGCTGCAACCGCACTTCCTCTTCAACACACTGCACGCCATCTCCGCGTTGATGCACAGCGACGTCGAGGCCGCGGACCGGACGCTCATCCGCCTGAGCGACCTGCTCCGGATGACCCTCGAAAACATGGACCAGCCCGAGATCACGCTCCAGGCCGAGCTCGATTTTCTCGCCAAATATCTCGAGATCGAGCAGACGCGTTTCCCCGACCGCCTCTTCGTGGATTTCGAGGTCGAACCCGAGACGCTCGACGCGCTCGTGCCCACGCTGCTCTTGCAGCCGCTCGTCGAGAACGCCATCAAACACGGCATCGCGCGCAAGTCCGGCCCGGGGCACGTGCGGATCAGCGCGCGACGCGACAAAGCGAAGCTCTGGATCGAGATTCGAGACGACGGGGTCGGGCTGTCCGAGACCGCGCTCACGGCGCTCCAAAAGGGCATCGGGGTGTCGACCACTCGCGCCCGGCTCCAGCACCAGTTCGGCGCCGATTTCCGGTTCGAGTTCCATCGCCTCGAGGTGGGGCTCGCGGTCGTCGTCGCACTGCCATGGCGCACCGACCAACGCCCCATGGACGATGCCGCGGCAAGCGTCCGGCTCCACCCCGCGCGCGACGCCGAGTCCCTTCTCACAATCAGGGAGCAGACACCGTGAAAAAAATCAGGACGCTCATCGTGGATGACGAACCGCTCGGGCGCGAGCGGCTGGCAGGATTGCTGGCGGCCGAACCGGACATCGAGGTCATCGGACAGTGCCGCGACGGCGAGGAGGCGGTCAAGGCGATCGTGGAGCAGTCGCCCGACCTGGTGTTCCTCGACATTCAGATGCCGCAGATGAACGGCTTCGAAGTCATTGAAGCGGTCGGTACGGAGAGGATGCCGCTCGTCATCTTCGTCACCGCTCACGATCAGCATGCGCTCCGCGCGTTCCAGGTCCGCGCCCTCGACTATCTCCTCAAACCGTTCGATCGCGAACGGCTGCGCGACGCGCTCCAGCGCGTGCGGAAGCAGCTCGATCGCAACGACGGCGGCGAGATCGGCCGGCGGCTGCTCGCGCTGGTGAAGGACCTCCGCCGCGACCAGCCGAGGACAGACCGCCTCGTCGTGAAGTCCGGCGGACGGCTGTTCTTCCTCCGCGCCGACGAGATCGATTGGGTGGAGGCAGCCGGCAACTACGTCCGGCTGCACGTGGGCAGCACGTCATACCTGCTGCGGGAAACGATGAACGCGATCGAGGGTCGGCTCGACCCCGAGAAGTTCTTCCGGATCCATCGATGCCGTATTGTCAACATGGAGCGCATCCAGGAGCTCCAGCCCTGGCTGAACGGGGAGTATGCAGTGCTCCTCCGAACAGGAACTCGTCTGACGTTGAGCCGCGGCTATCGCGAGAAGCTGCAGGAACGCCTCAAAGTCGGCGCCGTCTGACCGGTGGGGCGGGGGCGGGGCTTAAAAGCCTCGCCCTACCATCCGGCCCCGGACCCTTCAAAACTGCAATTCCCCACCAGAACTGTATCCGGCGGACCGCCGCGGCTCTCCTTTTCGGCCGGAATAGTCAATAAAACAGGCGGCACCCAGCTTGCGGATGAGCCCGGCAGTTCCGTTTCACCCTGCGACCATGAACGTCCTGTTTGTTACGGGAGATGCTGACCTGCGCGCCGCGGCGACGCGCGTGCTCGGCGCCGAAGGCCACGAAGTAGCCAGCGCCGCGCACTCGGGCCACGCCCTGCTGGCGGCGCTCGAGTGCGAGCGCATTGACATCCTGATCAGCGACGTCCAGCTCGATGGCGTGACCGGCGAATGGGTCGCCGCTGCCTTGCGCCGCTACCACCCCGAGATGCGCGCGCTCTTCATGGCCGACCCCGGCTCCGCGGCCGGCTCGGGGATCATCGTGCGGCCGTTCACGCGCGACGATCTCCTGAGCGAGATGGATGCGATCGTCACTTCGCCGGCGGCATTCTGAACAGTGAATCGTCCGCGGGGACGTTGAACTCCACTTTCTCGAGCGTCACCGTCGAGATCGTGACGTTGTTCGCAGTCTGCTGCGTCTTGAACGGGACCTGCCTGCCGTCGACTTCACGGTAATCGGACATCTCCGTTACGTAGGTTGCTGGCTGCTGGTCGGGCGCCGACACGCTCGCGATGATCTTCTTCTCCAGACCGGTCTCTGCATCGAGGTAGAAGTCCTGCACCGGACCGTTCTTCTTCGTGACTTTCAGGTGGTACACGGGCCCGCCGTCGAGCGTCTCGCGCCCCGACAGTTCGATCTTGTAGCCCTTTTCCTTGTAGTCGACGAACAGACTGTCGAATTCGGCATCCTGCATCGCGTACGCCGTCTGCGGTCCGGGCAGCACCTGCGGCGGCGTGTTGCCGCGGACCATCCAGAACGTCTTGCCATCGAACGCCATGACGACCTGCTGCCCATTGATCGTTGTCTCCCGTCGCATCAGGTTCGGCCGCTTGGCGGTTATGGTCATATCCGCTTTCATGACCTTTCCCGCAGGATCCCGTGCGCTGATCGTGCCGGTCATCCGGACGCTCTCGGTTGCGCGGATCTTTTCGAGGCCCCCCTTGGACTTGAGGTTCAGCGCGATGATGTCATCGAGCGTCTGCGCGGATGAGGGGTAAGCGGGGAGGGTGAATGTTGCGGTGAGAGCGGCGACGGCGAAGGCGCGCATACGTGAACTCCTGGGCAGGCCTACCCATTGTCACATACACGCGCCCCCCTTCGACTCGCGCGTCTTTTGAGCTCGCTCAGGCCAAGCCGTTCGACTCGACCGCCTTCTGACTTGGAACGCTAGACGCGCCGGCGCACCATCATGCGGTAGATCGCGAGAAGGATGATGGCGCCCGCGATCGACATCAACCAGCCAGCCCCCTGGCTCGGACCGTAGAAACCCATTGCACGCCCAATGAAGCCGCCGAGGAGCGCACCAGCGATGCCGAGCAGCGTCGTGATGATGAAGCCGCCCGGATCGCGTCCCGGCATCAACAGCTTGGCGATGATGCCTACCACGAGGCCGAACACGATCCACATAAGTATTGACATCGGTCGTCCCTCCTGTAC
>JBKPTT010000289.1:0-19654 GCA_046735635.1 Acidobacteriota bacterium | reverse complement strand
CCTCTTCGAACAGCGTGATGGCGTCGTAGCTGATTCCGCGCTGCACGCCCCTGTCGATGAAGTACTGCGTCCGATTGAACACGACGCCGGCACGAATCAGACGATGCTCGACCATCTCGTCCAGGTCGCCCGTGAACGGTTTGTCCAGAAGAGAGCGGACGCCCGGGGGCAGCGCGTCGTACGGGGAAGGCGCGTCGGCAAGCGGCGCCTCACCGGGCGGTGCCGGCGCGGCCGCAGGCGTTGCTGGTGCTGACGCCGCGGCGGCCGGTTCGCCTTGTGCGGCGCTCGACGGCGGGGCCGATCCGGCCCGCGAGCAACTGGCGGCGGCGGCGACGGCCGCGGCGGTCAGACCGGCCAGAATCAGCGTTCGCATCGTATCTCTAGAGAAGCTCCGTCTGGGGCCTGTTGCAACTCACAGGCCTATCCTCGGAATCGTCACAGGGGGGAGAATTGGCGGAAAACAGCCCAAAGCGTCCTTCGTCCAGTCGTCGCCACCTCCGTTCACGTTGCAGATCCCACGGTATGCCGGGGGCAAACTCCCGTCAGAACGTTTCCACCAACAGCCACGCAGGGCATTCGGCTTGCGTACCGCTGCAACGTACCTGACCGCGGCTACAAAACCGGAGGCGTCTGCTGCCGAATTTCCGGCACTGCCTGCAATGAACGGCAGATCCGGACGGCGGGTCGTGGGTTCGAGGGGTGCGGCACGCAAGGCGTGACAGGGAGGCTCCCATGCGCTCGGGCATATACATCGTCCCGACTGACCGGTGGTATATCGAGCGGACCGTCTGGCTCATTGCTGGCGTGGTGCTTCTCACCGCGACGCTACTTGCCGCGCTCGTGAATCCGTATTGGGTCCTGCTCGTCATCGCAACAGGGATCGCATCGGTGATCGTCGCCCTGACCGGTTTCTGCATCGTCGGCAATGCGTTGCGGCTGGTTGGATTCCGCGGGCGGCTCGAGCGCTCCGATACGAACCTTTACCTGATGCGAACCGACAGTTGGTATCTCGAACGGCGGATCTATCTGGCGGTGGGCATCAACATTTCGGTTGCTTCGGTGCTTTCCATCGTTCACAGCCCGTGGTGGCTCACCTTTACCGGTTTCGTCGGCGTCGCAATGGTGTGGTTCGCGGCGACGGGGTTCTGCATCATGGCCAACGGCCTTTACTGGTTCGGCGCGGAGCCGCGCCTTGCGCCGGCGCCCGACCGCCGTCTGTCGTCCACGGCCGCAGAACCCATGAGATCGTGATCCGCCGGCCGTGCGAATCGGCGATGCAAGCTGGCATACTTCCTGCCGACGTTCTGTCTGTCGCTCCGGCGCCATCGACGAAAACCGCCATTGCGTTCGAGAATGTGTCGTTCGCCTTCGACGAGCACGTCATCCTTCGCGGTGTCAGCTTTGCGATTCCCGCAGGAGGCATGACGATACTTCTCGGTGCGAGCGGGACTGGGAAATCTATCGTCCTCAAGCTCATTCTCGGACTGCTGAAGCCGGATGCCGGCGCGATTTTCGTAGACGGTCAACGTATCGACACGCTGACCGAGCGCGAGCTGCTGCGCGTCCGGGCGAACATCGGGATGCTGTTCCAGGAAACAGCCTTGTTCGACTCGCTCACGGTCGCCGAGAACGTCGGCTACCGACTGTACGAGGAAACCGACACGCCGGAAGACGAAGTGCGGCGGCGCGTCGAAGAGGTGCTCGGATTCATTGGTCTTGGTGAGTACATCGACCGCATGCCGGCGGACCTTTCCGGCGGCCAGCGCCGGAGGGTCGGGATCGGGCGCGCGATGGCGGCCAGGCCCAATCTGCTGCTGTTCGACGATCCCACCACTGGACTCGATCCGGTGATCGCCACGACGGTCGACGATGAGATCATCAAGCTGCGCGATCTGCAGCACGTGACGTGCATGGTCGTGACGCACCAGATCCGCGACGCCGTCTATGTTGCGACGCATGAAGCCCGTCGCGACAATGACGCTATCAGGATCGTTGCCGCTGACGACCCGCCAGATCCGGGAGTCGAGTTCCTCGTGCTCCACGAAGGCCGCATTCATTTCCGCGGCAGCGCCGCCGCGCTTCAAGCCTCTACCGATCCGTATCTGCGCCGCTTTCTTTATCGCACGCTGCCCCCCTGGTGAGGTCCATCGCCTTTCGCCTATGCTTCATGCAGGAGTTGCACGATGACAATGACAGAGCGATTTCTCGAGGAGCTCGATCGCGAGGCTGCGCGGACGCGCCGGGCCTTGGAGCAGGTGCCGACAGGGCGTGACGACTGGAAGCCTCACGCGAAGTCGATGCCTCTGGCCCGTCTTGCCGGACTCGTGGCTTCTATGCCGTCCTGGGTCCCGCTGATCCTCAAGCAGGACGAGCTCGATCTCACGCCGCCCGGCGGTGGCCAGTGGCGTCAACCCGGTGTCAACGAACTGGTGCAGACGCACGACAAGGCAGTGACCGACGCCCGTGCGGCGCTCGGCGGTGTCACCGACGAGTTCCTGCTAACCACCCGCTGGCGGCTTCGAGCAGGCGGCAACGTCGTCTCCGACGAGCCGCGCTACCTCGTGCTCCGCGAGACATTCAATCATCTCGCCCACCATCGAGGCCAGCTCACCGTGTACCTTCGGCTGAACGATGCGACGGTTCCGTCGATTTACGGACCGTCGGCCGACGATCAGCGTTTCGCATGATCTAGGGTTTGAATCCCACGCTCTCCCACAGCTTCGACGTCGGATACAGGGCGCCGTTGGCCACGACGTAACTGACGCTGCGGATGTTGTGAATGTCGTCGAGCGGGTTGGCGTCGAGCAGGATGAGGTCCGCGCGCTTGTTCACCTCAATCGTGCCGACCTCCTTGTCGACTCCCATCACCTTCGCGGGAACGAGGGTCGCCGCCTGTATTGCCTCCATCGGCGTGAAGCCTGCCTGGACGTACAGCTCGAGCTCGCGATGCAGGCTGTGGCCCGGCACGGCCTGATCGGTGCCGGCGACGACCCGAACGCCAGCTTTGTGAAGCACGCCGACGAGCGCGACCATTTTCTCCAGGACACGCCGTCCCATGTCTCCGGCATCGGCAGGCATGCCGCCGCTGGTCAACGGCTGCGCCAACTCGGGCGCCACCTTCAGCACGCCCGGCTCGAATTCCGATACCGACTGGCTCGCCGGATGGTAGTTCATCTCCATCAAGGCGAGCGTCGGATCGATCACAGTATCGTGTTGCTCGAGGAAGGAAATCATCCGTTGCGCTTCCGGCGACGAAAAATCCACAGAGCCATACGCCGCGAGCCGCTGCTCGCGCGTGGCACCAGCCGCTGGAGGAGTTGCCGCCGCCGCGAGCGGATATTGAATGTGATTGACCTGGTCCATCCCGGCTTCGATTGCCTGGAACATCGTCATGCCCGCCGGAATGTGCCCGGTGACGGTCATCCCCGCGGCGTGCGCGGCATCGCAGACGGCCTTCAGCTCGGGGAGCTTCACGGAGCTGTAGATCTTCATCTGCAGGAATCCGGCACTCTTGTACTCACGCACCCACCGGGTCGCATCTTCCGGGGTATCGACGCGCTCGACGCCAAGCGCGAGGGGGCCTGTTCCATCGACGATCCCCGCCAGCAGCAACTGGGGACCGAGACCCCGTCCGGCCGCTATCGCGTCGCGCACCGCGGTGATGAACTCGAGCTCGTTGCCGACGTCGCGGACAGTCGTTACTCCCGCAGCGAGATAGATCGGCCCCCACTCGACCTGCTCGAAGTGCGCATGCATATCCCACAGTCCGGGCAACAATGTTTTGCCCTTGGCGTCGAAGACAGTCGCGCCGGCAGGAACCGCGACACGCTCGCGCGGGCCTGCCGCGACGATGCGACCGCGATCGATTACGACCGTTGCATCAGCGACCGCGGCGGTCCCCGTGCCGTCGACCAGCCGCGCGCCGACGATTGCGAGCGGCCCCGTTTGCGCGGCTCGCAGCCCCTTCGAGAGCTCCGCCAGCACGGCCATGCCATCCTCGCCGGCTTCGGCGACGAACTTCGGCAGGAGCGCCTCGTAGCCTTCGGCTGTCGCCTCGAAGTGATCGAACTCCGCGTCAATCGTGACCGCAGCCACAAGCCGCTGCTGAGGATCGAGCCACAGCACCTCGCGTCCCCAAATCACGCCGGCGACACTGTATTTCGTCAGTCTCGTCAGCGCGCCGTTGACGGTGACCGATTCGAACCCTCGAGGCATGATGTGCACGGTGCTTCGCTCAGGAAGCACGGACAGGGCGGCCGGCGAGTTGTGACTTAACCAGTACCGGATCATCAACATCTGCTGTGCGACGGGGGAGTACCCGTTGACGGCGAAGAACTGCGCTGGCACGGCGGCATCCCGCGGCTGCTGCATTTCGCGAATCGCCGCTGTGGTTCCGTGCACCTCCATCGACACATCGATGCTCGACAGGCGCGATCCCTTGCCCTTGCTCTCGAACGACCGAGGCGTGAGATCGGGAGCACCGATAAATGTCGTGGTCAGGGGGACCGCGGATCCTCTATCGGTGAACAGGAAGTTGTCGGTCAGCGTGACGGAGCTGCTCGTTCGTTCGATCCGATATGTCTCCTCACCGATCGCCTGCTCGAACTTGAACAGACGGTATTTGCCGGACTCGCCCGTGGCCGTTTGCGCCGAGGCGCTCGCAGCCGCGAGCCAGATGATCGCGAGAACTCTCCAGCAGAGTGACGGCATCGTTCTCCCTCTGACGCAATGCGCTCGGCCGTAACCGAGGCAACTTCATCCGCGCAGTTTCCTGTGCAGTGTAGCCGTTCTTCTGCGACACGACGCGGCGTGACGCGTGCATATTCAGCGGCGCTAACCGCTGGTATTGGAGATTGTGGCGAAAAGGATCCCGGCCGAGACTGCTGGACGGCAGGTCTGGCCGGATTTGACTGGAACTATTTGACCGTCAGGTTATTGACGACCCGCTTCACGCCGGTGGTGTGCGCGACGAGGTCCGCGATCCGCGTCTTATCGGCGGTGCTCTGCACCGCGCCGCTGATCGTCACCACGCCGTCCTTCGTATCCACATCGATCGCCGTCGCGCGCGCGGCTTCGTCGGTCATGAGCCGTGTTTTCACGGCCGTCGTGATCGACGTATCGGATACGACACCGGCGCCCTTCTTGAGCGCGGGCGTCGTGTCGTCCTTGATCACTATTTTCGTCTCGCCAGCTTTGTCCTGATCGGTTCCGGTTGTCGCCGCGGCGGCCCCCGTCGTCAGGTCGTTCACAACGCTCTTCACGCCAGTCGTGTGAGAGACGAGCCGGCCAATCCGTGTCTTGTCGGCTTCCGTCGGAACGCTGCCGCTGATGGTCACCACGGCGTTCTTCGTATGCACGTCGATCGACGTAGCTCGCGCGACCTTGTCGCCCATCAGGTGCGTCTTCACGGCGGTCGTTATGGACGAGTCTGAAACGACCTTGGCCCCCTTCTTTACCTTCGGCGTCGTGTCGTCCTTGATGACGATTGTCGTGCCTTCCTGTTCAGGCTTGTCCTGCGCATAAGCCGGTCCGGCGGCGATGGCGCCGCAGAGCAGGCAGCAGGGCAACGCGACGGCAAATCGTTGCAACATTGAATTCCTCCCCCGCCTGTTGTCGCAAGACGGATGCCGGCGGCCCATAAAGGGCCTCTCTACCCTCGGCACACGACACCGGCGCCCATAAAGGGCCGCTCTAGCCAAACGTAGGCCGGCCTTTATGGGCCGGCTTGCTAACTCGCGATGTTGACGTGTCGCGTCTCGTGGGTCAGCAGGATACCGAGGATCGTCAGAAGCGCAGCCGCGGTGAGGTAATACCCCACGTACTGCAGACCGTACGTGCGAGCCAGCCATGTGGCGATGTACGGCGCGAGCGACGCACCGAAGATACCCGCCAGATTGAATGTCAGCGAGCTGCCCGTGTAACGCACGGCCGTCGGGAACAGCTCGGACAAGATGGTACCCAGCGGCCCGTAGGTCAGTCCCATCAGCGAGAGCCCGATGACCATCGTCAACCCCGCTCCAACGGTGCCCGCGGTAAGGAGTGGCGCGAGGACGAGCCCGAATGCCGCGATGGCCGCGCTCACCCAGAGCAGCGTGGCGCGCCGGCTTCGCTCCGCGAGAACGGCCGATACCGGGATTGTGAGCGCGAAGAACAGAATGCCGAGGAGCTGCAGCAGAAGGAACGTCTCCCGGCTGTAGCCGAGCGCGCTGGTACCCCAGGAAAGCGCGAACACCGTCATAAGGTAGAACAGGACGAACGTCGCGAGCGAGACGAGAATGCCGGCGACGAGCGTGCCGAAATGCTGTCGCAGCACGGTGAGCATCGGCACCCTCACGCGCTCTCGACGGTGGACCGCATCACGAAACACGGGCGTTTCGGTGATGGTGAGTCGCACGTAAAGGCCGATGATCACCAGCGCAGCGCTCGCGAGAAACGGGATGCGCCATCCGAACCGGAAAAATTGATCGTTCGTGAGCGCGCGAGACAACACGAGGAAGACGGTCCCCGAGCAGAAGAACCCGAGCGGGGCGCCGAGCTGAGGAAACATGCCGTACCACGCACGCCGGCCCGGAGGGGCGTTTTCGATCGCCAGGAGCACTGCGCCTCCCCATTCTCCGCCGAGACCGAGCCCTTGTCCGAACCGCCAGAGCGCCAGCAGCAACGGGGCCGCGACCCCGATGGTCGCGTACGTCGGCAGCAAGCCTATCGCAACGGTCGAGACGCCCATCGTCAGAAGCGCGGCGACGAGCGTCGTCTTCCGCCCGATGCGATCGCCGAAATGCCCGAAGAGCGCCGACCCAATCGGCCGCGCCAGGAAAGCGATCGCGAACGTCGCGAGCGACGCGAGAACCGCAGAAGTCGGATCTGACGAGGGAAAGAACAGGCGAGGGAAGACGAGCACGGCCGCCGTCGCGTAGATGTAGAAATCGAAGAACTCGATCGTCGTACCGATCAGGCTCGCAAAGAGAACTTGCCCGGGGGTGTTCATGGACTCCCGCGTCTCGGTCATGCACGACGATTCTGCCCTATTTCAGAGCGTCTTCGTGCGCGCGACTGCGCCCTGCAGGAGCGCTATGGTCCTGTCGAAGTCCGGAATGAACCGTGAGACTTTTCCGTCGCGCGCCAGCTCGCGCAGCATCTGCTCGTCGATCCTGACCCAGCGCTTGGTTCCAGCCGCGAGATCGATTTCACGCTCGAAGTCGCGAAGCTCTTTCGGTGCGCCGAAGTAGTCGTCGATCCGCTTCGATCGGCCGGACACGGTAACGGTAACGAACCGGGTCGGCAAATCGGTGACGGCCGCACGGTAATGATCGTGCATCTCGAAGAAGCTGATGCGGTCGGCCATTTCGAGAAGAGCCCGGACCTTCGAAATCGGAATGCGGTCGGTTTGAACACCCTTGACGCGGACGAACTCTTTCCCTTCGAACGTCACGTTTCCCTGCGCGTCAATCGAGACCGAATAGGCAGGACACATGCCGAAACAGACCGTACGTTCGAGCTGGATCCTGGTGTCGGGGGGCACCTGTCCCTGCTGCGCCGCAGCGGGAAAGGTGCCCGAAACGAGCAGGACGACGAGGACCAGAGCAGCATGCATCCGGATCGCCTTCACACGGCAATTGTCGCATGCTGCCGAGGCGAGGCCGACGAGCGCTCAACCGTGCAGGCGGGTGTATTTGGCTTCGAGCTCCTCGTGGGTCTCCGGGTGCGCCGGGTCTGGAACGATGCAATTCTCGACCGGGCAAGTCGGCACGCACTGCGGAGAATCGAATGCGCCCACGCATTCGGTGCACAGGTCGGAGTTCACCACGTAAACCGGATCCCCTGCAGAAATCGCTGTATTCGGGCACTCCGGTTCGCATGCTCCGCAGCTGATGCACTCCTCGACGATGACCATCGACATGAGACTGTCCCCTTTCGGCGAAGATGTATCGGACTGATGCCGCGGGGACTGCAACGCGTGCGCCTGACTGGTTTTTCGAGCGTTTTGAGCGCTTTAGCGTCATTTCGGCATCGAGGCCGCCGGATTTCCGGCAGCCGCGACGCGGCGTTTCAGGGCTTCGGTCGGACCAGCGGGAGGCAGACGGAGCACGCTCTCGAATGCCTCGCGATACCACTTCGTCCAGGCATCGAGAATGGCGCGATCGGCGCCTTGTGCGCGTTCGATGGAAAATCGACGGTCGGCGGCCGACTCGAGCAGATCGACGACGGCCAGGGCATCGCGTTCGGCGGCCGAGGCGAGGAGCCACGCCGTCGCGGCCACCGAGACGCCGACGTTCCGCACTTCCGACGCGCTCACTTTCTCGGTCGTGTCCTGGTTGGTGTGATAGAAGCGATCCGTGAAGTGCCAGTCGAGAATCGAGGGCACGCCTGCGCCGCGGAAAGCCGTGTGATCGCTTCCCCCTTCGTACGGGTTCGTACGGACGACCCATCCGGTATCGCGTGCGCGCCGCAGACAAATCGCGTAGTGCAGGTCGTTCAGAAGGCTTCCTTTCAGGGACTCGGCCTTCACGTCGCCTGCGCCCCATTGCGTGTGGGGATCTGATGGACGCGGCCACACGGCCGCGGGATCCGCTTCCCGTTCGATGAGAAACGTGCCACCGGTACGCTCCGTGTCCTCGCCCGTCATGTCCATCGCGAACATGTACTGGACGCCGTGGGCCGCGTCGGGATGCGCCGCGATCCATTGCCGACTGCCGCGGACTTCGTCGACCCACATGAACGTCAGCGTTCGCTCGGGCTGCGGCAGCGCGCCGGTACGAATCGACTCAACGATCGCCCGTGCCATCGCATAAAGCGTGGCGCAGCCGCTCGCGTTGTCGTTCGCGCCCGGTTCCTGGACGTGCGCGACCATGACAATCCGCTCGTTGGTCACCGATCTGCCAGGAATCTCGGCGATGAGCGTCCGCACCGGGCCGTCGTAGAACATCGACGCGATCTCGACGCGAACCGTCACCGAGCCCTGCCGCAAACGGGCGCGCATTCGCTCCGCTGCGCGCCACGACGATTTGAATCCGAACGCCTTGGCGTCCGCGTCGTAGGGCACGCTGCCCCACTGCAATACATCGCGCTGTTCGTCGGACATTGCGGCTCCATTCGACGGACGAATGTAACGGGCGATCTCGGTTGAGATCACACCGGCGGCGCCCCTGCGCCGCACGGCCTGTTGCCACAGGCTGCTTAGCGGCGCGTCGCCCAGAACCACCGCGCCCTTCAGATCCTTTCCTGCGAAATCCGCTTCCCTGGCTAAGCCGACGTCGACGAGCGGCGCGCGCAGACCTCCGACCGGTGTCGCAAACGAATTGATAGCGAGCGACACCCTGTCGCGGTCGCGTGACAGCAGCGGCGGTTCGTCCACGCCGTCGAACGCAAGCGTGCCGATCGTGTAGTCCCACCCGCGCCCAGAGTTCTGAAACTCCTCCACCAGCACGCTCGCTCGGGCGGCAACTCGTGCTGGCGCGAAACCGGCAGTGATCAACCCTTCTTTGATGTGATCGATTGTGGCGTTGAACCCTGGATTCCCGGCGATGCGCCAGAACTGCTGCATGAAGGTCACGACCTCCATCGCCCCGCGTTCGTCGAATCGCCGATCGATCGCCTGATACGCGCGTTCAGCCGTTGCAGGAATCGTGTCGGTCGCGCTGGGCTTCAGCTCAGCCTGTTCGGTCGCGCTGGGCTTCAGCCCGGCCACGCCCAATCCACAAACCAGAACCGCGATCACTCGAAACATCATTCGGCTGCGGCAATCGGCAGGTTGGAAAAATCCAGCAGCAGCTCGACTCCAGACGTCTCGTGATCCGACACGGTCGCTCGCCGTCCCGGACATTCGACAGGGGACGCCGCCGCCTTCACCGCATCGAAATACCGTCTCGAGATTTCCGGCGCGACGTACCCGACTTTGTCCCCGGATGCAATCACCGCGATCGCGTGCTGGAAATAGCGGTCGTCGGGCTCGGCAGCGAGTCTGGCGGAAAAGGACGCCGGTAGCCGGCGGACGCGCTCGATGTACGCCACGCCGCCGACCACGGGGATCCGATGGAGCACCGACGCGGCCATGCCGCGATCTTACCGGATTCGTCGCGATCGGCCGCGGCGCGCCGTCCGCAATTCATCGGGCGTGATTTGACCGTCCCTGTTCGCATCGATGCGGTCGAACGCCTCGGGGCGGCGGGTCCATTCCTGACGCGAGATCGCGCCGTTCCCGTCGGCATCGAGTCGCTTCAGCGCACGGCTGACTCTCGCAGCTCGCCTTTGCTGGCGCTGCTCCGGCGTCACCCGCTGCCGCGCAGCGGGTGGAACCGCCTGTGGAGCCGGATTCTGCGCAAATGTCGGCACCGTTACGAACATGGCAAGAGCAGCGGTCACGAGCGTCCGACCCGGTTTCATGGCGATCTCCTTCCCGAGCAGTTAACCCTTAGACCCGCCGCGGCCCGCTCGGGTTTAAAGTCGGACATGGCCATTCGCATTCTTGACCCTCCGGAATCAGCATGGGGCGATTACGGCGACATCCTCCGGCACGGCATGTCCAGCAGCGATGACACTGCCGAGGGCGTCGTCGAGCTCGAGCGAACCGGACCGTACGTTCCGCCGATTACATTTCCAGGCTCCGGGATCGTCGTGACAGACGACTGCCGGAAACGACTCGAGGCGTCAGGCTTGACCGGTTTCACGTTCAAGCCGGTGCAGAAAGCGCGCATTGTCGACTTGCCATGGCATACGTGGAACTTGGCGGCGGCAGAACCGGCAGAATATCCACGCAGCGGCGAGCCGGAAGACTACGTCTTCGAGCGCGAGCACTCGCCGGCATTGGCAGAGGCCATCGGTACGCTCTGGCAGATGATTATTCCTATCGCGGCGGAAACAGAACGCGAATCGGCAGGTAGCCCCTGGGACGATCGAATCTACCTCAATACTGCGGCGTGGACAGGCGCCGACTTCTTTCAGGCCACAGGCGTCGGCTACGTGTTCGTCTCCGACGAAGCGCAGAATTGGCTGATGAAGGAATTCGCGGAACATGTGTCGTTCCGCGACTGCCTGCTCCGGTAAACGCGGCAAACTGCCACAATCGATTATCGAATACGGACACGCACCGAGTACTGGTCGGGCAGCGTCACGTCGCCGTTGGGCACGCGAATCGGCGGCAGCTCGAACGACACCACATCCTCGGGGCGAGGCAGCGCGTTTGTTGTGGTGCTGCTGCCGGTGCTGCTCGCGGTCGCCTCGCGATTCGGTCCGGTTGCCAAATATCGCACGGTGCGGCTGGTCGTGAAAATCAGCTGCGGCGCGTTGCCGGACGCGTCCGCGGAGGTCACGCGCAAGTTGCCGGTTATCTGAACGTTCAGAGGACCCGCCGGCGTTTCGATCGTGAACGGTGAGAATGCGAAGTCCGCAGTGCCCCGCACGCGCTCGAGAATCAGGCCCTGAAGATTGAAATCGGCCTTGTCGGGCCCTGCCGACGGATCTGTCCTGACCAGCCACAGGTTCGCGGTGAATTCCTGAGAGGACAGCGGCGCTCGGGAGCCCGCGCCGGCAACCGCAGCTCCGTTCGCGCTCGATCGAACCTCGGTGCGATTGGTCACAATCGTCCCGCCGGCACTTCCCGTTCCAGTTCCCTGGCCCGCGTGAACGGTGGGTGACTCCACCCAGCCGCCGCCAGCAGCCTTTGCTGTGAACGGACGGGGGCCGAAGCGCGCTTCGAAGGCAACCGTCTTCGCAGGACACTGCAGCGCGGCGTCGACTGTCGCCGAATCGAGCGGCACGCGGTCGCCAGGGTGAAGCGTCAGTTGGACGAAGCCGCCGGGAGCAGCCACCGCAGCGCCGTTCGCGCGTATGCGCTGCCAGTCGAGCTGAATGACGGCTTCGTCTGCGGAAAGACTCTGAACATTCCCGGATACGCGCCATGCATCGGTGGCGTTATCCGGAACCGGGCGGTTTCCGCCTCCCATCAAGCACCCGGCGACGTACTGAAACGATTCGCGGGAAAGACTCGTCTCGTACGCCGCGCTCCGAACTTGCCCGTCAGGCGCGGACGAGAATATTCCGATCTGCAGGACCGGAATGGCCTGCGGTTTGGCCTGCCCGCTCGCTACGGCCTGGGAGATCGCGAGGACGGCGATTTGCGAGATCATGAACATCTCACTGTTCTCCTGCTTTTTCGATCCAGTTGACCCCGGGACGAAGCGTGACGACGCGCGTCGGCTTGGGCGCCATCGAAGTGCTCCCGACATCGACAATGGTTTCCATCGCTGACGATGGCGGCGTCTGGACCGAGGTTCGCTGACCGGCGACGTAGCCGGCCGCGAGGCTGAAAACTACAGCCGCCGCGGCGGTGAACCACGCCTGCCGCGACCACACCGATTGCCGCTCCCGCCAGCGCACTGCATCCTTCGGTGTGACCGACACGACCGTCTGGCGCAATGCAATCAGATCGACCAGGTAATCGCGGACGGCCGGCTGCCCGAGTGCCGATCTCAATGCGTCCGCGTCGACCTGTTCGCCGTCCGCGAGCGCGGCCACGACCAGACATGCCTGCTCGTCGAGCGGTTCCTGGCGCGTTTCATCCATGGTCATCCTCTATCTCCACGACCGATTGGGTGAGCGTACGGGTTAGTGAGCAGCGCACGGAGTTGCAGGCGTGCGCGATGAAGACGCGATCGAACCGCATCCGGAGTCAGTTGACATGCGAACGAGATCTCCTCGTAGCTCAGGCCGCCCACCTCACGCATCAGGAACACGTCGCGATCGATCGCATGCAGTTTGCCCAGCGCGTCACGAAGCACCGTGGCCAGCGCCTGAGACGCCGGCACGGTGGCTTCCGGCACGACGTCCGCCGTCGTTCCCCGCTTGCGATCATCACGAACGTGGTTCAGCGCGAGGTTTCTGGCTATTCTGAACAGCCACGCCCGCCGGCCGGTGTCATCGGCCTCCGGCACCCGCGTTCGAGTGACCCGCAGAAACACTTCCTGAGTGAGCTCGCGCGCATCCTCCTGGCCGACGATCCAGGCCAGGTATCGGAATACGCCGTCTCGATGCGCGGTGAACAGGACGTCGGCGTCTGCCACGCAGGTGACTCTAATCAATAAAGACACCAGAGGGAGGCGATCCTCTCAGCTAAAATCCACCACGAGGCGTCTAATAGCTGATACCGGCTGGTGTGGCGCAGAGCAGCCTATGATCGACAACGACCGCGCGGGCGGACATGGAGATCTCATGAGACACATCAAAATGTGGGTGATTCTGTTTGTCGGCCTTGTACCAACGGCGCTGATCGCACAGCCACGGCCAGTGTCCCGAGACGTCGTGCTCGAGGTGCGTTGTCCGAATGGCGCGACACCGCAACTGCGGATTTCAGAGGGCGGCACGGGATCGGTGAACATCCCCAGAGTCGGCCATTTCGGATTCTCACCAACACTCGGGGAACACGACGATAACGTGGTCGTCGTCGAATTGTTTGATTTGAGCCAATCGCCGCGACGGTCTATGGGGCGTGTCGAGGTGACGGCCGGCGGTGAGGAGGTACAGTCCGGGACGTCGCCGCAGTTTGGAATGAAGGTGCTGAAGGTGACAGAACGCTAGCAGAAGCCTCGAGCCAGACGGTTGGATCTCCACGCCCCTCACCCCGGCGCGCAAGATTGGCGATCCGCCACGAGGCGGGCCATGAAGGCCCGCCCTACAACGACGAGCGTGCGCTTGGTTCAGATCTTCGGCAGCGTGACTTCCCTCTGCTTCAGATACTTTCCCTTCTTGTCGGCGTAGGAGACCTCGCACTCTTCGTCGCTCTGGAAGAAGAGCACCTGTGCGATGCCCTCGTTCGCATAGATGCGGGCAGGCAGCGGTGTCGTATTCGAGATCTCCAACGTGACCGTGCCTTCCCACTCGGGCTCGAAGGGCGTGACGTTGACGATGATCCCGCACCGGGCGTAGGTAGACTTACCGAGGCAGACCGTCAGGATATCGCGCGGGATCCGGAAGTACTCGATCGTTCTTGCCAGCGCGAACGAGTTGGGCGGCACGATGCAGATGTCCGTCTTCACGTCGACGAACGACCTCGGGTCGAAGTTCTTCGGGTCGATCACGGTGTTGTTGATGTTCGTGAACACCTTGAACTCGTCGGCAACGCGAATATCGTAGCCGTACGACGACAGACCGAACGAGACGACGCCGGCGCGTACCTGCCGATCCTCGAACGGCTCGATCATCCTGTGTTCGAGCGCCATACGCTTGATCCATTTGTCCGATTTGATCGCCATCGGTGTCCTTTGTGAAGCTGGCGCGCGTCAGCGGCGCAGCAACGAGAGCAGGAGCGTCAGGATGATGCTGAGAACGAGGCAGGTGACGAGCGGAAAATAAAACGTCCCGCTGCCGCGCCGGATCACGATGTCGCCGGGAAGGCGCCCGATCGGCAGTCCCGCCATCATCAGCAGGCCAATGCCGGCGATGACGATCCCCGCAATGACCAATGCCTTGCCCATCTACCGCGCGAAATCGATGCCCGGGAAGAAGTAGCCCAGCTCGAACGCCGCCGTTTCAGGCGCGTCCGACCCGTGGGTCGCATTGTTTTCAATCGATCGTCCGAATTGCTTCCTGAGTGTTCCCGGATCAGCTTTCGCCGGATCGGTGGCACCCATCAGCGTGCGCCATTTCCTGATGGCGTCGGGCGCCTCGAGCGCCATCACGATTGCGGGACCTGAGGCCATGAACGCGGTCAGGCTTGGAAAGAACGGGCGCTCTCGGTGAACGGCGTAAAAACCTTCAGCTTCCTTTTGCGAAAGGCTGACCATGCGCATGGCACGGATCTGGAATCCTTCTTCCTCGATGCGCTGAAGAATGCGGCCGGCGACGCGCGCGCGCACCGCGTCCGGCTTGATGATGGCGAATGTGCGTTCCATATCCGCCCATTATAGGCACAACGGCTCGGCTGCCCGGAGGACGTCCATGACTGCGAAGCACATACCCGAACGCGACAGCGAGAATCATCTCGGCGCCATCGAGGGAGATCGGCCGGAAGACAGCCCGCAGGAAGGAAACCGCAACGCGCCCGCGCTCGATGACGAAGGGATGCCGAACGATCCCGTCGCCATTTGCGAAGACGCGATCGGCGCGAACGTCGACAAATCCGAAGGCGGCTAGCGTCGCGTCGCCGAATCCGTCGTCGTTGATGCACCCTTCAGATACTTGTCGTACCAGGCTACGTAGCGGTCGAAGCGATCCTTCCGGTAGCTCGGGATCGTGATGGCGTGAAACTGGTTCGGGTAGATCACGAGCTGACTCTCCACGCCGAGGCTCCTGAGCGCCTGGTACATCTGCTCGCCGCCGAGCAGCGGCACGTTGAAGTCCTTCTCGCCACCCATGAACAGCGTTGGCGTGTGAATCCGGTCGGCGTGGAAGAACGGATACGAAAGCTTGACCCAGAGGTCCTCGCTTTTCCATGGCGGCCCGAGCTCGTTCTCGTATTGATTGATGTACATGTCGGTTCCGTACATCGAAATCTGGTTCGAGCTGCCCGCTCCGCTGATGGCGGCCTTGAACCGGGTGTCGGTGGCGATCGTGTAGTTCGTCAGGATCCCGCCGTAGCTCCAGCCGCCGATCCCCAGGCGCGAAGCGTCGACGTAGTCGAGTCTCTGCACGTAGTCCATGGCGCCCAGGAGATCGACGACCTCTTTGTTGCCCCAGTCGGCGAAGATCGCTTTCTGATACGCGCTCCCTCGCCCGTTGCTGCCGCGATAGTTCACCGCCACGACGACGTAGCCGTTGGCTGCGAAGATCTCGCGCTCGAAGCTGAACGCGTTGGAGTCCTGGCCATTCGGGCCGCCGTGGATGCGCAGGAGCGTCGGATATTTCCGTCCCGACAGGTACGCCGCAGGCTTGGTGATGAGCCCGTGCACCTCGGTGCCGTCCTTGCTCGTCGCCGTGAACTCCTCGGTGGTCCCGAGCATCACGTTCCTGAGCCACTCGTCGTTCTGATGCGAGAGCTGCCGCAGCCTGCCGCTGGAGGCCGGAATTGTCGATGGCTCCAACGCGTAGATCTCCGGAGCGTCGGACGGAGTGGATGCAAGGACAGCGAACGCACCGTCAGGCGCAGCCGAAAAGCTGCTGACGACGCGTTTTCCGGCTGTGAGCCGTTCGATCTTTCCGCCGGCCGCGGGCATTCTCGCGATGTATTCCGACCGGTCGTCGACGAGCGTGAAGACTATCGAGCCGTCCGCCATCCACAAGGGCGCGCGCACCGGCCGATCCAATGCGTCGGTGATCGGCCGTGGCGTGCCGCCGGCGGCGGGAATGATCGCGAGCCGGTTCTCGTCGTACGCGGAATACTTCAACTCGTCACCGAGCAAATACGCGAGCGACTTCCCGTCGGGACTCCACGACACCGGACCTGATTCTTCCGCCGCTGTCGTCGTCAATCGTCGTGGCTGGGCGCCGGCATGCGCGTCGACGACGAAGAGATCCATGTTCGGCGCCTTGTCGATGTCGCCTTCGCCATGCCGGCGAATGAAGGCAATCTGCGACCCGTCGGGCGACCAGGTCGGAGCCACCTCATCGAACGTCCCGGGCGTCAGCACTTCCGATTTCTTCGTCGCGATGTCGAATATCTGCAGGTGCGAATGCTCGCCACGCAGGTAACCTCGCACATCCGCTTTGAAGTGGTAGCGATCGATGACGATGGGTTTCGGCGTCTTCTTGTCCTTGTCGGCGTCCTTCTTGTCAGAATCCTCGTCGGGGTCGGCGGGATCCGGCTCGTCGACAACGAGGACGAACCGCTTGCTGTCGGGGGACCACGCGTAGGACGAGACGCCGCGCCTGACGTTGGTGAGCTTCACCGCCTCGCCGCCCGCGCGATTCAGCAGCCAGATCTGCGCACCTTTGGACCCCTGGCGCGAGGAAAGAAACGCGAGATACTTTCCGTCCGGACTCCAGCGCGGCGACGATTCCGATTCGGGCGTCGAGGTCACCTGGATCTGCTGCTGACCATCCCAGCTCACCATCCACACGTCGGTGTCGTTCTTGTCGGTGTCCTTGATGGCGTGCGTGACGGTATAGGCCACCCACTTGCCATCCGGTGAACGCTGCGGATCGCGGACTTCCTTGACGTTGTAGATATCGTCGGAGTTGAGCGGCCGCTTGCCCTGAGCAGCCAGTGGCAGCACACCGACCAACGAGAGCACGATCACGACAGACTTCAACACGCGATCGCGGGTGACCGCGAACGGGCGCCCGCTCGGGCGCGGAGGCGTCTCCCGTCGACAGGGCTTTTCGCCGAGCACCCGAGTGGGCTGTTCGCGGGCAGGCCCCGCGCCTGACACGCGTGTTGAACTGTCGAAGCTAGGCATGCTGATCGGCTCCCCTGGCAAATACACGTCCTTATCGCAACGATTCCATGATTTCCTCGAGCGCCTCCCGCGGGGGACGCACACGCTCGAGCGGCAGCGTCGCCAGCGGCTCGTCGACGAGATTCAACAGCGTGACGAAATCGTCCTTGTCGGGCTCTATATAAAGGATACCGGTCGCGAACTCGCCGCGGCGCGCGGTTTCGTGGATCACGCTAATCGCGTGCAGCTTGTCGGTCGCGTCGTAATCCTCCGCCACCTTTTTCAGATACAGCTTCGATCCATCGTGCATCCGGACCTCGGTCGTGCTGCCGGGTTCGTAGTCGATCGAGATGTCCTCGAAGAACGGCACGAAGCTGACCTCGTCCACCGGCTCGTCGTGATCCTTGGCATACGCGTACGACTTGGTCGATCCCTCGTGGTCGTTGAATGTCACGCAGGGCGAGATCACATCGATGAGCGCCGTGCCGCGGTGGCTCAGCGATGCTTTCAGGATCGACAGGAGCTGTTTCTTGTCGCCCGAGAACGAGCGCGCGACGAACGACGCGCCGAGCTGAATCCCCAGCGCGCACGTGTCGATCGGCGTCAGGTCGTTGACGATGCCGTTCTTCAGGACCGAGCCCACGTCGGCGGTCGGCGAGAACTGACCCTTGGTGAGTCCGTAGCAGCCGTTGTCCTCGATGATGTAGATGAGCGGGACGTTGCGGCGCATGAGGTGAACGAACTGGCCGATGCCAATCGCCCCGGTATCGCCGTCGCCGCTGACGCCGATCGCGATGAGCTTGCGGTTGGCCAGCATCGCGCCCGTGCCGACCGACGGCATGCGTCCGTGCACCGCGTTGAAGCCGTGCGCGGCCCCCAGGAAATATGCGGGGCTCTTGCTGGAGCAGCCGATGCCCGACAGCTTGACGACCTGCCGCGGATCGACGCCCATGTCGAAGAACGCGTCGATGATCCGCTCGGAAATGGCGTTGTGGCCGCATCCGGCGCAGAGCGTCGTTTTGCCGCCGCGGTACGGCGTGACTTCGAGACCGAGTCTATTGATTCTGTCAGGCATATGCGGCCCTACATTATTCGCACGTTTCTCATTCGCCGCCCGCGGCCAATGCAGCGGACACGCCGCTGCGGACGGCTGAGCGCTCTTTCCTGCCTTCCTGGATCAGGATTTCATCCGTGACTGAGCGTGCGTCAATCGGCAGCCCGTTGAAATGCAGAACGCTGCGGAGCTTTGCCGCCTCGGCGGCGGGCAGCTCGAGCCGCATCAGGGCGTGCATCTGCGCATCCCGGTTCTGCTCGACGACGTAGATGCGGCGGTATCGCTCGACGAACGGCGCGAGATCGGCCGTGAATGGATACGCACGCAGCCTCAAGTACGCCGTTCGGATTCCAGTCTCGCGCTCCAGCTGATCGCGGCTTTCTTCGATCGCCCAATGGCTGGTCCCATATCCCACGATGGCGATCTCCGCGCCCGCCGTGTCGATGACCTCCGGCTTCGGAACGTGCTCGCGCGCCGTCTCGAACTTCCGCGCGAGCCGTTGCATGTTGTTGACGTAATCGTCTGGCCGCTCGCTGTACTGCCCTTTCTCGTTATGGCCGGACCCTCGAGTAAAGTACGCGGGCAGGCCATCGCCGGGAATCGTGCGATAGGGAATGCCGTCGCCGTCGACGTCGCGGTAACGTCCCCATTCGCCAAGCCGTTTCAGCGTCGCCTGATCGAGAACCTTGCCGCGATCGACGGGTGCGTCCGGGTACCGGAACGGCATCGACATCCATGTGTTCATCGCCAGGTCGAGGTCGCTCATCACGAACACGAGCGTCTGAAAGCGTTCGGCGAGGTCGAACGCGTTCATGGCCATCGTGTAGCACTCCTCCACCGACGAAGGAATGAGCAGGATCTGCTTCGTGTCCCCGTGGGACAGCATGGCCGTCTTCAGGATGTCGCCCTGGGCCGTTCGGGTCGGCAGGCCGGTCGATGGTCCCACGCGCTGGATGTCGAAGACGACGCCGGGAATTTCGGCGTAGTACGCGAGGCCGGCAAACTCCGACATCAGCGAAACGCCTGGCCCGGACGTCGACGTCATCGCGCGCGCCCCCGCCCAGCCCGCGCCGATCACCATCCCTATCGACGCAATCTCGTCCTCCGCCTGGACGATAGCGAACGTCGCTTTCGCCGTGTCCTTGTCGATGCGGTATTTCTTCATGTACGAGATGAGCGTTTCGGGCAAAGACGACGACGGGGTGATGGGATACCATGCGACCACCGTGACGCCGGCCATCATCGACCCGAGCGCCGCAGCCGCGTTCCCCTCGACGAGGATCATCCCATCCGT